>JACWAE010000016.1 GCA_014874385.1 Dehalococcoidia bacterium | reverse complement strand
GTTGAGAAGGCTGGACCGACAAAGCTGAAGTCATCGAAGTAAACAGTGGCAGGAGTTGCAGAATGAGGAACTACTATAGCATTGACTCTGGCCGAGCGTGCGTTTGATGGTGCAGTGCGCTCTCCTGTAGAGAGAAATCGATAGGAAGCAACATCGCTTATCAATTCTTCTGTAGATGGATATCTGAACAGATATGAGCCATCTCCCTCTGGATTGTCGTAGAACCATACTTCAAGGTGCACTCTCTCTATTCCTGGATCGTTTTTCCAAACATAACCGCTGAAGCAGTATGTGCCATTGCCCTGAATATTTATGAGTTGGTGAACCAATTTGGTATCAAAGGATTCGGTGATGAGGGCGGCAGCGAAGTTGCCATCGTGTACCGGTGAGGCAACCTGAGATAAGTTGCCTCTGTATGATTGCCATCCGGTTATGCCCTCTTCGAAGCCCGGGTTTGTGAGTAGGTCTGGGGCGCAGGTCGAGCTAGGGGTAGGTGTTGGAGTAGGTGTTGGGGTAGACGTTGGGGCAGTTATGGTCTCTATGAAAGTCATATCATCGAAATAGACAGAAGCAGGCTGATTCGGGGCAGCAATTTTTACTATCCCTTTCACTATAGCAGAGTGTGCGTTAGCTGGTGCAATGCAGTGGTCTGTGGTAAGAAAGCTATAATTACTAAGTTTGTATACCAAACCAAGGGAATCGTTCTGACTGATCTCTCCACCAGCCCCATTTTCGCTCCCATACCAAGAGATTCGCAAAAAGATGATTGGTTCGTAGAGGTCATTTTGATATGTCCACCCACTAAAAATGTAGGTGTGTCCGGCCAAGACATGAACGGTCTGAAAGATATAAGCCTCCGCTTCGTTGGCGATAAGGACAGCGGCTCGACTACCTGTATGAACAGGATTGTTTGTGTAGGTCAGAGTGCCACCGTAACCTTGCCATCCAGTTGTGCCATCTTCAAAGGTAGGATTCTGCAAAAGATTAATCGCATCTTCAGCGTGGAGTATGGTCGCTGGTATTGGGATGGTCATTATGATGAGAGTAAGGATTACTATTTGTTGAGAAATTTTCAATTTAGAGGAATTCTTTTCTTAGAAGATGCTCATATAATATCAGCTTCTGTGAACCAGTCAAGTTCCAATGCGTGTTTGCAGTTTTAAGCCTGAAAGGATTTTGTTGAACATAGTGACAGGCGTGCTATAATAGA
Source organism: Dehalococcoidia bacterium (assembly GCA_014874385.1). GTDB lineage: Bacteria > Chloroflexota > Dehalococcoidia > SZUA-161 > SZUA-161 > JACWAE01. The sequence continues at coordinate 63,925 of JACWAE010000016.1, read as the reverse complement.
GCCAGCGGGAGAGCGGGGAGGTCAAATCTGGAATCTGCGGAGATAGCCAAGAAGGCTATGGAGGCTGCCCTCGATAAACAGGCTGTTGATATCCTGATGCTGGATATCAGACAGGTGACTTCTTTTGCTGACTACTTCGTTATCTGCAGTGCCGAAAGTGACCGCCAGATCAACGCCATCTGCGATGAAATCGATGGGGTATTGAGTAGGGAAGGCATCAATATTTATCGCCGAGAAGGAAGCGCAGATTCAGGCTGGGTACTCCTCGATTTCGGTACGGTTATAGTGCATGTCTTCGCGCAGCCCCAGCGAGAATATTACGATCTGGAGCAGTTGTGGGGCAAGGCCACCCCTGTAATCAGGATTCTCTGATCCACGGCTCTACCTGTCGCTCATAGCTGACTATCTCTGGGGGAGAAAAGAACAGGCTGATCTCCTTTTGTGCGTTCTCCAGCGAGTCCGAGCCATGCACCACATTGCGCCCTATATCCAATGCTAAATCGCCTCTGATTGTGCCAGGCGCTGCCTTCACGGGGTCAGTTGCTCCCATCATCTTGCGTACAACTTCGACTGCACTCTTGCCCTCGAAAACGGCTGCGATAAGCGGGCTTGAGGTGATGAAGCTCACCAGTCCCTCGAAGAAGGGCTTGCCCTGGTGGATGGCATAATGTTTTTCTGCCATCTCCCTGTCCATCTGGAGCATCTTCAGGGCCACAAGCTTGAGCCCGGTCCTCTCAAATCGTGAGATTATCTCGCCTATCAACCCCCGCTGCACACCGTCAGGCTTGACTAAAACAAGAGTTCTTTCCATTTTCCCATCCTTCACAAGTTAAAGTAATGTCTTTTTGAGCTAAGCTAAGAGTCACTGAGACCCTTCGCTCTGCTCAGGGTGACAATGCCCCAATCCAAGCCAGCACTTGATTGACTACCTCGTTACGATTAAGTCTGGTTACTTCTATTACCTCTACCTCCGGTCGTTCCTTTATTCTATCAGCCCAGGGATGAGAGGCAAGCATGATTGTGCCCAGGACCTTCTTTTCGCTCTGCAGCGCCTCTATTACAGCATCCTTGAAAGATGGCGAGAACAGCTCCATCTTACCGATCTCGTCGATTACTATGATATCCTTGCTTTGTATGGCCTGCCTTAAAGCCGGGGCTGCCACTTTGTCCATGCTGTCTGTATCGACCCCATACTTGCCGACGCGGTGCGGGCTGCGTACACTGGTGTGGGAAAGTACGGCACTTTTGCCATCGAGGGTAATGATCTGGAATCCCTGACGCACACCCTGGCTGCGTATCTCCTCTGTGTAAAAGCCCCCGGCGCTTTTATTCACTTTGCTCAGCACTTCCTTAATGATAGTGGTCTTGCCGCTGCCGGGCTCGCCGCTGAGAAGATAAGCTCTTTTCATGACAAATCAACTTTACATAACGTAGCGATATTTATGTTTGTACCTGGGACGAAGCGCTCACAGTCTATGCAGCACATTAATGATCGTCAATGTTTTACCTTATGGCTAATGGTAATTGCTGGCCTTCTAAGGTATAGCGGCTCCAGAGTAGGGGAGTGGTCGAAGTCGCCAGACTTGAGCCTGCTCCAGCCCAGCTCAGCCAGGTAACCAGCACGACGCAACCCTGCCGCGCTCTCGACAATCAAGGCTTTTCGCTTCAGCCTTTCTCTGAGTTGCAGCACCATTTCTGGGGGGATTCTGCCGCAGAAGATGGTGCGGCGATTTATTTCGGGTATCAGGGCTTCTACCGTTGTTATATGCTCCTCGACCAGGCGGCACCACTTTCCTCTTTTAGTCTGAAAAAGGGCAACGGCGATCTCGCCGCGTCCGGCATTCTGTATCGGACAGATAGGTAAGGTGGTAGCAGCGTAGGGGGAAGCCTCTACCTCAAGGGTGCTGACCCCCACCAGCGGGATATCCAGAGCCAGCGCAAGTCCCTTGGCAAAGCTCATCCCCACTCTTAACCCGTTGAAGCTTCCGGGCCCTTTCGCTACGATAATGCCATTTATATCTTTGAGATTCAGCCTGGCCTGTTCCAGAATGCAGAGGAGGTTCGGTGCCAGCTCAGTGGTGTGGTTCTGTCCGGCATGCCAGGTAAGCTCGGCAATTATCTTGCCTTGTGACGATAATGCGATGCCGGCAGTATCGGTTGAGGTGTCGATAGCTAGCTCCATCGCTTACTTCCTGGCTCCGCGTGGTACACTCTTTAGCCTCGATAGCATCTTCAAATATCTTGTGCCTTCGGGCATAAAGCTGAGCTTGCGTTTCAGCGGGGAAACAATTTGCATTTCGATAAGCAGGTGCTCCTCGGGAAGCACATTCAATCCCTTATTCGCCCATTCCACCACACATACCCCATCGCCATAGAGATAGTCATCGAGACCCAATTGTGTCACTTCTTCTATTCTGTCGAGGCGGTAAAGGTCTATATGATATAAAGGCAGCTTACCTTGATACTCTCTGACTAGAACGAAAGAGGGGCTAGCGGTGTATTCATATATGCCCAGCCCGCGGGCGATGCCCTGGGTGAGGCATGTCTTGCCTGCACCGAGGGAGCCTACCAGAAGTATGACATCGCCTGAAGCCGCCAGTTCGCCCAGCTTCATTCCTATCTTGCGAGTTTGCTCCGGGCTGTTGCTGACTATCTGCAACGATTTCACTGTTTGGTTAGTCCAGGTGACTTGAAGTGGTCCCATCCTGTTTCATCCCACTTTACTGCTTTATCCTGCGTATCTAGAAGGGTAACTTGCCCTTGCTCATCACCTATTATCTCGCCGATAACTGTCACTGGGCTTGACATAATGTCTTTGAGCTTAGCGATTATTTCACTCCTGGCTGTGAACAGAAGCTCGTAATCCTCTCCCCCGGAAAGCGCCAGTCTCAGCGATTCCTTTTTGAAGGCAGACTTCAGCAGTGGGTGTATGGGCAGCTTGTTCATCCATACTCTGGCCCCAACGCGGCTTGCCTTGCAGATATGGGTCAGGTCGCCGAGCAATCCGTCGCTGAGGTCTATGGCTGCTTTTACACCATGTTGCACCAGGACTTGACCTTCAGCTACCTTGGGGTGTGGTCTCAAATGGGCTTCTCTGAAAAAGGCGATCGTTTTCGAGTCAAGCTTGCGCTTTGATTTCAGTATCTTGAGGCCGGCCGCTGAGAGCCCCAGGTAACCGGTTACGGCGATTTGGTCGCCGGGCGCTGCTGCCGAGCGGGTGAGCAGCGGACCTGATGCTTTTCCTATCAAACTGACGTCTATGATGACTACAGGAGCCCTGCTGATATTGCCACCGACGATGTCAACATCGAACTTAGATGCTATCTCCTTCATGCCGCGGTAAAGCTCGACAACATTGTCTACCTCGGTCTCCGGCGGCAAGCCCAGTGAGACCATTGCGAAGCTGGGCGTCCCGCCCATGGCAGCGATGTCGCTGATGTTCACCGCAAGCGCTTTCCAGCCCAGTTCCCTCCAGGTAGCGATGTCCAGGGTGAAATGCACGTTCTGTATCAGAATATCTGTGGTGCCGAGCTGTATGGACTTATCAACGCGCCAGGCAGCAGTGTCGTCGCCGATACCGACTACGAGGTCATGTCTTTTAGCTTTGCCCACAGTCTCGGCGATAAGCTCGATTAAGCCGAATTCTCCCAGCTCCCAGACTTTCATGGGTGTGATTATAGCTGCTTTGGTTCAAGTCTACAATAACATAGCCAAACGCAGTGAAACCTGATATATTAGCTTGTAACATGCGCTGCGCAATTATCTCTGATATCCACGCAAACCTTACTGCTTTCCAGGCTGTGCTCCAGGACATTGAGGCGAGGGGAGGATTCGAGCGTATCTGGTGTCTGGGGGACATCGTCGGTTATGGCCCTGACCCCAAGGAGTGCATCGAGCTGCTTCGCCACTACGACCATATCTGTGTGGCGGGAAATCACGATTGGGGCGCGATAGGCAAGATAGACGTTGATGATTTCAACCCCGAGGCTGCCGCCGCCTGTCGCTGGACCGGGCAGCAATTGGACCAGCAGGATGTAGATTATCTCACCAATCTCCCGCTTGTTACCAGCGAGGGAGATTTCACGCTGACGCACGGCAGCCCTCGTGAGCCGATATGGGAGTACCTGGTTTCCACACATGTCGCCAAGTTCAGTTTCAATTACTTTCAGACCAGGTTCTGCCTGGTGGGACACAGCCATGTACCACTGGTGTTTGAACTGCTTGCCCCTGAAGGAGAATGTCTGCTACATGAGTTTCCCATAGATGTCCCGCTTACCCTTGACGGTAATCGCATGATCATAAATCCCGGCGGTGTGGGGCAACCTCGCGATAGCGATCCCCGTGCCAGCTACGCTATCTACGATAGTGACCATGGCGTAATCTGGCATCACCGCGTGACTTACGATATCGCCAGCACTCAGCAGAGGATGAGAGAATACGGGCTACCCTACGGGCTCGCGGCGAGGCTGAGCCACGGCTGGTGAATCTGGGGTCCCGGGTTTGCAAAAAGGGGCACTATCATTGAGGGATGGCATAATACATGCCCCGCAATACTCTGTCAAGGACTGTCGTTACCGGTTGGGGAAGCGTCAGGGCTTCGAGAAATATGTTGTGTGTTAATTACGCGATGTCCGGGAATTGTCCCGTCTGGACTGACTTCGCCAATCAATGGTTTCTTTGGTAAAATTCGTAATCCATTGGGGATAGCTGTCGCTGGGGCAACCCCGCAGCCGCCACCCAGGTATACACCGTGCCCAAGGCACGCACCCAAGTTGATAACGCCTGTGTTTACAGGGACGCCGTTTTTCATGACTTCTATTCGTTTCCCATCAAAGCGAAAGTCAGCCAGGCCGGCTAAATCTGAGATAAATGTATCCCTGCCGCACGTGCTCGTTAAGAGCAGTCTGGACGAGGATACGGCACGAGGATACAGCACAGAGAAGAAAACGGTACACCCTGAATTTATGGTGCATTCCTCCCCGAGTATAGAAGATTCTATAGTCACGTTGCTGCCGAGGGCGGAACCGTCTCCGATAACGGAAAGCCTGACGACAGAGCCGGCGCCAATAAGCACATTATCTCCGATGGTGCTGCCCTCTATATAGGCTGTGGGATGAATATCGCAATTCTTACCAATCTTATTAACTTGATGAAGGACTCTCCATTTATTCAGGGAGCGTGCTCTCAGCGCTAACCCCAAGAGCTTCAGTTTAGGAGACTTCATAAGTCTGGCTACTTCAGCCAGCTGGGTAGCTATATTGGCCGCCCACAGGTTAGTCCAGTGGTCTACCTGGATCAGCAATGTGTCAGTCAGGGGCATGCGATACGGTTGGGAGCCACGTATATGCTCGGGCATGGGAACGACCTGGGAGAACTGCTCTGGGTCGATCACTACAGGTACAGGCTCTCCGCGCAGTTTTTGGGCAGGCATATAACGGAGAGCATATTCAACCCTATCGGCGTGTATCTTCACATCTTGGGTGGCAACCATGCTATGGAGGGTAACAAGTCCTGGTTTGAGGGCACATGTGGTGCAACTTTTCAGCATTCGTGACCTATAGATGAACTCTTTCATTAACTCTCGGGTGAAGAATAGGTTGTCCGCTAAGACAATATGTTCATCCGGGTCTTCTATCTGAGCAGTATCCGGTATTATTTTGAGTTCTATGCCAAGTCTTTGCAGCACTTGTTCCTGAATCTCACTCAGCTTACGGTTAGCGATAAGGCAATCGCGAGGGGGGTCACCGAAAGGCTCAATCTTCTTATTGCTTTGCACGATATATGCTTTCATAGGCGCACTCTCCAAATCTTGATTGAGTAGTATGTTCGTGATGTCTGCAACTCGACAAGTCTGAAGGCTGTATGGTACAATCCACACAGTCCATTGTAAATCTATATGGAATTGACACTGCCTCAGCGTAAGGAACCGGAATGAAACGTTTCATGCTATTGACATCGGTATCGGTCGTCTTCATCCTCTTTCATCCAGCCCTCGCTCTGGCGGCTGACAGCTCCAATCACGAAAGCGGCAGTTCCAGCCTTCATCTCATCGCAGCAGCATTTGTTGGATTGTGTTTCGCGATGCCAGTTTTCTGGAGAACAGCCAAGACCTTTCTGAGGAGCCGTTCTCAAAAAGGCAAGAGCAGCCAGAAGGACGACACTCCGGCCTAACATTGACTACGCTGCCAGAAGCAATCCAGCCTCTCGACCTCTATCCGTTTAGTTGCGTTCGACATTTGCCCGCCTGCTTTCTATCTGGAAGTACCTCCTCGCTCTCTCCAAGTCGGCCTTGGTGTCAATCTCAATGCAGAATTCCTTGAAGTACAGGGGGCGGAGTGACAGGCTATCGGATATCTCGTTGAAGGCATCCTCAGCATAGCAGTCCACCTTGCCTTGCCTTACGAAATCCTCTATCTTATCGAGCCAGAGCGGGAAATCAGCTTTTGAGAACATGTACAACGGGGCGCAGAAGAAAGTTCCCGGGCCGGATAGATTGACACCGATTCGTACCACCCTTCCGCGTTTGATTAGAGCTTTAAAGTCCTTTTCAGGCGAGAGCATATGCCGGTTTACCAGAACTCGATTCCCTCCCACATCTAGCAGTTTCTTGATAAGGACGCTGTCGAATAAAAGGTCACCATGCAACAAGATGATATCGTCATCAAGCAGGCCTTTGGTCAGCCAGAGGCTGTAGATATAGTTCGTGCGCTGATATTCCGGATTGTGAACAAACTGAATCGAGGCAGCACTGGTCTCTCGAACGTGCTCTTCAAGCTTCTTGCCGAGATGACCAGTGGTTATCACTATGTCGCGAATTCCATGCTCTGCCAGGGCTTCTAACTGGTAGTCTATGATAGTTGTGCCGCCGACTCTCAGCAAAGATTTCGGATATTGGTCGGTCAAAGGACGAAGCCTTCTACCTACACCGGATGCGAGTATTATGGCTTTCATTACCGCTTGTGAAACTCGTTCTTCATTTTCTCGAATATGGCGAGGACATCTTCGAAGGTTACCTCAACGGGATTGTTTCCCAGATGCCTCTCATCCTGCATAACCTCCGTAGCCATCTCGCGGGCATCCCACCCCGGGTTCCATCGGAACTCTATGGTTCGCGCCAGCTTTTGCAGCTTTCTGGCGAAGGCCGGGTCGGAGCCATTGAAATCGAGAGCATAGGGCAAAGTAACAGCGACAGCCTCGCCGTGTGGCATTCCTCGATTTGAAAGGGGATACGAAAGGGCGTGCCCCAGTGTAGTCCCCGAGTTGCCGAAGGCCATGCCAGCTATCAGGCTCCCCAGAGACAAGTTGACCATCGCCTGAGTATCGCCCTTCAGCGCCTGCATCAGGTTGTCTTTCACGAGATTGTAGGCCTCCAGAGCCAGAGTCCTGGCTATGGGGTTACTCTTCCTAGACTCGTGACACTCAACGGCGTGCGCCAGCGCATCCATCGCCGAGCTGGTGGCCAGCCGCTTTGACATAGTCTGGCACAAATTCGGGTCAACGATCGCTACATCAGCGGTCAGGCCAGCCTCTACGAAAGCCTTCTTCTTGCCGTCGACCTTCAGCACAGACTCGTGAGTAACCTCGCTCCCTGTCCCGGCGGTGGTAGGTACCATTATCCTGGGCAACGATAAGTCAGCCGCTGCTTTCTTGGCCACATCCATAACGCTGCCTCCGCCCAGACCGACCAGCAGGTCAGACCCTTTCTTTCGGGCGACCGCAAAACAACGGTAGACGTCTTCAATCGGGGGCTCAGGTGTTACTTCAGAGAAGACATCAAACCGCATTTTGTGCTTCTTGAGCGAATCGGCGGCCTGTTTTAAGTGCGGGCGCTGTACCATCCCCGGGCTGGTAACAATGAATACTCTCCTGCCGCCCAGCCTTTTCGCCTCTTCGCCGATTGACTCAATAGAGCCCCTGCCGAAGATAATTTTCTGAGGCAATATGAAGCTGAAACTCATGAAACTCCAGATTCTTGTCCTACTCAAGCTAACCAGAAAACATTCGGACTGCCTGTTGAAACCGACTCCTAATCTGTTCCGGGGAATGTGAAACCCTCGCTATCCCTTTGACACTGCCCTTCTCAACCTTGACCAGAATGAAAGCAGGCCCCTCCCTTAACGACTGTCTGACGACCTTTCCTAGCTCGGCCTCGTTTGCCACTCTGGCAGCCACACGATACCCTGAGGCTCGTGCTACCTCCTCCAATCTCATGGTGCTCGAGACAGTTGGCTGGCCGCCGGTTGAATCATGACACTCATTGTCGAGAACAACCTGGATCAGGTTTCTAGGAGCGGAATGTCCTATGGTCGCTATAGAGCCCATGTTCATAAGGACGTTACCGTCTCCCTCTATGACCACGATTTGTGCTTTCGATAGCGAGATTGCCAGCCCTAAGCCTATCGAAGATGCAAGCCCCATTGAGCCTATCATGTAGAAGTTCTGAGGAGCGTCTCTGACTGTGATTAGCTCCCGGCTGATCATACCATTAGAGGAGATAAGCAGTTCGTTACCGTCCAGTGCCTGGACTATGGCACGTATAGCGTCGTATCTTTTCATTGCACGATACCGCTTCTGAGGATTGCAGCAGCAGGTATTCCTCTTGCTCTCATCGCCGTAACTGAAGCTGAGATTGCCGCCTCGGGATTATCTTCGGATATTACCTGATATGGAACACCAAGGGCGTCGAGCAGCTTCAACATAGCCTCGCCCATTATGAGGTGCTCCGGAGCGTCTTTTCCCTGGTAGCCTCTCCAACTGATCAATAGCAGCATGGGAATCCTATATAGAATATCCAACGAGGCCAGCGGGTTGATGGAGCTACCCAACCCCGAGTTTTGCATCATGACCACGGGCTGTTTTCCTGCCAGGCAGGCTCCTGTGGCTATTCCCATAGCTTCATCCTCTCTGGTCGCCGGTATATACGGCAGGTCTGCATCAGACGAAAGGCATAAAATGATGTCTTTCAAGATGGTGCAGGGAACCCCGGTGCAAAAGTTAAACCCGTATTTTTTCAGTACATCGCAGAATTGCCTGGTGCTGACCATATAACTCCTTCATGCTCCGAACAAGCCTGATACAGAGGAGGTTAAATAGCCGAGACCATGGAACAAGCGTATTTGTAGTTCTCAAAAGTGTGGATTTCCATCCATCCCGAGTTCACCTGGAGTGCCTTGACATTGTAGCCCAGCTCTATCAGATACTGCAGGAAATCCACCAAAGTAGCCCGCAGAACGTTTGGCGCCTCTCCTAGTGGCTTGTCTCGATACTCGGCATATGCCTTATGATATTCCCGCTTAAAAATCTCGATGCCCTTCTTAGAAAACATGGCTACGCCGATGAATTCCGCGCACGTTCTTTCGTCAGGTAATTGGCAGCCCATCCGCTCGACATTATATAAGCGGTCGTAGGTCAAAACTCGATCTCCGCGTGGTAGAGCCTCTTTCGTCGCAACCAGTTCGAGCTTCTTGTTTCTCTGAAGCGATTTGCTGAAGGAATTATCTACAACAACCACGAAATCGGCCTCCAGCGATTTTAAGCGGTCAATAAGTGAACCATCGAACAGTATGTCCGCATATAGGATGATAGTCTTGCCCCGCAAAACGCTCTCGGCACACATAATGGAACTCAGTACGTGCTCTGACTGGTACTTTGGATTATCAATGTAGTCTACTCCTTCAATGTTTAGGAGTTCCTTCTTATACCCTCTAACCACCGAAGTTCTGTACAGCTTGCACTTGTTCAGGGTTTCAACATTTCTCTGCAGGAGTGGCTTTCCATTAATATCCAGACAGGCGAGAGGGATATCGCGGAGCAGTGGCTCAAGCGATTCCTGGTTACGCGGTGCGCCTGCCGCCAGGATAACTACCTGGACAGGTTCTTCCTCCGACGTCAGGAAGATTTTCTCATGCTCCTTCATTTCGGGCATGCCCTGGAGTTTGAAGACCTCGCTCATCGGGACGATGTCATCGTTTACAGCATGTAATCCTTCTGCTTTGATTTTGGCGAGCACTTTGTTTATGGCCTTTATGGAGGCCCTGATCCCTTGATTAGCATAGATGACCATCTTTATGCCCAGGCGGTTCACCTCGTCCAAGGTAATCATGGGATAGGATGTAGGAATTATGACCAAGGGTGCCGAGAAATCCCATGCCTGCGCAAATTGTACGACCTCAATTGGGGTGGTTTGCTTTGAGTGAATGAGGATCGCATCTGCCCCGGCTTCTACATAGGCGTGGGCTCGCCGTAATGCTTCCTCCTGACCCCATCCGGCAATCAGCGCTTCAAGTCTAGCAATAACCATGAAGGCATCTGACTGCTGTGCGTTCTTGGCCGCCAATATTTTGCCTACGAATTCGGCTGTTGAGGCTAGTTCCTGACGTCCCGGTATGTAGCTATTGACCTTGGGGAACTTTTTGTCTTCTAACGTGACAGCGGCGATGCCGGCAGCCTCATATTTCTTAACTAAGTGTGCCACGTTATTTGAATTTCCATAGCCTGTGTCGCAATCTGCAACGACCGGGATGGACACGGCTTCATTCATGATGGAAGCTGCTTCCAGGTACTGGGTCATAGTTAATATGTTAGCATCTGGGACAGCGTGCGAAGCTGATACTTCAAATCCACTGGCCCAGACACCATCGAAATCATGATGCTCCACCAATTTAGCTGTCAGACCATCATGGGCGCCTACTATCTTTATTACGCCTTCCCGGCTGAATAGCTCTCTAAGTCTCTTTGCCTTGTTCATTTCATCCTCGGCGCTGCATGGCTTCGTCTACTTGTAGGCGGTTCGTAAATGGCGCACATATCTAATTGCATATACTAGGATGACCAGGAACGCAACAAGAAGAAGAATCTCTGCATAACGCCAGCCGATTATGTATACCATGACCGTGGGATAGATAAAAGCAGCAAGGATGTTTGTATCCAGGTGCAGTAAAATAAACTTCCCTTCCTTTTTTGAGATAAGGCCCATTACGGGTATTATCAAAGCTATTGTTATCAACCCCGCAGCAAGGAGCCAGTATGCATCCATCTTGATAGCGAGGGCAACTATTGTTGTGTAAACGAGAACGAGATCGGCCAGCCCGTCAAAGGTTGCTCCGTATGTGGTGGTCTTTTTGCTCCACCTGGCAGCATACCCATCAAGCAGGTCGGTTATGGCAGCGGCGGCAAAGAGGTAATAAGCAGCATACGTCTCATTCGAGAATATAAGCCATACAATTATAGGAGCTGCAACGATTCTGGAACCAGTGAGAACGTCTGCCAATCTCACAGCTTTACTGAGTCCCTTTCTTATTTTCTTGGCAGTACTTATTCCTTGCATCAGTCAGCCGTCAAGAGTCAGTGTTTATAGTAACATGATATAATACCTGGCACAGGAAAAAACTATTGAATTGATATCAGGTGATTTACACGAGTATAGTGGCAATGTTTACATATTGTCAAGCTGAACGGCTAACGTATGCTAGGTGGAAAGCGACCTAGAAACGGATGGTAATATGAAAAAGGGTAAACCAAGTGCTACTGCGGAAGGGAACGCTGCCTTAAGGGCTGCAGAATTGCTGAGACCAAAGGACGAACGAGTCTGTGAAGACCAGTTCGCAAGGCGTTTTCTCGGCCTTAGATTCGGTATTGTAGTCCGGTGCAGATTACTTACCAGGATTGCGCTGTGGTACGCTGAACGGATATTACCCGGCGCTGCCGACAGTCTGGTGGCTCGAACCAGATATATCGATGATTATTTGAAGCAGTGTATTGACGATGGCATAGAGCAGTTGGTTATCCTGGGTGCCGGTTATGATTCCAGGGCCTACCGGATTGATGAACTTAAGGCAAAGGTAAGGGTCTTCGAAGTAGACCATCCCAACACACAGAGGGTCAAAATACAAAAGGTCAAAAAGATATTTGGTTCTCTGCCGAGCCATGTGACCTATGTCGGCCTGGACCTAGACGAGAGGAAGCTCGGGGAAGGTCTTCTGGAAAGCGGATATGACAAGGGTAAGAAGACCCTTTTTATCTGGGAAGGTGTAACTGTGTACATCGACCCGGAGGCTGTGGATGAGACCCTGGCTTTCGTGGCTGAGAATTCGGGTAAAGGTAGCTCTATCATTTTCGACTACGCATTTCAGTCAGCTCTGGATGCAGCTTCTGAGAGTAGCGATGCGAAGAAATGGCGGCAAGCTTATGAGCGCAGAGGTGAGCCTCCCAAGTTTGCCTTGAAAGAAGACGCTGTCGGGGAGTTCCTTTCCCGGAGAGGTTTTTATCAAATGAAAAGTATCAGCCTGGAATCGCTAAAGAAGACATACTTCAAAGGGGTTAACGCGAACAGGCATGTGACGAACCTGGGAGGAATTGTTCAGGCAACTGTGTCACGCAGAGAATAGGCGTTTGCCGGGGTTATGCCAGCTTGACTGAATTGCCCCCACTTTGGTATATTTGAACAGGCTAAAAATCAATTGCAGAGAAGGAGTATAAATGGCAATCAAGAAAGTCGGCGTGGTAGGCTGCGGCATAATGGGCGGCGGCATCGCCCAGGTGTGCGCTCAATCCGGCTACCAGGTCACGGTGTCGGAGATTAACGATGATTTGTTGAACAAAGGGATGAAGGTAATCAAGGGCAATCTTGCCAGGAGCGTAGAGAAAGGCAAGCTGTCGAGAGAGGAAGAGGCGGCCATCGTGGGACGGCTCAAGGGCACCACCAGGGTCGAGGACTTCGGCGATTGCGACCTGGTAATCGAGGCGGCCACAGAGAATATGAATTTAAAGAAGAAGATTTTCGGCGACCTCGACAGGGTTGGCGCCCCTAATGTGGTTCTGGCTACGAATACGTCGTGCCTATCTGTCACCGAGGTAGCGATGGCGACCAAAAGACCTGACAAGGTGATCGGCACTCACTTCTTCAACCCCGTGCCCGTAATGAAGCTGCTGGAGATCGTGACCACTATTGTATCCAGTGAGGAGAGCTTCAACACGGTGAAGGCCTTCGGACAGTCATTGGGGAAGACAGTCATCGTAGCCAAAGACACGCCTGCTTTCATAGCCAACCGCATTGCGATGCCCATGTCGATTGAGGCTATAAAGGTATACGAGGCAGGACTGGCTACGAAGGAAGACATAGATAATGCTATGGTTTACGGCTACAATCACCCCATAGGCCCTCTGGCGCTGGCTGACCTGGTGGGATTGGATACTCTTCTTTATGTTTGTGACTCAATATATGCTGAGTTTAAGGACCCCAGATGGGCGCCTCCGCTGCTGCTGAGGCGCATGGTTACAGCAGGGCAACTGGGACGGAAGTCTGGGAAAGGGTTTTACGACTATACCAAGAAGTAAGCCTGTAATTACTTGACATAACATTAGACAGGGACTGAGAATAGGCTGTGAGTTGCGCTACCGTTCGGGTTTAGGTGCCGCGTTTCTTGTACTCGCGGCAAGAGGTGGCGTTGGGACGTTGGGGATCATGGCAAGCGCTGCGCCAATCCCATTTACAGCTATCGCACAAAATGGGGTTTATCCCCAGGAATCTCTTAATCCTCAGGCTCAGCCTGTCTCTCCAGTTAGACATCCTATGTACATTCCATGTTAAGCTCTGTAGGGCTAACATATCTATTGTATCACCAGCGTTGCAACGTAACAAATCCGGGAGGTGATTTAAGATGCCGATAATACGGATCGAGATGTGGACAGGCAGGACGCACGCTCAAAAGGCGGAGCTGGCGCGAGTTATCACCGATGCCATGGTCACTATAGCTCATACCACGCCGGAGGCGACCATAGTCATCTTCGAAGATGTCGCAAAAGAGAACTGGGCTGCTGCCGGGGTTCTCGCCTCCGACGTCAAACCCAACAAGAAGTAAGCTCATGAGCTAAACCTGCGAAGTCCCTTAGTTGAAAAATAGGGCTGTAAAAAGGCTGGCGGGTACTTTTCTATGTCCGCAGGCATACCTCACCCAAGGTTTTACCCCTTTTGAGTTTTACCACTTTTCGGGGACAGCTTTTACGGGCTTATGGTCGCACTATGTTTCTTATGTAAATCTGACAGCTTCGATTTTTGCAGGTTTTTAAAAGCGGACTTATGGGACTTAAAAATGAAGCTAATTTGCTTCCTGTAGAAGCTGGAAACACCGGTGGTTGCCTGGGGCAGATGCTCCCAACTTACCCGTTAGGAGTCCCGGGCAAAAATCAATTAAAACCGGCTCTGCGTCCTTCGCGGTCTCTGCGGTGAACTCAGGCCGTATTCACGAGGCCCTAGAATTGAAATCTAGGCGTCTGTAGAGGCAAAGACTACCTTTTGTACCTGCTAAAGACCTAGTCAACCCTGAAGTCCCACTTTTCAGGGGTACTTTTTGCGGAAATTTCTACCGGCCGGTTTTGGGTAACCCTCGGGGTGTCCAGGGGTCGCAGGACCTCGACATAACAAAACCCGGGGCTTGACTGTTTGATGAGAGGTTGGGTTTTGGGTGCGGAGATCCGATTGGTTACTGAGAGATTTCTTCACAAATGTTTTTTCAATAAATCTGTTGTTGGCGTGGCATGCGGTTATACTCTAGGATTTATAGTGTCGCGCTATAAAGCCCTAACTAACATTATGTAAAGTTAACAAAATTGAATAGGGTTTCTATATACGCTAAGATATTAAGATATACTGACCATTTTTCTTAGATGATCTCAGTAGGCAAACCTTTTCAGGTGTTTGGACATGGGAGAAAATCATGTCGATAGTAGATAAGACGCGTAAGATATTGTGGGGACGCTCTGGCAATCGGTGTGCGATATGCAAGCATGAACTCGTGGTAAATGCGACTCCCGTGGATGATGAGTCTGTTGTCGGCGATGAATGCCACATTGTCTCCTCACTTCCCAATGGTCCAAGGTATGACGCTTCTTATCCTCGAAGGAAGCTTGATAGCTACGAAAACCTTATTCTTCTCTGCCGTGTCCATCATAAGATGGTGGATGATCAAGCAGACACCTATACTACTGCGGATATCCTCCGACAGATGAAAGCAAATCATGAGACTTGGGTTTCAAAGAAACTGACAGGAGAACCCGAGCTAAAACCACTCAAGTTCCGCAGGATTAAGCAAGGAATTCCTGCCTACTTATCTCGCCTCACAACCGGAAAGGAGGTTCTGAACCTTGTAATGAGCGCTTATGCTTTATCAACGGATAATGACGAATTGAAATCCCAAGACGAAGTCGATCTTGTCGGAGGATTCTTACAGGCAATCAGCGACTTAATGGAAATCGGGAATGATCTTGAACTCAGCAGTCGCGTTAAAGCGGTATATGACCTGACGGATTCACTCGCGGAGCTTGAGCGAGCTGGATTCTTCGTCTTCGGCGGGCGAGAGGTGCAGCTTATGGAGGGCGGAATCATGACGGAACCATCAGATTGGCCTATTGCCATCCTGAATATCTTGCGAAAAGACAACCCTGAGATTATTCATGTGAATCTCGATGATTTAAAGAAGCAGAATGACCAACCGCCGACTACGGGCAAATAAGTTTTGGTTGTGTGCGGATGTAGTCGTGAACTTCTAAGTGGTCGGCCTAAACAAAAAAAGCCTCTCTTTCCCAAAGAGAGGCCTTCAGTATTTCTGGTGGAGACGGGTGAGAGTCGGACAGCCTTCACACTTTAGGTGCTGGATTGTACCAGGGTTTTAATCTGCTTGTATTTAGTATGCTCCTGGGCAATAACCTGCACGCCATACGATTCGAACAGTATGGATATGGCCTTTAAGCCAAGCTCTCCCAATTTATTCATTTGAGATTTATCAAGGATAAGGAAGGCCAGGGTATCGGTGTCACGTGCCGTTCTGTATTTCGCAGCGCTGCCGGCATGCTCTCTTATCGCTGAGGTGAGGTTGGGCTCAAGTAAATATACCAGGTCATCCAGGTTGACACCTTTCCCGGGTAAGCTGTTACTGCGCTCAATCGCTGAGATTAGGACGGACCGCGCAAGGGTGGAGGGGCCAACACCACGCTGGCTAGCTAATTCATTTAGTTTCTTGCGTGTCTGACTATCCAGACGAATGGTTATGGGTCTGTCTTTGGCACCCCTCACCCGAAGTTCCTGAGCTTTCGGCTCAGCGCCACGGTCAAGAGGGCTATGTGTGTCCCAGTGCTCCGCTTCTTTACCCTCGGACTCAAATTTAAGCGTTAACTCTTTCTTTACACCCATTTCGCCTCCTTAATTCCGATGCTTTTCGTAATATCGCTTCTCTTTGTCTTGCATATCCCGGGCTGTAAGGACTTTATATCGACTTCCTCTACCTTTCCTTGCCAGTACTATAAACAGGTAGCGCCCCGATACAGCCTGGCCGTATACACAATATGAACTCGAGGTGACTTTATGACAAATCGGTTTATCATCACAAAGCGCCTCTTCAACCTCTTCAGGAGTAACATGATGTTTATGCCAAATTTTGTCGACTACCGCTTGGGTCCAGATTAAGGGATATGTGATGACGATCAATTATGCCCCCATATTTGTAATACATTGTACTACAAATATAGTAATATGTCAAGTATCTATGAACAAAGAGGCCTCTCTTTCTCAAAGAGAGGCCTGAATGATTTTTGGTGGAGAAGGGGGAGAATCGAACTCTCGCTGAATACTTATTGCCCTACATCCCCTCTAACAAGTTTGTAAACATATGTAGCAGTTTGTAAGTATTGCGTCTGTCCCAGGGTTCATTTAGCCTGGAGATCACGGCTACGCAAGCCACTCTCATCCATCCGGCGCCATGGTACCCCGCATCAAGCTACTCGGTGGGACAGGCTCTCTCTCCAGGTCTCTTGACTGATCTAACTCTTTATCGATTCCGGCCAGGTACTTCGCGATGTTCTTCTTTGATTCGTAGTCGTACTGAGCATTCAGTGCTATCGTCTCCATGATCGGAGAACCCCCGCCGTGGACACCCGCTATCTGCGACCAGGCAGAAACGGACGAAGCTGCAAGGTTTTCGACAAACCGCCAGATGCGGTGGGCGGTCTCTGGCGGGATCTTGGGGTTCCTGACGATGTACTTTTTAAGGTAAGCCTCGGTCTCCGCCGCATTGAAGTCATCCTCGTAGGGAAGGGTTACCAACAGGCCTCCCGCAATCTCAACCAGCAGGTTATACTCCCTGAAAATGGACTCACCTGTTAGCCTCCTGCCTACGTTGGCGTATATGCTGTTGGGGAAGAAGGTCCCGGAAGAAGTTTTTTCGCCGTAGATAGCGCTGGCAATGCCCGCCGCATATGACAGCTCTGCAGCCCCGGCGAACTCCGAGAGCTTCTCCCTTACGTGGCTCGCCTTCTCGATATCGTTGGCCTCGGCGACCAGGCAGGCCGCGCCGCAGAGAATATCCGATACTGCCGGTTTGCATCCTGAGTAGCTGTGCCGGTGCGAGTCGGCGAAGAGGAGCGCGAGCCTGCGGCCGAATTCCCACTCGCCACACATGAACACCCTCTCCCAGGGCACGAAGGCATTGTCGAAGACCACAACCGAGTCGGAGCCGCCCAATTCCGCGTAAGGGCACTTAATCATCTGCCTCTCGCGGACGAAGACAGGGCGGGTTATCAGGTGCACGTTGTCCCAGTCCGCAGGCAGCGCGAACGCGACGGCATAGTCCTTGTCGTCTTCCCTGAGGGCGCGCGTGGGAACCACGATCATCTCGTCAGCATAGGCAACCATTGTTATGGATAGCTTCGCTCCCCTAACAAAGATGCCCTTGTCCCCTACGTCCACGATGTGGACGTACGCGTCAGGGTCCGCCTGCTCCGACGGGCGTTTAGCCCTGTCGCCTTTCATGTCCGTCTGAGCGCAGGCAGCGGCTAGATCGTGCTCCTGGTAGAATCTCAGGTACTCGAGGAATCTCCTGTTGTACTGGGTTCCGTACCTGTCATCCATCTCCTTGGTCACCACGGACAGGGCTATGATGCCGTCCATGCCCATGCATCTCTGGATGCAGCCGCCGACCCGCTGCGCGAGGAGACGGATCATCTTTTGTTTCTGCATCAGATCGTAGGCGTTCTGAGGAACATGGGTGAATCGGTTCACCGCCTGCCCGGTGAGGTGGGAGCGCGCGGTAAGCAAGCTCTGCCATTTCGGGTCTTTAGCCAGCTCGAAAGTTGTAGACATGACCCGGACCCCGGGGACAATCCTAGGGTCATCACGGCCGACCCTCGCACCTCCCACGTAGACATTGGGTTTCAATCGCTTCAAGTCCGCCAGGTACTCTGCTGATGTCCGCATGGCCTTCACCTCCATATGAGTACATTGTACAAGGTCTTGGACGAAAAGATATAACTGTTCTGATCAAGGAACTATTTCCATGTGCGCTGATGCTTGTTTACTTTAGATTGTTTTAGCGCACTAGATTATGCTGTCTTTAGTTAGATTGTCCCACTGTGTGGAACTATTTCGCTGGAAGGCTGGCCGCATGTTTGCCGGCACGCCGGCCGGAGAATATGCAGTCCGCAATGGAGATGCCGCTGGCAAAGTAGCCATTACTGCAGACCCCTACGGCGTTCCGCCCTATGGCATATAACCCATCGATGGATGAGCCGTCCTGGCGCAGTACCTGGCCAGTCTTCTCGTTCACAACAAGACCGCCCAGAGTCAGCGATGCGGTAGGTATCCCGCTCTTGGACTTGAGGGAGCAATCAACGGCATAGAAAGGCGGCGTATCCTGAGGCACGAAGCGCTTTTCTGTCTTGCCCAATGTATCGGGTTCGTGCTTACTGGCAATAGCATTGTATTGGGACATGGTCTGTTCCAGAGCCTCCGGAGACATCTTGATCTTGGCTGCCAGCTTCTGGAACGATTTAGCCTTCTTACGGGTGAGGCGCAGCATGGGTATCATGGTTAATTTCTGGAATGCGGCACACTGCTCGCCTATCTTACTCACAGCTTCCTTGTAGGTCTTGCTGTCAAAAATCAGGTAAGCATAGCCGCCACCAGCCACGATATAGTCCCCCTGCTTCGCCCCGTACAGGTCTTCGCTGCAAATGCGCTGTGCCTTTTTATCGACCAGTACCCCTTGCATCAGCGCCTCCGGAGGTACATAGAACCGCCAGGCGCTCATCTTGTCCATGTGCGACGTAACTCCACCGGCGCTCGCTCCCAAACGGATTCCCGCCCCGTTATCACCATAGGTGCCCAGAGGCATACAGTTCAAGTAAATAGGAGCGCACTCCTTGACCATTTGCTTGTTGAAGATGAAGCCTCCAGCCGCCAGAATCACTGCCTTGCGAGCCTGCGCACGATAGGGCTTGGCCCTCAGCCTCATGAGCATCCTATCGATACCGTGCAGCAGTGTTCCCAGGGGTGGTGCGTAGGTATTCGCTTTGGCATTGATATAGGAGATGGCGCCGTGCAGACGCGCTGTAATGCCAGGTGCTATAGGTACGCCTTCGACACCGATCACCCGCCCGTCATCAGCGAAGACCAGTCGCTCCACGCGGGTCTGGCAACGCACCGGGATTCCCTGTTTGCGCACAGCCTTTTCCAAGGCATGGAAGAGTGTAAGGCCTGAGATTCCTTTTCCCCGGGCGCGGTGACCGCGCGGTGCTGGCTTCGCATTCGCCTTGTAACTGCTGTGGTTCTCGTTGCCGGAGAAGTATATATAGTATTTGTCGGTGGGATAGGACGTCTTGAAAGGACACAATGAACCCTCGAAAGGAACTCCTGCCTGTTCCAGCCAGGCAATCATCCCCGGAGACTGTTCGCAGAAAAGACGCAGCGTCTCGTCTGTAACAACATCACCTACCTCTTGCTTCAGATAGCGATACATCTCCTCCGGTGCATCTTCGTATCCGGCGGCTTTCTGGTATGATGTACCGCCACCTGCATAGACGATGCCGCCGCTGGCTGCTGTGGCTCCCCCTCCGTGAAAGCGGTCCAATACCAGCACTGAGGCCCCCTGCTGAGCTGCCTCCAGGGCCGCAGCCGCACCGGAGGCACCGAATCCCACTACGATGACATCGACTTCAGCATCCCACTTGCGAGTCTTCTGCTTCTCAGCCATGTTGTGCACACTCTCCTTGGCTGTTTTTGTATCAATGGTCTCAATGAGGCGCATAATAGCAGTAGAATAACGGATAGTCAATCCTGACGATTCTGTCTGTAATTTGTCTCATTTGGGCAGACACATTGGTCTGCCCCTACGTAAATCCCCCTTATATCCCCCTTTAGGAAAGGGGGAGTGGGCGATGGCCCAAGCCCCCATAAGACGAATCCTGCACTTCTTTTTAATAAACTTAATTACCTTGAAAATAACCTTTTTACCGTTCGCCCTGAGCTTGTCGAAGGGTGAACGGTTATATCTGTCCCGTTCATGGTTCGACTAGCTCACCACGAACGGCACTATCTCTTCGTTATGCGAGAATATATTTTCATTCTCGTGGTGGCGATGATAATTGCCATGAAGGGCTGTTTTGTTTCGGCTGCAATTTTGATGAAATTTAGGGAAAGTCTTCGGACTGTCTTCATACTGCCTTCACAATCAAATGGCAGAATGAAGGTAGCTTAAGAAAGAAGGAGTGTGGAGCATGAACAAGAAATGGAAAATCGTAATCCCCATAGTCGCAGGTCTACTCGCTATCGGCACCGGAATCGGTGTGGTAGCCGCCAAGTCCGCCGACCACAGCGCAGTTTACCAGCCAGCCGGCAACTATCAGACTGCCAGCACTAACAATGCCCTCGATAACACGACGGGTTTGTGGTATTGCGATGGAGTTGGCGCAATGATGGGATATGGAGCTGGCTTTCCGGTAAACCAGCAGGTGGCAGCGCTACTGGGTACCACGACTGCTGACCTTGCAGCTCAACTGAACTCAGGCAAGACCCTGGCGGACATTGCCAGCGCCAATGGCATCAGCCAGGAGCAGCTAATTCAGACCATGATGGCAACCTACGAAAACCATCTGAGCCTCATGGTGCAGAACGGGTATCTAAGCCAGGACCAAGCAAATAATTTGACCGAGCAAGTTCAGGAAAGGTTACAAACTATGGTGACCAGTCAACTGAATTACGACGGCAGCGGCTGGGATTATTACATGGGCGGTATGATGGGACGTTACTACGGCGGGGATAGCTCCGGGCAGCAGCCGGATGGTAACACATTGCCTCAGAGAGGCTATGGCGGCATGATGGGAGGCTACGGGGGCTGAATGATGGGAAGCTGGTAAAGTGATAATTCGGCCTCCCTCAGCGGTAGAGTCCGGTGGGATTTCTCCACCGGACTCTTTGACGCAAATTAATTGTACAGAAAGTCGCCGTTATTGTAATATGGAACCAGGGGCCGAAATGGTGCAGAGCAGAGTCCTCGTTGTTGATGACGAGCCTAAGATTATAGAAGTTCTCAAGCTGTACCTTGAGAAAGAGGGATTCCAGATAGCCAGCGCGGCCAACGGCAGGCAGGCATTAGAACGTGCCACGAGCTACAAACCCGATATTATCATCCTGGACCTCAATCTGCCTGACATCGATGGGCTCGAGGTATGCCGTACTCTCAGGAAGCAGTCCAACGTTCCTATAATTATGCTCACCGGGCGTGGAGAAGAGGTAGACAGGATAGTAGGGCTCGAACTGGGTGGAGATGACTACGTGACCAAGCCCTTCAGCGCCAGGGAAATTGTGGCCAGGGTTCGGGCGGTGCTACGCAGACAGGCGTCCCAGCCTGCTCCGTCGGAGACGCTAACTATAGGCGACCTGGCAATAGACGCCGCACGTTATGAGGCTAGTTGCAGCGGCCGGAGGCTCGACCTTACCACGACTGAATTCAAGCTGCTGTCTACATTGGCCCAGTCCCCGGGCAGGGTATACAGCCGTATGCATTTGCTCGACGCTGTGCAGGGGATCGATTACGAAGGATATGAGCGCACTATCGATGCGCATATCAAGAACCTGCGCCAGAAGATGGCATCAGGTCAATGCGGCTGTCATATCGAAACGGTGCGCGGCGTGGGCTACAAGTTGGAGGTGGATGCAGATGCGCATTAATAAACTCTGGCTTAAGATGGCCGTGATCACTGCGGCAACGGCTGTAGTCGGAGTCCTCGTCGCAACGTTGCTGATACGCAACTCGACCAACGCAGATTTTGGCAGCTACCTGGAGCACATCGGGCGCATGAATCAAATGATGGGCGGTAACGCCGGTGGAATGATGGGTGCCCCTGAGACTGAGTTCCTTAACTCAGTGCATAGCTCCCTGTGGATAGCGGGAGGCATTGCGGTTGCTATAGCGGCTTCAATTGCACTCATATTCTCCCGCCAGATCACGGCTCCATTGAGACGGCTCAGTGTCGCCGCCAGCCGCGTGGCGCGAGGAGACATGTCATGCCGCGTGACACCCGGTTCTACAGATGAGGTAGGAACTCTGACAGATACGTTTAATAGTATGGTCGATTCATTGGAAAAGAACCAGGATATGCGACGCAAGCTAATGGGGGACCTGGCGCATGAAATGGGCACGCCTCTGGCAGTAATACAGAGCAACCTGGAAGGTATACTCGACGGCGTGGTTGAACCGTCATCGTCGAATATCTCTTCGCTTCATAAAGAGGCCCTGCTGCTTTCGCGACTGGTGAAAGACTTACGCACTCTGTCACAGGTAGAAGCAGGGAAATTGAACCTTTCACCAGCGCCGGGGGATCTCGGTGCGCTGGTGTCATCGATTGTGACGGCTGCTGACTCAGAAGCAAAGAGAAAGAACGTGTCGCTCTCACTGCACATCCAGCCGGATCTGCCCAAGGCAATGATGGACACGGACAGAGTATCGCAGGTCGTGGTAAACCTTCTCAGCAATGCCCTGCGGTACACCTCCGAAGGGGACGCTATTGAAGTTACCGTAGCAACTAAAAAAGGCAATGGGCGGCCAAATCAGTATCTGCTTGTTTCCGTGGCAGACACCGGTCAAGGTATTTCCGAAGAGGAGCTCCCGCATATCTTTGATCGCTACTATCAGGGCTCGCAACCGAAGGGAAAGAGGTCGGGAGGGTCCGGCATAGGGTTAACCGTGGTGAAGGAGCTGGTTGAAGCGCACAAGGGCAAAGTGTGGGTCGAGAGCGCCCCTGGAAAAGGCAGCACGTTCTTCTTTACGTTGCCCGCTGTTTCTGAGACTCAGGCAAAGTAACTGCATAAGTTTTCAAAATGCAGTTATAATGATAGATAAGGAGGTAAGAAATAATGATGTGGCCGTTGTTTGGTTGGGGATTCGGAGGTTTCGGAGTGATTATGCTGATAATAATGATAGTTTTCTGGGGCCTGATTATCTGGGGGATAGTTACGCTGATTCGTTGGCTCAGCAGGAGCGGCCGGACCAGCTATACCCGGTCAGAAACGGCTCTCGAAATACTGAAGAGACGCTATGCCAGTGGCGAGATAACTAAAGCAGAGTTTGAAGAGAAAAAACATGACCTCTGAAACGTTGCCGGCTTGAATATCCGCATAATGAACGAGCCCCCGGGTTCTGAACCCGGGGGCTCAATATATTTCTGGTGGAGACGGGGGAGAGTCGAACTCCCCGTCCAGAAGAGCGCTATTCAGAGTCTCTACAAGCTTATTCGGCTGTTTGTTCTCGCTCCACTGTCATCCGCCGGCCGATTTCAATGGAGCCAGTCGATGTTTCTTAGGCGACCCTTACCGACATCGGGGTCGCAGCACCTCGACATTTCGGCGCCCAATCCCAACCCATCGAGGAGAGGTCGAGGTGGGCGTAGCTGCCTTGTTAGGCAGCTAAGGCGTATTCTCTTTCGCCAGTTACTTTTTTTGCCATCTGATTTACGAGGTGGATGGCACCTCGGCTTGCAACTCCGAACCACTACTCCCCTGTCGAACCACACGTCCCCAAGTAAAATGGTTTATCGGCATTCGGTTGCGCTGCTAGTTTCGTCTGTAGGCCAGTGGCTGCGGGCCACGCAACCACAATCGTTGGACCGGGACGCCAAAACATTATGTAAAGTATGCCCTACCGTTTCTTGGCTTTGGGGCCTTGCTTTAACGCCCGTTCCATCTGGCGCTGGTCGTCTCGCTGGGCTATGGACTGGCGTTTGTCGTATTGTTTTTTGCCCCTGGCGAGACCCAGTTCGACTTTCGCTATTCCTTTTTTAAGGTACAGTTTGAGGGGCACTACGGTGTACCCTTTCCTCTCGACCTCGCTGCTGAGGTCGTATATCTCTCTTTGATGCAGCAGCAATTTACGCGGCCTGGTTGGCTCGTGATTGTACCGGTTGCCACCCGGATACTGCGCAATATGGGCGTTCACCAGCCACAACTCACCGTCTTTCGGGCTGGCGTAGGAATCCTTGAGGTTGACTCGCCCTCCCCGGATGGACTTGATCTCGGTGCCGGTGAGAACAAGGCCAGCCTCAACAGTATCCTCGATATGGTAATCGTGATACGCCTTGCGGTTGACGGTGATTATTTTCTGATTCTCTGCCATATATTCTTATACCACAATAATTAAGTTATGTCAAGTGATTTAAGTCACTAAACTGGAGGTATCCTGCGCTTCTGATTGGAGTCAATCCCCTCTGGCTACCCTACTCCGATATTGTTATTGTAATCCCCTTGCCCCCCTTTAGAAAAGGGGGAATATGTAGGGGCGACCCGGCGGGTCGCCCCTACAATTTGCATTTTCATGGGGATTTCTATAATCCCCCTTAGTGTTATCGGGCACAGCACACTGTGCCCCTACGGAAAGCGGATTGCTGAATGCTCACAGTTAGTCCCGAGCGCCGACGATGGCCATGCCGGAGATGCCGCCGCCAGGTATACCACCGTAGTTCTGGGCTATACCTATTCTGGCGTTCTTTATCTGCCGGGCGCCTGCTTGGCCTCTGAGCTGGAGCCATGATTCGAAGAGCATCCTTAGCCCAGTAGCGCCTACGGGGTGGCCGAAGCACTTCAGTCCGCCATCGGAGTTGACCGCAACCTCACCTTCAATATTGAAGTTACCAGCATCGATGTCCTGTTTGTACTTGCCGCGCTCGGTAAAGCGGAGGTCTTCGCAGATTATGGCCTCCGTGATGGTGAAGCAGTCGTGTACCTCGGCGATGTCTATTTCTTTCCTGGGGTTCTTGATGCCAGCCTCCTCATATGCCATCTTACCGGAGCGTACAATAGCTTCGATGTGGACGAAGTCGTAATCGCTGGGTATAACCCCGAATGTACCGCCGTCAGCGCAGATACCGAAGCCTTTGACCAGGAGATAGTCATCCCTGATGCGCTTGGCGATCTCCGGTGTGGTAATGATGGCTGCTGCCGAGCCGTCGCTGACACCGCAGCAGTCGAAAAGCCCCAAAGGCCAGGCAATCATGGGTGCGTTGACAGCCTGGTCTATGGTTATCTCACGCTGGAAGTGCGCTCTGGGGTTGAGGCTGCCGTTGTGATGGTTCTTCACCGCAACCATGGCCAGCATACGCTTGCCTTCCTGCGGAGAGAGACCATAGGTGTGGAAATACCTGGTGGCAGCCAAGGCGAACCTGGCAGGTGCTATGACGGGCGCCCAGACCCAGCTTCCGAACTGTCCTTCGCCGCCCATCTGGGTGACGCCGGCAGCCCCGGTATCCTTGAGTTTCTCCACTCCACAAGCCAGCGCTATGTCATATATGCCAGCAGCCACGGCATACGAAGCGTTTCTGAAGGCCTCGATACCGGTGGCGCAGTAGTTTTCTACCCTCGTAATAGGTATATAGTCGGTCTTCAAAGCACGGGCGAGCTTGCAGCCGCTATAGCCCGTCTCAGCACCCTGGATACCGACCCAGGCTGCTTTAATTTCCTTGAGGTTCATCTTGGCATCTTCCAAAGCTGCGTAGCAGGACTCCACCATCAGGTCCTGGTCACTCATATTGAAGAGCTCTCCGAACCGGGTGCAGCCCATGCCCACTACAGCCACTCTATCTCTAATGCCAGGCATTCTCTTTTTCCTCCTCATTATTTGAGAATAGGTATCGGTCAACTCCTGAGAGGGATAGATTTCCAGAAGTAGTTATGGAATCCGTCTTGAGTTGCCAGCTTTCTGAAGCTCATCTCTACAGGCATCCCTATCTTTAGCTCCTCGAGCACCCTGTCTGTCATTACGGTAGCCATGCGCCCGCCGCCTTCGAAGTCTACGATGGCGGTTATACGTGGTGCCTCGCGCCTCTGGCAAAGGTAGTCTGCCGCGAAGGTGAACAGGGTACCTTTTCTATCGGATAGGCGCCAGTCCTCGTACTGGTCTTTGGCTCTGCAAGTCGGGCAGACCCTTTGCGGCGGGAAGTGGATATTATTGCAGGACTTGCACTTGTGACCATGCAGCGGGTAAATCTGGGTGCGGTCTCTATACAACGCTGCTGCGGAGATGAAACCTCCGGGGGGAGTGGGCGTAGCCTCGAATGTGAGCAAGCCGCGCCACTGGAGGTATGTCCTGTAGTCATCGACTATCTTCTTTGAGGCAAGGTGGGACTTCATGCCGCGTCGGCCTTCCACCTTTTTGCCTATCTTGTCGGTGACGGTTATTACTAAGGAATCGCTGCCGTTGCCGTAGTTATTGAGGAGCAGCTTGTCGCCTGCTTTAGCCTCCTCAAGGGCTGCGACAAGGAGCATCAAGCCATAGGCAGCGCCGGTATTGCCCATGATATCTAACAGGGGGTTCTGCATCTGCGCTTTGGGGTCGATGCCGAGCTTCTTCGGTATCTCGGAAAGCACCCTGGGACTGGGGGCAGTGATGATAACCTTGGCGAAATCCTTGGCGGCGAAGCTGGTTTTCTTCAACAGCGCAGCCACGTTTTGCGTCACCATATCGTAATAGACGGCGTTGAAAACGAACCTGTCCTCCCAGGAGCGGACGAAGGTATCGTCGTCCAGCCTCCAGTAATCGTGAGCCTCGTTAGATATGGAGTGCCAAGCGTCTATGCTGGCAGCTACGTCTTTATCGCTGATGAGCAAGGCTGCAGCGCCGTCGCCGAAGTTCTGCTCGAACTCGGTGCCCGGGGCACCAATACGGCAGTCGGCTGCCACCACTAGCACCTCTTTTGCTGAGGCAGCCTTTATGGCGTCGAGCGCAGCCTTTATGGCTGATGTGGCAGACCTCAGGGAACTGCTGAAGTCACATGTGGTTATGTCGCGCCGCAGGTCGCAGGCAGCAGCGATGGTGGTTGATATCTGTTTTTCTTTGTAGGGTGAGGTAGTGGTGGCGAAGAATACCGCGTCTACCGACTCCCTATTCTGCCCTTTGAGACAATCTATCGCAGCGGCCACCGCCATGGTCGTGCTATCCTCATCGTAGTTGCGGATAGCCTTCTCCCCGCGCACCCCTTTCATGATTGCCTCCCTGCTCAGTCGCCAGAGAGGCACATAGGCTCCATAGGAAGTGATGCCGGCCATTAATTTTTCCCTCCTTGTAATCAGCTTCGGGCAACCTCATTTAGGATACCAGTCCACGATGGGAAAGTCAATGAAAGGGTTCAGCCACCAGTTTAATTGCTAGCTTCGGCAAAAGCTGTTAATATCAGGGTGGGACAGAGCAGGATATCCAACAGGGGAAGGACCCTCAGCTTGATCGTACAATCGAGTATATAAAGAGCAAACTATGAGCAGCAAAGGCGAGCTGGTTGTCGTAGCTATGAGCGGCGGAGTCGATTCCTCGTCGGCAGCCGCTATTTTGAAGAGGGAAGGCTACGAGGTCATTGGAGTGACGATGAGGCTTTGGACGGAGGGAAACGGCAATTCTCCCGCTCCGTATCGCCGGTGTTGCTCTCTGGAGGAGGTAGAAGATGCCCGGCGGGTCTGTCAGGTCTTAGATATACCTTTCTATGTGCTCAATTTCGAGGCGCAGTTCCAAACCTATGTGGTGGACTATTTCTGCCGGGAATATCTCCGGGGCAGGACGCCCAATCCCTGCCTCGCCTGCAATAAGTGGATAAAGTTCGATTTCCTGTTGAACAGGGCTTTGACGCTCGGCGCCGATTACCTGGCTACAGGCCACTACGCCCGGATCAAGCAGCGCGATGGAAGCTATATACTGCTCAAAGGAATTGACTATGCCAAGGAACAGTCATATGTCCTATACACCTTGGGTCAGAAAGAGCTGGAGCACTTACTGCTTCCGATGGGCTCATATAGCAAGGGTGAGGCACGCCGTATAGCGCAGGAATCAGGGCTGCCCGTTTGGGACAAAGCGGAAAGCCAGGAGATTTGCTTTATCGCTGAGGGGGGCTATCATCACTTTTTGTCAGAACGCAGCATGACCCAGCCCGGCGACATTGTCGATACGGAGGGCAAGGTTATGGGTAGACATTCCGGGATCGGCTTTTACACGGTGGGGCAGCGGCGGGGGTTGGGTCTGGCTGCACATGAGCCGCTGTATGTTCTGTCGATTAATCCCGATAACAACCGCGTTGTAGTAGGAACTAATGACCAGCTTCTCAGCAGCGAACTAATTGCTAACGAGGTAAGCTACGTCTCCGATGAACCTCCGCAGGTGCCTACGGACGTTACTGCCAAGATCAGGTACAAGTCGCCCGAGGCAAAGGCGATGCTATATCCTCAAGGGCAGCAGGCACGGCTTGTATTCGAGGAACCGCAGCGGGCAATCACGCCGGGGCAAGCCGTGGTCTTCTACAGGGATGATGTGGTTATCGGCGGGGGCATAATTGAGTAAGTCTCAAGGCTTTTTGGCAGGATGTCTTCTATCCCGACTCCATGGCTTTGGGATACGACCCAAGTATCTTAATGAAACTAGTTTTCTTCTTAAGGTATGTCAAGGCCTGGCTGCAGATATCGTCCTCTAAGTGTCCCTCGAAATCAACGTAGAAAATGTACTCCCAGGGTTTATCCTTGATCGGCCTGGATTCCAGCTTGGTCAGGTTTATGCCCCTCCTGGAGAAAGCGCCCAGACAATGATACAGGGCGCCAGGGATGTTCTTTGTAATGAAAATGAGCGAGGTCTTATTCTTTTCAGCATACGCGGCCTTTTTCTTGGAGATGACAAAGAATTTAGTGTAGTTGTTTGGGATTGTCTGGATGTTCTCGGCAAGCACCTGCATCTCGTAGATCTGAGCAACTCTCTTGCTGGCCACAGCGGCGCAGTTGACCAGCCTTTTCTCCCGTATCAGCTTGGCGCTGCCGGCGGTATCATAGGTGGGTACTATTTCCACGCCCATCTTGCTCAAGAACTGCTCGCATTGGGCCAGGGCCTGGGGATGGGAATAGACTGTCTTTATGCTGGCTAAACTCTCACCCGGGAGCGCCATGAGACAATGGTTTACCCTGAGGTCTATCTCGCCGTATATATTAAGGTCATATCTTAGAAGGAGGTCGTAGGTCTCGTTGATACTGCCTGCCTGCGAGTTCTCTATGGGTACGACACCGAAATCGCCTTCGTCTTTAGTTACAGATTCGAAGACATGAGCAAAGGAGCGGCAGGGTATAAGCTCGGCGTCGCCGAAGAATCTTATTACTGCGTCTTCGCTGAAAGCGCCTCTTTCCCCTTGAAAAGCGACTCTGGTCATTCTCTACCTTTGAGCAGACGATGGAGGTTATATATTATTTGCTGGTCAGCATTGCCCGTATTGCTTCTTCGTTCTCAGCCTCGGTAATTGCTACAACTTCATCTTCTGCTTCAATAACCGTGTCCGCTGTGGGTATCTGGGGCCCTTTTTCTTTGCTTATGACGAGCAACACGGCGCTTCCTTTGGGCAGGGCGAAGGCTCGGAGTTTTTTACCTATTAGCTTTGAGTCTGGTGGGATCTTGGCCTCGATAACCTCAAGCGTCCCGCTTCTTAATTTGAGCAGAGGGATGATGGGATGTGAAGGCAGTTCCTGTTCGATATGTGCCAGAATAAGTCTGGTGCTGCATACCGTAACGTCAACGCCCAGAATCTTGAAAATATTCTCGTTATATGGGTTCGTAACACGTGCAATTGTACGCCTGACGTTGAACCTGTGCTTGGCCAACTGACAAGCCACCAGATTGCGCGCGTCTTCATCGGTGACAGCAACCAGCATATCGGCTCTTCCGGTGCCAACACTATCCAAGGTAGCTGCCTCACAACCATCTCCGCGGACAACTACACTTCCCAACTCTTCGCAGAGTACGTCACATCTGGAGAGGTCTTGCTCCAGGATCAGCACCTCATGGCCATCATTAAGCAACACCTTGGAAAGGTGATAGCCAACTTCGCCGCCTCCAATGATGACGATATACATGTTTCCCCTAGTCTTCGATTTGGTCTCTTAAAAGTTTTGCCACCACTTTGGTAGGGCTAACAGTACGTAGACCCAGATTACGATACGTCTCCTCGCGAATCGGGTCATAGATACGGCAGACTACTTTAGGAACGTTGTAGATATGCTTGGCGATCTGACAAGCCATCACATTGCGGTTATCGCCCTGTGTCACAGCTACGAAGACATCAGCCTCTGCTATCTCTGCCTTCTTTAACGACTCTTCATCTATCCCACTTCCTACGAGGGCTGTTCCATTAAATGTTGACGGGAGCTTCTTGAAACTAAAGGGGTCGATGTCCATAACGGTAACCTTGTGCCCTTCTGCATCCATCATCGCTGCCAATTGTGCGCCAACTCGGCTACAGCCCATTATAACCACTTTCATTATCTCTCAACATCCTCCTCGGTGATGGGCTCCCGGCAAATCAGCACCCAGCTCGGTGCGTTTCTAAGCACGTATGGCACAGTGCTCCCCAGGCTGAACCCGCCAAACTTTGTCTTGTAGTTGATACCAATGATGACCAAGTCAACTCCACGTTCTATCACCTCGTCGACTATTGCCGGGCCTACCTCGCGTGCCTGTAACAAGTCAGTCTCAACTTTGTAATCTTGCTCCTCAGCGATATGCTCGGCCTGGTCGAGGACTTGTTCTCCTTTCTCGATTTCAGGTTTAATTTCAGCGTCGAGAGGTAACGTACGATCCACCTGGATTACATACGTAACATAGATCCTGCCTTTTGCAGCTTTAGCCAAGCGGCAAGCCAGTTTTATAGCAGCTTCGTCAACTTTGGTCCCATTAACAGGAACCAAGACTTTTCTGATATTATTAAGCATTGCCTTCAGGCTACCTCAGAGTTCTACTGTTCCCCCGCGCAATCCTTCTGAGTATTATAGTGCATTTGTAAAATCTTGCAAACTCTCTTTGCAACAGGGATTATAGCCGTTACTCAGCTTCTGAAGACGTGGGGGAGCAGGTAGAATAAGGGTTGATATGTTTATAAGCAATTTGAAGGTGAATTGACGCAACCTATGCAATGGACTAAGATTTATATTATTAGAACCGTGGAAGTAACTAATGAGCGCTGTCATTGAAGTTGAGAAGCTACGCAAGAGCTACGGAGAGATTAAGGCAGTTAATAATATCAGCTTCTCGGTAGCTCAGGGCGAGATATTCGGAATGCTGGGCCCAAACGGTGCTGGCAAAACGACCACTATGGAGATAGTGGAAGGGCTTCGACCTGCTGATTCAGGCAGCGTTTCTGTGTTGGGGATGGATATAAAGCAGCGGCCGCGGCGGATCAAAGGCAGTATCGGAGTGCAACTGCAGACCACCTCACTATACCCCAGACTTAAAGTTCATGAAGTGATCGATCTTTTTGGCAGCTTCTTTCCCAAAGCCGTTTCGCTTGAGGAGATTATCAAGCTCGTGGGATTAGAGGACAGCAGTAACAAACTGTGCATTAATCTCTCCGGAGGACAGCAACAGAGGCTATCGGTGGGCCTTGCTCTGGTCAATGACCCTCAAATCCTTTTCTTAGATGAGCCCACATCGGGCCTTGACCCTCAGGCAAGGCACAACATCTGGGACCTGATCAAGCTTCAAAAGGAGAAGGGCAAGACCGTATTCTTAACTACACACTACATGGAGGAAGCCGAGCGTCTCTGTGAGCGCGTGGCGATTATCGATCATGGTGAGATTATTGCTACTGACCGACCTGATAGACTGGTCAGTCAGTACTTCAATGAGGAAGCTATAGAGTTTCAATTAGACCGGCCACTTGGTGATGAGGTGCTGCGCCAGTTGGCAGGCGCAACGAATGTTGTGATGGAAAATGGCAGGGTGACGGTATACTCTAAGTCGGTGCCGGTCACTATCTCAGCCTTGATGGAAGTGGCCAAACAAGGGGACATGAAATTAACTGACCTATACGTGAGGAAAGCCACCCTGGAGGACGTTTTCTTGAAGCTAACCGGCAGGAGAATCAGGGATTGAAAGTCTTAGGGAAGCTCCTGGTGGCAGATATCAAACAGTTTTTTAGAGAGCGTTCAGCTCTCTTCTGGACATTCGCTTTTCCCATCTTCTTCATTCTTATCTTCGGCGCTGTTTTCAGTGGTGGGGACAATGTCACTTTCAATGTAGGTCTGGTGGTGGAGGACAACTCACCTGCAGCCCAACAGTTGTCGGGGATGCTGCAACAGGTGCCCGCTTTCAAATTGGATACGGGCAATCAAAGTGCTGAACTGCAGGCGCTGAAGAACGGCGACAGACGGGCGGTCATCATCGTGCCTTCAGGATTCGGACAGACCGTATCGCAGGGGGGTAATGCTACGGTAAATGTCTATTATGACCCGACGGAAAGCTCGTCGGGGCAGGTGCTGCTGCCCATCATCACACAGGTATTGGAAAAGTTTGGGCAGCCAGCGCCGCTCATCAACGTGAATCCAGTGACGTTGCAGACCCACGAGATCCGTGCCATAGACTATCTGACGCCGGGCATACTGGCTATGGCTATAATGCAGTTGGGCATCTTTGCAGCGATGCCTCTAGTGGTGCAACGGGAGAATCGAGTGCTCAAACGGCTGGGAGCTACGCCGCTAAGACGTTCCACGATGATTTTGAGCACAGTAGTCTTCAGGCTACTAATCGCTATAGGACAAGCCGCGCTGATTATTGTTGTGTCCAAGCTGGTATTTCATGTCCCCATGCTGGGGAACTGGTTCTTCCTTGCAGGCATGGTGATACTGGGGGCGTTAACGTTTCTGACCATGGGGTTCATGATGTCAGCTTTCGCAAAGACGCAAGAGTCGGCTATGCCCCTGCTCATGATGGTGCAGTTTCCAATGATGTTTCTCTCGGGGATTTTCTTCCCGATTGATATGATGCCTGGCTTCATGCGCCCCATAATGGATGCCATGCCGTTAACTTATCTGGGCGATTCGGTCAGGCAGATAATGGTCCAGTCCTCAGCTCTTCATTCCCACTTAATCAATGTGGGCGTGCTTGTCGGCTGGTTTGCAGTTTGTCTGATAGTAGCTGTACGCTTCTTCAAGTGGGAATAATCTCCAAGAAGCTGTAAGTGGTTCGACAGGGTCACCACGAACGGTCTATCTAAGCTGTCAGCCTCTCGCTTGCCAAAGTCCTTACGGTGATGCTAAAATCAAGCAAGACGGGCACAAAGTGTGTCCCTGTAGCTCAGTTGGATAGAGCAACTGCCTTCTAAGCAGTGGGTCGCGCGTTCGAGTCGCGCCAGGGACGCCATTGGTTTGTTAACACCCTCTTCAAGTCTTGTTAACACTTGTGGCGTTAATGCCCTCTTTCCATTCACAATCATGGAAACATAAGCCGGAGTAACTCCTATTCTGGAAGCCAGTCCTCGAACTCCATGTGTTTGTACTGCTTCCTCGAATCGACCTCTAACATCGAGCATAATTATTTGCTACCTCCTTTCTTTGTTTTGGGTTTTCTTCTCCTTTTGTAACTCAATTCCAGCACTACCCAGTCACGACCTAGCCTCTTGCCTGCTATTTTACCGCTTCTCAACAACCGTCTTACTTGACTGGTGTCTAAGCCTAGCTTTTGTGCTGCTTCATCTACGCTACATATAGCACCCATAAATATATTATACCCGCAAGCGGGCCTAAAGTCAAGGCTACATGAGGAAAGTGGATAACACTGAAGTTTAGGCTACTGATGCTGCAAGAGTTAGCTTTGAACACTATGACTACCAAGGACTTCGAATGGTAAGAATTGATCGAGTTGGTGTAGTAATATACGAGGCCGGTCACTTTGCAAGATAGCCCGAAGTCATATAAGTCGCCGCTGTGATATAAAGACCTGCAGGCTATTCACTATATGCTAATAGCAATAGCATGCCAAATTTGGTATGTGGCAACTCGGGCGAAGAGCTTTGTTGAATGATTCACTACTGGGCTACGTTGAACCTATAGCCTCGCAGATTGGGCAATTGGGACAGAATTTGATATTTGCTCTTTGAGACAGAAATACCAGATTGTCAAGAAGCTGCCCCCAGTCCTTTCTCATCGTTTTGTAATCCTTCCACTTGCGGGGGGTTATTTTGCCGAATTGGTGCTCAAAAGTGATAACTAAATCCCGCCACGCTAGTCCAGTCACTTGAAACTTCTGAAATTTCTTCTGCGTGAAAGCCTCTAATACATTGCCTTGTTCAACTACTCTGGATTGTGCAATAGGTTCGATGGGGTCCGGACAGCTTGGGCGTCTTCACCTGAACATTACATCGATTTGTGCACTCGGCTCGCGTTGTTGCCGTAAAGGAGCTGGCTCTGTACAATAGTCCTCGCAAATGTGGTCAGCATCGCTCCACTGGCCCAAGTGTAATGGTGTCACAGAGAATAGCATAGACTTTGTGTCTTATCGGCGTTAGAAAAATTCCGAAAAGCCGCCTCTTACTTGTATCGAAACCGGGTGTCAGATTCGCTTATTTCATATGTCGGTAACTTCGAAATTGTCTCAATCTGAGACCCACGGTTTTCCAATTAGCGGCTTCAATTCCGTTTTCGACGACTTGGGCTGTTAAAATCCAAGTTAAGCTGTCGCCCCCAGATTCAGAACCCCCAACTAATCAACTTACGATCAAGGTGCTGCTCTTCTAAAGATGAAGGCAATTTAGCAGCAGGAGCAAGCCCCCGGAGTCTCCATTACCTTATGTCTTCAAAATGTAGCCACTAATGATAGCCGCCATGCTCGCCATAACTACTGCAGCTACAATGCCTATTGTCAACGGCCAATTAATATGTGTTAGCGCTGGCGTTAATGGTGGCGCCAGGACTTCAGCAATAATGGCAAACAAGGTGAAGTGGCTCACATGCGCTATGACAAGGTGATTTTGCACATCCACTTCACACTTACACTCAACCCATTCCCCCGTTAAAACGTTAAAGTAGTCGATAGTAAGGTTTCCTTCAGCTACACCCTCCGGACATGAGGTTGGGTCATAGGGCAGGGATACGAGGAGGTGATGAATTGGGGAATGATCGCCTATCAAGTCCCTTTGGTGATCTATCCAGACACCTACAATGGGAAGCCTCTGATGTATGCGGTACTGGCTTCACAGAAGAACCGCGTGGCCATTTATCTGATTGACATTTACATGGATCAGCAGGCAAGACAAGAGTTTGAGACTGAGTACCGCACCGCTGGTCAAAAGTATAATGTCGGTAAATCATGTATACGTTTTAAGAAACCTGATGATCTACCACTTACATTAATTGGTAACGCAATTGCTGCTTACGAAGTTGATGAATTCGTTAAACGAGTTAAGCAATTAAGAGCTGCTCCTATACAATTATTCCCATAAGAGTGCAAAATCTGTGCTGATTTTCATGCGTAACTCTAGCTAGCTTCACTGCTGAGAGGCTAACACAATGAATATTATTAATCAATCTCATTCCAGATTTCACATTTCATACACAGGCTTGACAACGTTAATATTTCTATGATACGATTCCACCAAGATTATATTTACCAAACGTTTGGTCGGCATATTATAGCGTTATGATAAACATTGGTTCGATATTTAAAAAAACGAAAGATTAGATGAGATAATGCCCCTCAAATTTAGGTCAGGCGGTGGTTAAACAAGTTATTTGAGAAACAATATGGTAGTTACAAGTGCCACGATGTACGGAAGATAGTTTTAGGAAGGGCCTAAGACATGAGAGGCCTGAAGAGCTTGTGAAGGTAAGTGCTATTCCAAATGTTCATGATTATTGCGGCAAGGTATGCCAGAGGGCGGCGGAAATTGCCACCGAACTGATTCTAGAAGCCGCAGAGTCCGAGAAGTTAGTTACACAAAAGGGGATTACTAGCAAGCACTATGCTGCGTGTAAGCAAGGGATTTCCTATTTAGGAGGTAATCATGTTTGAGCATCTAGTGCAACCAATTAATGTCGGTACCATGACACTGCGCAATCGTATGGTGATGCCGCCAATGGGAACCAACCTCGGTACCACCGACGGCACCGTAACTGACTCAATTATCAACTACTACGCTGCGCGTGCTAATGGTGGAATCGGGATGATTATTGTCGAGGCCACCACCCCGGAACTAAGGGGCAAGTGTATCCCCGCTCAATTGGAGGTCTCCGGCATACAATTTATCCCCGGTCTATCGCGGCTCGCCAATGCCGTACATGCTAATGGTGCCAAGATTGCTCTACAGCTAGCACATGCTGGATGGTTTGGCTCAGAGACGATTACCGGCATGAAGCCGTACACTCCATCGGGCGTTCCGACGGTGCTCCTCCCCGACGACAAGCCTATGGAAATGACGATTGATGAGATTCATAAGCTGGTACAAACGTATGCCATGTCCGCTAGGTTGGCGAGACTAGCCGGTTTCGATGCTGTCGAGGTGCACGGGGCACATGGCTATATGCCACAGCAATTCCTGTCTCGCTACAACAACCGCCGCACCGATGAGTATGGCGGCAGCCTTGAGAATAGAGCCAGATTCGGATTGGAAGTCATTCGAGCTATTAAAGAGACAGCAGGGCCGGATTTCAATTTGATCTGGCGTATCTCGGCAGAAGAATACCTCAAAGACGGTCTCATTCTTGAGGAAACCACACAATTCGCTAAGTGGGTTGAGGAAGCGGGTGCAGACGCAATACATGTTTCGGCGGGCTCCTTTGACAGTAAGGTGGAAATCTTTCGGAACGTATTGGCTGGGAAAGAGTCACCCGCTGGCAAGAAGCTGAGCGATGGTATCAGCACGGTAGTCTGGGTACCACCCATGTATGTACCACGTGGAAACATGATTCGTCTTGCTGAGGCAATGAAGAAGCACGTCTCGATACCGGTTATCGCTGTCTGTGGTATTTCTCCTGAGCTGGGCGAGGAAGCCATAGCCAGCGGCAAGGCTGACTTAGTGGCGGTCGGCCGCCAGAGCATAGCAGACCCTGACTGGCCGAATAAGGTAATCGCTGGCAAACCAGAGGAGATACGGCGCTGTATACGCTGCAACGAATGTCTTGGCACCGCAACTTCCTACCGCAGCCTCGGCTGTGCAGTCAATGCTGTGGCTGGTAGGGAAGAGCAGTCTTTCGTAGTGCTTGTCCATGCTGAGAAACCACGAAAAGTCATGATTGTTGGAGGTGGACCAGGTGGGATGGAAGCGGCGCGGGTAGCGGCACTGAGAGGGCACAAAGTGACACTGTATGAAAAGAGCAAGGAACTCGGCGGCATGATGCGTTACTCATCGGTGCCTGAGTTCAAAAAGGATATCCGTGATTTTCTGCAATACCAGAAACATCAATTATATGAATGCGGGGTATCTGTTGTAACTGGCACTGAGGTAACAACAAAGTTAGTTCAGAGTGAAAAGCCTGACGTGGTCATTGTAGCCAGCGGAGCCCGTCCATCTAGACCACAGATTGATGGCATTAATGATACCGGCATTTATGATGCAATTGATGTCCTTGGCGGTAAGATTCCCCAAGGGAAGCGGGTCATCGTCTGTGGGGCTGGGCTGATTGGCGTTGAGGTGGCCATGTACCTGGCGGAGAGCCACCAGAAGAAGGTGGTGCTGGTGGACATGTTGCCAACAGTGGCACCGGAAGAGATGGAGTTTACACAGTGGGTATTGCAATCTCGTCTAATAGAAGACAAAGTGGATGTCAGAGTTAACCATTGCATTAACCGAATAAGCTCAAAGAGTATAAGCTGCACCTTAGAAGGCGCCGATAAGTCCATCGAAGGTGATGCAGTGGTGGTAGCTATGGGCATGACCGCAGACCTGACGTTGTACAATGAGCTAAAGAAGTTACCCATTGAAGTGCTTGTTGTTGGCGATGCGGTAAAAGCCCGCAAGATTATTAATGCCGTGCATGAGGGTTATCATGCCGGGCGGCGCGTCTAAGAACAGAACCATAAGTTCGAAACAAGGCTTTATCCAGGTTGGCTCTGCTTGTTTAGGTTAATTTAGACCATCATGGATGGTCTAAGGAAAAAACCTGAATGCAGGAGGTCACGTAGAGGAAGTTGCCAGAACTGTGACAGTATTGTGAGTATATAGTCCCTGGCTAAGAGCTTCTTGACATAGGTAACATCGAAATATGGAGGAACCCCCCAGCTGTTTCAGTCTGGCAGAGTCGATTGATACTTCGTCCGCCATCCTCCGGGGAGATACCGTGTTGCTGGTGCTTGGCATGACCAATCTGTTACCGTATAACCAGTCAGCACCTGCCATTGAACTTCAGCAATCGGAGAAGCTATGTAATCATGGAAAATCAGTAACGTACCGTGAGTCTTGTTATGCGGCGCGTTGGATTTAGTTGATGACGCCCAGAAGGAAAAAGGAGAACGATGGCGCAAATCGTAGCAAATAGCATCATGTTGAGCGTTCTCTTTGTTTTGTTCGCCCTGGGACTCAGCTTGATTTTCGGAATCATGCGCGTCATCAACTTCGCACACGGCGAAGTGTACATGCTGGGTGCCTACGGCGCATGGCTTTTCACACATATCCTCAACATGAACTTTTTTCTAGGGATGGTTTTATCCATGGTAGCTGTGGGGCTGCTCTGGGTAATATTAGAGAGGTTTATTCTCAAGCCGTTCCGTGGCAACTTGCTCCCCGCCGCAATAGTGACACTTGGGCTTATGTGGTTTTTTCAGGCAACCATGCTGGTGACCGCGGGCGCGCAAGACAAGAGTATAGCTTTCCCTTCAAGCCTTCAAGGTATTGTGTCCCTGGCAGGCGCTACGCTTTCTCAAGAGCGAATTGTCACCATAGTTATCGGCGTTATTCTCACAGTAGCACTATTGCTCTTCCTGTCAAAGACTAAGGCAGGGCGCGCCATGCGGGCGGCTACTCAGAATCCAGACGCAGCTCGACTGATGGGAGTGAACATAGACGGTGTGTCTTCACTTGCCATAGGAATCGGTTGCGCACTTGCTGCTGCTGGCGGTGTCTTGGCTGGAGGTTTATTCTTTATCAATCCTTACATAGGGAGCCCTCAACTTTTAATGGGCTTTGTGATAATCATCATAGGCGGCTTGGGCAGCATC
Organism: Dehalococcoidia bacterium; assembly: GCA_014874385.1. Lineage (GTDB taxonomy): Bacteria > Chloroflexota > Dehalococcoidia > SZUA-161 > SZUA-161 > JACWAE01. Next base: position 24,677 of record JACWAE010000016.1, on the reverse strand, counting down.
CCGGGTACCATAATCGCGGCCTTCATTGTAGGTTTCATTAATAGCATTACAACTTCATATCTGGGAAGCAACTACGCTACTATGTTGGTCTTTTTAGCAGCTATCGTTGTTCTACTAATGAGACCAAAAGGCCTGCTAGGAATCGAGGAGATGTAGCGTGCATCCGGTACAGTCAGGAGTAAAGGTTAAAACAGCCTGGCGCTTTTATAGTAAACCAGTGATAACCATTGTCATACTCATCCTACTTTTCCTTATTCCAACCTTCGTATCTAGCTCGTTTTACTTGCGTATCTTCATCAGTATGCTATACATGATAATGCTAGTAGCGGGTTTCCGTTTGGCGCTCAGTGCCGGCATTTTCAGTATGGCACCGCAGGCGTTCTTTGGCATCGGAGCCTATACGTTAGCGTTATTTGTGACACGGCTTAATTGGAATTGGTGGCTCAGCACTCTTCTGGCTGGCGTTTTTGCAGCAGCCTCCGCGGCAATCATCGGACGCATACTGCTCAGATTGAAAGGGATATTTTTCGCTATCTCTACTCTAGCTTTTGCCTCTGTCCTGGTTTTAATATGGAGTACTTTTCCCTTTTTTGGACGTTTTAGTGGCATATTCAACATATCTGCCCCTAACACGATATTTGGCTTAGAGTTCGGAAGTCTAGTTTCCTATTTTTATCTTGCCCTAGTTCTCGCAGTAATAACCATGCTTGTTATGTCCCGCATTGAAAAATCTCGTTTCGGTTTCACGCTGCGCTGTATAGGTATTAATGCAGACCTCGCAAGGTCCAGTGGGGTCAACGTTATGTTATATTCTATCACCGCGTTTTGCATCGGGTGCTTTTTTGCCGGTATCGCAGGGGCTTTTTTTGCTTCCTACCTGGGTTCTATCCAACCATCTACGTTCGACTTCAACGTGCTGATCCTAATACTCCTTTATGCAGTAATCGGAGGCGTTTATAGTGTTTGGGGGCCGGTCTACGGTGTCGTAATTATGACGGGTATTACAACAGGACTTACTTATATACCCCACTACGACCCCAAAATAGGGCCTATTATTCTCGGGGTTATACTGATCGTGGTGATGCTGCGTTTCCCCAAGGGGATAAGCTCCTTGCTGGAAAGTATTCCAGGCTGGTTCAGAAAAGCTTCGAGCAAAAAGGATAACGAGCCATATGGCAATACTTCAAGTTAAAGGGTTGACCAAGGAGTTTGGAGGGCTGGTGGCGGTAGATCACCTGGACCTCGAAATTAATAAAGGAGAAATACTCGGTCTCATTGGTCCGAACGGCGCTGGTAAGAGTACCGCATTCAATGTCATCAGTGGATATTTTAAACCATCTGCAGGAAAGGTGTTTTTCAAGGGGGAAGATATTACCGGTCTCAGCATAGACAAGATAGCAAGTAAAGGTTTAGTGCGCACTTTCCAGCATACTCTGCTATATTCAGATTTAACCGTACGGGAAAACGTGCTAGCAGGTTTGCATCTGCACTATAAATCCGGACTGTTCGATGCACTTTTCGGTTTCCGAACTGCACATAAGCGAACTGAGCTAGAGCGCCGCGCAACGGAGCTAATGGAGGTGCTCGGTTTGGCAACTCGAAGTAACGAACGCTCTGGAGATTTGCCCCACGGATATCAGCGGTTGCTGGGAATGGCGATAGCCCTTTCCTCTAATCCTGACGTGATAATGCTGGATGAACCCGTAACCGGTATGAACGCCGAGGAGACGGCGTCCACTATGTCTATGATAAGAAAGATGATGCAGGAAATGGGCACAACCGTTCTCCTAGTGGAACACAATATGAAAGCAGTTATGGGATTGTGTGAAAGAATTATAGTGCTGAATTACGGTAAGAAGATTGCCGAGGGCTCGCCCAAAGAAATAACGCAGAACATTGCGGTAATTGAAGCCTATCTCGGAGCCAAGGCAAATGCTACTTAAAGTCGTTGATATAAGAGTGCACTACGGAAAAGTGGAGGCCGTCAAAGGCGTCTCTCTTGAGGTATTTAATGGTGATATTGTGACACTCATCGGCTCAAATGGAGCAGGTAAGACCACTATCTTGAGGACTATATCAGGACTTAATACCATTACGTCAGGGGAGATATATTTTAAGGGCAAAAGAATTGATGGAGAGTCTCCAGCCAACATTGTCAAAATGGGTGTTGCCCACGTTCCTGAAGGAAGGGGAATGTTTCCGTACATGTCAGTTATTGATAATCTGAAAATGGGTGCCTACAAACGAACCGACGGACGGGAAGAAATAGAGAAGGACATCGAGGAGGTTTATAAGCACTTCCCTATTCTAAAGAAAAGGACAAGGCAAGCAGCAGGGACATTGAGTGGCGGGGAGCAACAGATGGTTGCTATTGGCAGAGCGCTAATGGCACGTCCAAGCCTTCTATTACTCGATGAACCGTCCCTCGGGTTATCGCCTCTGATGGTGGAAGAGATAAGCGAGATAATCAAGAACCTTAACAAGACGCTTGGGGTAACGACAATCATAGTGGAACAGAATGCCAGCATGGCACTATCGCTTGCTCACCGCGGCTATGTTCTTGAGGTTGGCAAAGTAATTTTACAGGGCACTACCAAAGAACTTAAAGAGAGCGAAGACGTAAAAAGGGCTTACCTAGGCATATAGAAAGCTTGCCCATGATTCGTCTCTATTTACAATTGTCTTTTTTATTATAATCTGACCCCCTCCGCAGGGAAAGATTTCACTTTGACCGGCGTAGTCTAATGAAAAAAGTTGCAACTAGCCTCTAATCGACCAGTATTGAACAACTAGATGCGAGTGAAGTCAACACTGTAACGCTAGGTACGGCGGTGGCTTTACTGAAAGGGGGTGGGAATAACAACATTTAAACTGAGTCCCATTGCACTGGACACAACGGTTCGTTCGTTTACTTTGGGTGCAAGCGGAAAAAACCTTGGTACGATTGAAAGGAGAAAAATGAGAAAAGGCTTTATAATCAGTGTTACTATGATTGTTGTTTTAGCTCTGATTTTAGGAGTGGGTATAGCCTGTGGGAGTAAGGCGACCCCCTCTGCGACCCCCTCTGTTCAAACGATAAAAATGGCATCTTTAAATACACTCTCTGGGCCTGTCGCGGCTTGGGGCATACCACTCGACGATGGCGCTCATTTTGCTGTAGATCTGATTAATGAACAGGGCGGCTTCAAAGTAGGCAATGTCATGTACAAGATAAACTTAGAGAGCTTCGACGACCAATATAGTGGTACCGCTACCGCAACCGCGGCTGCCCAAATCGTGGACGAAGGCATTCATTTTGTCTTTGGCCCTCTTTCATATGATGGTGAGCAGGCTGCTATGCCCATCTTTCAAAAGGCCGAAACCCTTTGTTCTGGGATAAGCGCTGGCGAGTATCTGAAAATAGCCGTACCCAAGGGCTATACCTACTACTGGAATTGCTCCTATCCTAATTGGGCATGGCTCGGTGCTATGATTACCGCTAACCTCAAGCTAAGCCCTAATGTGAAAACCATTGTACAGATCAACAGCGATGACGACTTTGGACATAGTGCGGCCGCTGCCACTCATGTGACAACAGACAAGCTCGGTCTCCAAGTGAAAGATGTGTTCTTTGCTCCCGGCACCACCGACTTCTATTCAATATTAACCCCTGTGGTAAAGGAAAACCCCGATGTTATATTTACAGCGCTTACCCAGGGCTCTACCATGGACTTAGTTATCGCACAAGCCAGAGAGCTGGGATATAAGGGGCAAATCTGGGCTGGCGAATCAACTTGGGACCAGCTGGTTAGTATAGTCGGTCTGCAAAATCTTGAGGGCGGAAGGTTTGTAATCTCCGATTTCTCTAGCCCATTATGGCCTAAAGCTGTAAGAGATGTGGCTGCTGAATGGAAGGCGAAATACAAAACAGACATGGATTTCGACACTTACCTTGGGTACGCAGTAATTAATATATATGTCCAGGCTATACAGAAAGCCGGCAGTACAGACCCCGCGCAGGTGCTCAAGGTGTTTGATGACCCCAATTGGACGTTTTCATACTGGGGAGACACACAGGCAAAGATGGCAGGACTCCAGACATACGGAGCACTGAGACAATTGGAGGGCTATCAGGGACTCAGCAAGGTAGTAAATGGAAACCTCACACAAATTTCCGTAACAAAAATGGATATACCCTGAAGCCGGATAGCATTCTGGGCAAGGCGAGGGCCTCTCAATTAGATTTAGCTGACCTCACCTGAGCAACATAAAGTTATCAGGGTTTCTGGCGTGGATTGCTAGAATTTGTGCGCATATATCCGCTGTACAGAGAGGGGCTTTTGCCCCTCTCTGTACAGAGTATCTCGTCTTGGAAAGCACAAAAGTAATGTTGAAACTTATAGGAGGTTGCACACCCTATGAAACTTGACGGAAAGGTGGCAATAGTAACAGGTAGCGGACAGGGAATTGGAGAGGCAATTGCTGTCACTCTCGCAAAAGAAGGTGCCAAAGTGGTGATTGCAGACATCAACGAGGAAACTGCCCAAGGCGTGGCGGGAAGAATCGCGTCATCTGGCGGCGAAGCCATAGCAATCAAGACAAACGTGACCAATAGTAGTGAGGTTAGCCAAATGGTCGAACAGACCCTAACCCATTTCGGGAGAGTAGACATACTGGTCAATAACGCGGGCACTACCATCCCATCCCCGACCGAACAATTGAGCGAGGAGGACTGGGATAAGGTGGTTACTCTGAACCTGAAGGGCACATTCCTCTGCTGCAGAGAGGTCGGCAAGCACATGATTAAGCAGAGAAGCGGAAGGATTGTGAGCATTGCCTCTCTCGCTGCACACAAGGGTTTGGCATATATCGCACCTTATGCCGCCAGCAAAGCCGGTATCTGCGGATTCAGCAGAGAACTGGCCGTAGAATGGGGGAAATACAATATTAACGTAAATACAATTAGCCCGAGCACTACCGTTACAAGTCTTCTCCAGAGATATTTCGAGGAGCAGGGAATAGACCCTAAAGCCCACCTTAAGTACGTACCTCTCGAGCGAGATAACATGCCGGAGGATATAGCCAACGCAGTCCTGTTCCTGGTATCTAACGATTCACGCAACATAACCGGAGAAGACATCGTAGTGGATGGAGGAACGAACATCCTTTACTGGCCGGAAAAGGGTTAAGCTCTCCCGCAGAAGCAATAACCTTGAAGCATATCTTCATACCAGCAAGCAGCCTGCTAAGCGGGGGGGGGATATGAAGTTTATCGAGATAGAGAAGTCAGTTCCTCAAGGTTATACCATTTGGGAGTGGTAGTCAAAGACCTGGACAAGGCTATTGTTCGCCCTTTGGCCAGAAAAGAGTTGCCACTCCCCCATCTATCAATATATCCCGACCTGTGATATTATCAGCATCAGCAGAAGCTAGAAACAGAATGGCAGCGGATACATCATCCGGTTCATTCAATCGTCCGAGCGGTATCCATCTAATCTGGTCTTCCTTGCTTTTTCCAGTGTCTTCATAGTATTTCCTAACCATTTCAGTTAACGTAGTACTGGGACTTACCGTGTTAACATTTATATTGTATTTTGCCCACTCTGCCGCCATCTGACGAGTAAGCGAAAGCACCCCACCTTTGCTCGCACAATATGCTCCGAGACCGTAGAATCCCCTGTGTGCAGCAGTCGATGCCAGACTCACAATTTTCCCTGAACCTTGTTTTATCATCTGGCGGGCAACTGCCTGACTACATAGGAACGTTCCCTTGAGGTCAACAGATACGACTTTATCCCAATCTGCTTCCGCGAGTTCCTCTGTAGGACAGACCACAACAACGCCGGCGTTGTTAACCAGAATGTCTATCTTTCTAAACTCTTGTACAACCTTATCTACCATCCGAACTACATCGGGCTTATTAGACACGTCGGTCTTTATCGTAAGAGCTTTCCGCCCGAGCGACTTAATTTCCTTTGTTACTGCTTCTGCTGATTCGAGATCTATATCAGCGATCACTACATTTGCGCCCTCTCGTGCAAAGGCGAGGGCAGTTGCTTTGCCGATGCCTGTACCAGCTCCAGTTACCACCGCTACTTTATCTTCAAATCTCATTGTTTCCTCCGCGGTCTATTGTTTCAAGCCAGCTAAGAATAACTCGTCGGTAATAGTAACAGACATAATTAATTTGTCAAGCATATGCTTGACAGACAGGTAGACGAAACTCTATTATTTCTACGATACTAGAGCGGAGTAATAGCCAAAGGAGGAAAAAGTGGTAAACAAGCCGACAATATACCTGGGAGGCATCCAATGTAGACCCGGACAAGATGATAAGTTCAACAAATGGTACAACGAAACACACATTCCACTTCTGTTTAAGTCCGAACACGTTATGTCTGTGACCCGATATAAGCTGGTGCCTGTAATCGAGGGGCAAAACCCTACGTATCTGACAACCTACGACTTCAAAGATAAGGGGGGCGTCGAAGCGTGGTTTGCAAGCCCTTTTATGGCCGCTGCCGTAGCTGACACAAAGAAAACATGGGCAGGGGAAGAGTTTGAAGCACCCTGGCAGGCGGTGTATGAGCCCATCATGACATGGCGGAAGTGACCTCTCAAAAGCAAGTAGGTACTATTCGTGATAGGGACACCCTACCCCTGGATAATTATGAGGAGACAACAGCACGCATATCCTGTTCCTCATGGAGTCTGAGCACCTTTCGGATGTGAAGTGTTATCAGCTGCCAGACCTCTGGGCTCGAAGGCACCAAAGCGTATAATTTTCGTCGCAGAGACGCAGAAAAAGGATGCGGCGAGGGCTGAACCAATTGAAAGACTGGCCTATATGCTCAATACTTCCGGGCTTACCGCCAAGGTTGCTGATGATATAGCTCCACAGAATGGAGGAAACCTCTCGGTGCTGTTCCAGGACTGAGCTTGTCTTCACCTATCCGGCTAGAACTCCATGAGATATGGATAAAGCGGCATCTTGCCAGCATGTGGGTTCAATTACTCGAGGAAGAGGCAAAGATACTGACCTTGGCAGGGGTATCACCGGAGTTCTTGTCCCGGCAGTTGGCCTTGAAGCTTGTCGATGCTAGAGGACGTTACGTCTCGATGAGTACTGTTTTTCGTATCCTGAAGCGGTAAGGGCTAATCAAGCCGGCTAAGGTGCTTGGTTTCAAGGCCGGAGATAGCCAAATCTGTAAAATGTTCAGCAATCGCTTTCGAGCTTAACCTGCCGCTAGTACTGTACCACACAGTCGCCCAATTGCACATGCCAAGGATGGCTTTCGACATCAATCTGATGTCCACTTTCCTGAACATACCCTTTTCTATCCCCTCTTCAAGAATAGCTACCAAATGGTCTTCGAGACGGTTACGCTGTGCAATATATGTTTCCCTATAAGCATTCGCTACAGCGCGATCCTCTCTGAGCGCGACGCTTACAGCATCGCGGTTCGCCTCTATTGCTCTCATTTGAATTTCCAGACTCATGCGTAGTTTTTCCGTCGGCATCATCTTACTGCTATCTATTGCTTCCAAATGCGGTAGTAAATATTCAAAGTATGGTTGAATAACTTCTTGTAGGATTTCTTCCTTATTTTTAAAATAGTGATATAAGCTGCCTTTAAATAGCCCACACTCCTTGGCCAAATCATTCATGCTTGTAGCGTTGTAACCTTTCTGCCGAAATAACCTTGCCGCAATTGTCAAAATCTCTTGTTTCCTTTTATTTTTAGCTTCTGGCATAAGATACATTTCCCAAACGTTTGGTAAGCCTATTGTGTAAGATTATCACGAATAGTTTCATGTGTCAAGCATGAGGTGTGCGAGGTACAGTATAAGTCAAAGGAATATTACCAGAAGAGGAAAGGTGTTCGAGGCATCGAACGCCTTATCATCGGCTTTATTCTTGAGCGGGCAGGAGAGATGTTAATGCCCTCCTCCCCAATTATTGGAATTATACTAATTACAATAGGAACGTGTCTATTAATTCATTACATAATTATAAGTGAAGTTGTTAAATGTTATCGCCAAATATATTGTCCTGCCCGAGAATTCAGACAGGCGAGGGAAATCTGTAATAAATACCCAAAGGCGTGTAGGCCAAATCGCCGGAGGTGGGGGGAGTGATAGGTGGTCTCTTGCTCGTAATGATGATTAAGAGAGATTGAAATCAACCAAGATGAACGGAACCACCCTTATTACCTCTTGACAACCGGAATAGTTCGTGCTAGCATACAAAAAGTATTGACCAAACGTTTGGTAAATTATTTTGAATAATATGGTACGGCAGTATTCCGTGCACTTACGTTAAGCTACAGGCAATGTGGATAGAGTGGGAATATGATATTGGCTCCGAGAAATGGAACGACGGATGCAAGATTACAGGAATAGTATGGAGATATCACTGTTATACCCCTTTCGATGAAGGCTGAGTTAATGCGAAGATGTACTAGTGAATTGCACGGAGAAATCAGCTAGGCACGTCTGAGTGCGCGTGGCTTGATTGAAACAAACGGTCATGCGATATAGGCAGGGGTGCTACCAAAGAATTTAGCAAACCAGGCCATTATACAACGCCAATGTATTATATGTGGTCTGCGACAACTGTTAAATGAAAGGTACGTGCGAATCTGTCACAGAGATGAACTCCTCAAGGAACGGGTTGTGAGTTGGTCGATAACTTCATAGAGGGGGCTGGTTCAAGTCATCAGGGTCGTGGAAGCAAATCAATGTGAGGTTTATGATGTCAAGCAGAAGATTCAAGGTTCTTATCGCGGACCCCATGCTTAGGAGCATGATCGATCATGCGAAAAATAGATTTCCCGAAGATGCGGCTAGGCTAGATTTCGAGGTGGTTGAGCAGGGCAGCGAGCAAGAGTTAGTAGCGAAAGTGCCAGGCGTGGACATATTAGTGAGTGCCCGGAACAGGGTGAACCGCAATATATTAGAGAAGGCCGACAAGGTTATTTTCATTCAGCAGTGTGGCGCTGGCTATGATAACATTGACTTGAAGGCGGCCAGGGAGAGAGGCATCAACGTGTCAAACGCTGGCGGAGCCGGCGTCATCCCTGTTGCTGAGCACACGCTTATGCTTATGCTCGCTATCTCGAAGAACTTAGTCAGGTGTGACCGGACGATGAAGGCTGGGGAGTATATACTGGAAGAATGCGTGGGCAGAGTCTACGAACTCAGGGACAAGCTTCTTGGAATCGTGGGTATGGGCAAGATAGGCGCTCAGGTTGCCAGGCTAGCCAACGGATTCGGGATGAAGATTCAATATTTTGACCCATATCGCAAGGACACCAAGGACCTCGATTTCACCGTCAAATCAGTTTCTCTGGATGAGCTGTTGAAGACCTCCGATTACGTCAGTATAAACGCCTTGCTCACCCCTGATACCAGAGGCCTTATCGGCAGAAAACAACTGGAGATGATGAAGCCCACGGCATATCTGATAAACACCTCCAGAGGCGCAATAGTCGACGAAGAGGCCCTGGCTGACATACTGGAGCAGAAGAAAATTCGCGGTGCAGGCCTGGACGTTTATGCTGAGCATGGCGATCCGCCACCCAAGAATAGCAGGTTACTCAAGCTCGACAACGTCGTACTGACACCTCACATCGGCGGGGTGACCGCAGAGGATCTTCACAGGAATTTCTACGAGACTTCGCTGGGGAACATAATCAGGGTTGTACGAGGTGAAGAACCAAAGTATGTCGTCAACTAGTGATTGAGCAGGCCATTACGGACAAATATCGTTTTGGAGAGTTAATTAAATGGTGAAGATAAGGGTCCACGGTAGAGGAGGCGAGGGGGCAGTTACGTTCGCTCATATTCTGTGCGCAGCGGCCACCTATGATGGGAAGTACGGCCAGTCAAGCATGGGAGCTGGTTTCGAGAGAAGGGGAGCGCCGGTCGAAGCCTACGCCAGGATCAGTGACAAGTTCGTCGCAGAACGGGGCGCCATCATTGATCCTGATATAGTGGTAGTCTTGAACCCAGCTCTTGTGAGAGTGGTTGACGTGGAAGCCGGTATGGTCGAAGGGGGCAGACTAGTGGTAAACGCTTCTAAACCTCTAGGAATGAAGCACGAGGCGACGTATGTCAACGCCAGAAGAATCGCACTCGAAATCCTTAGGATGCCGATTCCCAACACGGTAATGCTTGGTGCATTCGCAGCTATTACAGGTCTTGTTAGCCTGGCATCACTGGAGAAGTCCGCATCTTTGATGCTGGCGTGGTTATCGCAGGAGAAGCAGAAGGCGAACATCCAAGCCATTAGGGCTGGCTATGAAGAGGTGAAGCATGGCTAAGGCATACATCAGAGGAACGGCGATTCACCTATCGGATAACATGGCCCTCATCAATAAGACGGGGAGTTGGAGGTTGAGCGAACCGGTTATTGAGTATGAAAAATGCAAGGGATGCAAGATTTGCTCCGAGTTATGCCCCGATTACTGCATAGAGAGGCTCAATGTAGATAAGTCGGCTCCATCATCCACTCCGCGCATCAGGATAGACATGGAGTACTGCAAGGGTTGTGGGATATGCGCCCACGAATGTCCTCATGGTGCAATCATGATGGTGGAAAGTGAGGTATGAGATGCGGATGTTCCTGTCCGGAAATCAGAGCATAGCACATGGTGCAAGGTTATCCAGGGTGCAGGTGGTGAGTGCTTATCCAATTACACCCGCAACGCCTGCGTCCGAAGAACTTCATATGATGAGCAAGCGAGGCGAGCTTGATGCGCAGATCGTGAATGCCGAATCCGAGATAGGCGCTATGGGAATCTGCGCCGGTGCTACGGCGGCGGGTTGCCGGAGCTTCAGTTGCACGTGCTCCCAAGGATTGGCCCTCATGCGCGAGATGCTTTGGGCAGCGTCTGGCATGGCACTACCTATCGTGCTCGCAATCAACAGCCGAGAGATAGGGTTACCACAGGGACTCTTGAGCGACCATTCCGATTGCCTGTCGGAGCGGGACGCGAGCTTCATTCAGTACATATGTGAGAACAACCAGGAGATAATCGACTCCTTGATCATGGCGTACAAGATCGGCGAGAATGAGAAGGTACTACTGCCTTCTTTTGTGGTTTCCGAGGGACTCCGCATGAGCCACAGCTTCGAGCCGGTAGATGTTCCGGAGCAGAATCTTGTTGACAGGTTTCTGCCGGCCTACAGGCCCAAGCATGTCTTCGTAGACTTGGACTATCCGATGGTGGTCGGGATTGGAGTCATGCAGCACTATGTCAATTTCAAGCGGCATCAGTACCAGGCGATGCAGGATGCCAAACCTGTTATAAGGGAGGTATGCAGGGAGTTTGCTGAGATGTTCGGCCGCAAATATGACCTGGTAGAAGCCTACAAGACGGATGACGCGGAAATGGTGGTAGTTGCGATGGGATCTGTGGTGAGCATATTGAGGGAGAAGATCGATGAGTACCGGGCCCAGGGTAAGAAGATTGGCCTCCTGAAAATACGCGTTTTCAGGCCCTTCCCAGAGGAGGAGGTCAGAGCGGCGCTGTCGCATGCCGGGAAGGTGCTGGTTATCGATCGGGCGTGTTCGCCGGGAGCCACCTACGGGGTATCATGCATCGAGGTCAGGGCGGCGCTACAGAAATCGAAGTCGACCATCTCTAATATGATTATCAGCGCGAGAGATATCACAGCCCGCCCCACTGACGAGATCCTCAACAAGTGGTTCAAGAGCGACGGTGAGTGGGTTGAGTGGTTCCAGGCTGTAGATGACGAGAGAACGGCAACACTCTGTGGCTGGGACAACTACGAGAAGCTGGTGAATGGAGAGCAGGTTGACAGGGAAGTCGTGAATGAGGGGGAAAGTCCCCTGGGCAAGGGTACTGTGGCCTGTGTCGGCTGTATGAGCGCGGGCGCAATCCGTCAGGCTATGGATGCCTTCGGCAAGAATACCGTGGTCGTGAGCAACGCGGGCTGTGGTATGGCGTTTAGTAATCTCTACCCTACGACCGCATGGCGCGTTCCGTATTTTTTCTTCACCTACAGCCACGCTGGAGCAGCGGCTAGCGGCATTGAAGTCGCGATGAAGCTGAAGGGGATAAAGGCCGACCTAGTTCTGATAGCCGGGGATGGTGCATTGTATGACATTGGACTTCAGACATTTTCGGCAGCGCTGGAGCGGGGCCACAGGATAATCTACATCTGCTACGACAACCAGGCTTACATGAACACCGGAGTCCAGAGCAGTGGGTCCACGCCATACGCCGCGAAGACGAAGACTACACTCGAGGGAAGAAAGGGCAGGGTCAAGAATATCGAGCAAATCGTTGCCGCTCATGGAGACATCTATATAGCAACCGCATCACCAGCCTATCCCTCAGATCTGAAGCGAAAGTTAAAGAAGGCAAGGGGACTGAACAAACCATCTTTCATACACATTATCTGTCCTTGCCCTCCTGGATGGGAGTATGACCCAGCCCTCAGCATTGAAATCTCCCGTCTCGCGGTGGAGACAGGGACTGTTGTGCTCTATGAGTACGAAAATCGAAAGCTAACTCTCAATAAGTTGCCCAAGGACAGGAAACCCGTGGAAGAATACCTCATGAAGCAGGGGAGATTCTCGCACCTCACGAAAGCTCAAGTCGCAGAAATCCAAGCGGAGGTAGAGAGCAACCTAGAAAGGTTGACTGCCGGGAATCTGGTTTGAGGAGTGAACATGTTGAAGCTGACCGCAGGTGATACTCTGGGAAGCATCATAAGCGGCGTGGCAGCGACCTACCCGAAGAGGGAGGCGATTGTCGCGGGGCAGCAGCGGATCAACTACGATGTCCTGATGGACAGGGTTGACTCTCTAGCCAACGCCCTGCTCAAGCTAGGAGTAAAGAAAGGTGACAAAGTAGCTATCTGGATGGGGAACAAGCCGGAGTGGGTATACGCTAATTACGCCTGCAGCAAAATCGGGGCACCCGTTGTCCCACTGAACACGAGGTACAAGGCCTATGAACTCGAGCATATACTCAGGCAGTCCGACTCCACCACTCTGTTCATGATGGACCACTTCCTCAATATCGATTATGTTCCTATTATCGATGACGTATGCCCCGAGCTCAAGGATTCAAAACCCGGTCAGCTCGACTGTGAATCATTTCCTTTCTTAAAGCGGATAATCATGTTCGGTGAACGCCATTATCCAGGGATGTTAGACTATTACGCTGTGCTCAATTCGGGCAAGAACTATTCGAAGAGCGATGAGTTCAAGAAAGCCCAAGAAGCTGTGAAACAGGAAGACGTATATATCATCCCTTTTACTTCGGGCACAACGGGGTTTCCGAAAGGCGTGGTAACGACTCATTACCAGTACCTCAGGGTCATGGAGGGTATTAGCGCCAGGCTCAACATGTCGGACCACGACCGCATTTTGGTGGTATCCCCGTTCAGCCACAACATGGGCAACATGACGGGTATGTTGCTGGGTGCTTGTAATGGGGCGTGTATCCTTCCCATGGAGTCATTCGACCCCAGCGAAGCACTGCGTCTGATTCAGGAGGAGAAGGTCAGCAAATTCGCTGGCTCACCGACCATGTATATCATGATGCTCGATCACCCCGACTTCCCTAAGCGGGATACAACCTCTATTCGGAGCTCGATGATCGGTGCCGCTGATGTGTCTCCTGACTTGGTGCGAACCATAATGGACAGGATGGGAATCAAGGAGCTGATATCCGCCTATGGTCTCACTGAGAATACGGGTGTGAGTACCATGACCCAGCCGGGAGACCCACCCGAGGTTATCGCCCACACGGCGGGCAAGCTGATATTCCCCGACTGCGAATTGAAGGTGCTGAACCCAGACACCGGTGAGGAAGTGCCTCGTGGCACACAGGGCGAGTTATGCAGTCGAGGGTTTTACGTTCTGACAGAGTACTACAAGATGCCGGATGAGACAGCAATGGCCATTGACAGCAAGGGATGGTTTCACACGGGCGACCTCGGCATCATGGATGAAAAGGATTACATCAAGATCACGGGCAGACTCAAGGATATGTTCATCACCGGTGGAGTGAATGTCTATCCGGCTGAAATCGAAAACTATCTGCTTACACACCCAAAGATAAGCATTGTATCGGTGGTGGGCGTACCTGATCGCAGGATGGGCGAAGTAGGCATGGCTTTCATCAAGCTAAAGCCAGGTGAGACGGCCACGCAGGATGAAATCATCAAGTTCGCCAGGGAGAGAATGGCGAATTACAAGGCACCTAAATATGTGAGATTCGTCGAGGATTATCCTATGACAGCCACTGGCAAGATACAGAAATTCGTCATCAGGCAGTCGGCTGTCAAGGAACTGGGGTTAGATAAAGAGTGATTTCATCCGAATTCTACGAGAGCTACAGAAACAGACACCAACTGGCTGAGGGGTGGAGGCAGAGGGGCAGAAAGCTAGTAGGGTATTTCTGCAGTCTAACTCCGGAAGAGTTGATATACGCTGCAGGGCTTATACCGGTGCGGATCAGGGGGACGGCCGAGAACATAAGCTTGGCTGATGCGCATTTGCCATCGTTTTGTTGCTCCTACATGAGGGGCGCCCTCGATCAGGGGCTCAAGGGTTCGTACGGCTACCTCGACGGACTGGTTTTCCCCAAGACATGTGATATGACCCGTGTTCTTTACAGCATTTGGAAACGCAACCTTCCGCTTCCTTATTATTGGTTCTTACCACTTCCGGGACAGGGCACTGATGAGGCTGTTGAATATACCATGCACGAACTGGGCCTTTTTCGAGAATCACTCGAGGACTTCTCCGGGAACCGGATAACGGATGAATCCCTGGATTGTGCGATTAGAATTTACAACCAAAACCGATCCTTAGTGCAGGAAGTCTACGAACTAGGGACAAGGGAGTCGCCTCCCTTGTCGGGCAGCGATGTATTCGCTGTTGAGATCGCCGGACTTGTGATGCCGAAGGAAGAGCATAGCGCGATGGTTCGGAATCTATTAAGGAGACTGCCTGAGGGAAGTAATTCCGGGCGGAGCAGCCCGAGACTGATGGTAACTGGCAACAATTTCGAGAGCATCGAGCTATTGGAGACAATAGAAGATTGCGGGGGAAGGATTGTCATCAACGACCTGGATACCGGAAGCAGGTACTACGGGGCAGGAGTCGCAGAAGAACGGGAACCGATGAGAGCGATCGCCGAAAGGTATCTGCGAGAAGTGAGGTGCCCGTGCAAGCACCCCGCAGAGTCCAGATTGGAGCGCATCCTTGGGCTAGCGCAAAGCTACAGGGTCAAGGGAGTGATAACAGTAGTCCAGAAATACTGCGATACACATCTATATGATCGCCCATGGATAGAGAGCAGACTTCGGGAAGAAGGGCTCCCCGTTCTCTCTATCGAACACAGCGATACGGGCTGGACAAGCGGCAGATTTAGGACGATGGCCCAGGCCTTCATCGAGATGTTGGAGTAGTCCACGTGAATAGCAGACAGGACAAACAGACGGACAAAGAAAGAGCGGGCAGGCTAACTGCGTCGGCGGAACTAAGTACACTTAATGAGAAATACTACAAAGACCTTGCAAGAGCGAAAGCCGAACGTAAGCCCGTGGTGTGGATAACTTCATTGGCCCCCATTGAAATAGTCTATGCTTTTAATTGCATTCCATTCTTTCCTGAGAACTACGCCGCTCTTTGTTCCTCACGCAAGGTAGCGTCGGAGCTCTGCCAGGCTGCAGAAAGCAAGGGCTACTCTCAGGACCTTTGTGCTTATGCTCGGTGTATGTTCGGCTCTATCTTTGAGAAAAGGGGTGCTTTCGGAGATCAGGGCCCCCCGGCGCCGGATATCCTTCTAGCTACTCAAGGTGCTTGCACTACCCATATCAAATGGTGGGAAGCCCTGCAAAGACATTTCAAGTGCCCCCTAGTTGTCATCGATGTCGCATACACGGTGGACAGCGAAAGCCTCGCCTCTCATCAGAAAGCATATATGGAAGCTCAGTTGAGGGAAATGACTTCCCTCATGGAGAAGCATACTGGCAGGAAGCTTGATATGACGAAACTTCGTGAAGTGATTTCACTCGCAGACAGGGCAAGCCTTCTCTGGGACGACATAGACGATCTCAGGAAAGCCATCCCGACACCTGTAAGCCAGATTGATGTCTTCACCTGCCTGTTTCCTTTGGTCACCCTGAGAGGAATGCCAGAGGCAGTAGACTTCTATGAAGAGCTCAGGGATGAAGTCAAGGAGCGTGTGAACAAAGGTATCGGCTTTGTTCCCGATGAGAGGTTCCGACTCATCTGGGACCTTTTCCCCATATATCACAACATGAAACTCCTGAACTACTTCGCGGAATTCGGCGCTGCTTTCGTGACTGACCTCTATGGAAACGCATTCAGCGGTCGTCTGAACCCTTCCGATCCTTTCGGCAGCCTTGCGGAAAGGTATTTATGCTTCTTCAACAGGTCTGCTTCTTGGGGAAAGGCGGAGATGTACAAGAAGCGCGTGCGCGATTACAGTGTTGACGGTATTGTATTCCACTCCAACCATTCCTGCAGGTTCTGTACGGCCTATCAGTATGAAGTCGGACACATTCTGAAGGAGGAACTCGGGCTTCCCAGCCTGATGTTTGAGGCTGATATGGTGGATCCGAGGGGATTTGATGCTGTTGAGGTGAAGGAGCGTATTCAGTCTTTTATCGAGATGCTCGAGGCTCGAAAATATCCCAAGATAGAGAAAACGCGGTAACTAGTAGCTTGTTCAAGATGCCGAAATGTCCCGCAACAGCTAGACTGTGTGTAACAAGTAGATAGGTCTTCCCTAGCGCTTAGGCTATAGCCAAGTAGTACAGGATCGACACATATCTATAGATGCCAAGATATAAAAGCTGCTCAAAGGTGCATCTGAGATACAATGAAGCTTGTAGGGAGGCGCTAGCCCCGCTGGGCTCGTTGCAATGATGCCTGAAGGAGCACAGATGGTAAAAATCAGGAGAATTTTCGAACCAATAAAGGTCGGCAACCTGGAGTTGAAGAACAGGATAAAAATGCCGGCCATGGCCGTAGTACCGCCGGGATCAGAGGACGTCGTGATTAACCACTTGAAGGCCTTCTACGTCGAGAGGGCGAAGGGCGGCGTTGCCATAATCGGCGTAAGCTGTACGCCGACCAGACTGATACAGGACCCCATGCTGGGACTGTACGATGACGGATTCATCAAATGGCTGCGAGAGCTGTCCAGCGCCGTCCACGCGCACGGCGCGAAGATTTACGCTCAAATGGGCGTAGGCTACAGCTGGGCTTTTGGCGACGGTACTGTCGAGGTAGTCGGCCCTTCCGGGGTCTCCCTGTCTGGGCGTCCCGGCACACCTTTCAGAATGGGCGGTCCTCTGGAGCCTACCATGCCGCGGGCTCTTTCCATAGATGAGATACACCGGATTGTGGAAGCATACGGCGATGGCGCAAGGAGGGCACGTGAAGCCGGCTTCGACGCCGTCGAGGTTATTGCCAGCGTGGGCTATATCATTAGCCAGTTTCTGTCTCCGCTGACAAATAAAAGGACCGATGAGTACGGCGGAAGTCTAGAGAACAGGATGCGCTTTCTACTCGAGATAATAGAGAACATGAAGAGAAAAGCCGGAGACGATTTTACCTATACCTGCCGCCTCAGCGGATCCGATTTGCTCCAGGGCGGGTATTCCGTCGAGGACACAGCCCAGATGGCGCAGGTACTGGAAAAGGTGGGTATTCATGAAATCGACGTGATGTCTGGCTGGCACAACGCCCAGGTTCCAATAATACAGACGGATGTTCCCCAGGGACGCTGGGCCTACATGGCTGAGGCTGTAAAAAAGGCTGTCAGCATTCCGGTAGCCGCCGGCACTCAAATCCAGGATGTTCGTATTGCCGAAAGGGTAGTGGCCAAGGGCAAGGCGGATATGGTCTATATGGCCCGGGCTCTGCTCGCCGACCCCGAGCTGCCGAATAAGGCGAGGGAGGGGAGACTTGCCGATATCAGGCCCTGTATGAACTGCTGCCGCTGTATTGAGGCTTCGGATGCGCCGCCGGTATACTGCAGTGTCAACGCTAGGCTGGGTAGGGAGTATGAATACCCTGCTGATACGCCTGCTGCACAGAGCAAGCATGTGCTCGTTATCGGGGGTGGGCCGGCAGGAGTGGAGGCTGCTAGAATAGCCGCCCTGAGGGGCCATAAAGTGACTCTCTGCGACAGGGGCCACAAGATCGGCGGCAGCCTGCTTCTGGCAGCAATAACCAACCGCAGGATAGGGAACGTTGTCAGGTATCTGGACAGGCTGGTGAAGCGGCTTCCCATAGACGTAAAACTGAATACTGAGATAACCCCCGCCCTCCTCGATGAGAGAAAGCCCGATGCAGTCGTCCTGGCGGCCGGAGGTATGGCTCCGGGTCTGGAAGTTCCCGGCGGTAGCGGTTCTAATGTTCTGTACCATCGCGATATAAAGGAGATGTTTACCGGATGGGGCGTTGGGAAGGGTGGATTCGGGCAGAGAGCGGTGTCCCGACTGGAGGCTTTATTCCTAAGGTTGTACTACAATCCTTCGCTGATCAGGTGGATGCTGATATTCGGTTTCCCTTTCAGGAAACGTGTTGCCGTTATCGGTGGAAGCTTCGCCGGGTGTGAGATCGCGGTGACTTTAACGGAGAGAGGGAAGAAGGTGGCCGTAATTGAGGAATCCAGACGCATCGGCTACGATGTCGGTATCGTTCACAGGTGGGTCTGGATGAGGCAGTTGAAGGAGGCAGGCACCCGGTTGGAGACTGGGGCTAGAGTTGTGGAGATAACCGACAAAGGTGTGAAGATAAGCAAAGACGGCTCAACGGAGTTTGTAGAGGCGGATACCGTGGTTATAGCAGTCAGGCTCGTACCGAATACAGAGCTGGCTGGGGAACTCTCTGCTAAGGGCTTTTCTATTTATCCCGTCGGCGACTGTGCCGAGCCTGGCAGGCTGCTCGAAGCCACCACATCTGGTTTTCTCATCGGGCAGCAGATATAGATATAGCCTGTCCAATGCAATACTTACTGAATAACGCTGGTTGTGGGATAAAGGTCGGAATTAGAGCCACGAGTACGTTTTCCCACAATCTACTCTTTCCGACTCCAGACGAGCTAACGAAGCGTTGGAGATAATACACTAGCCACCATGTAGTATGCTCTTCTAGTGATAGAATTGGCGGATACTTGAAGGAGAGAATAATTACTAGATGGATGCAAGGAGAAGATACTATCATATGTGATCAAACATTAACGGAGTAGACAATGTTCAGAGATTTGAGCCAGACAGCATTTGAGACTATACTTCTCTATCAAATGGACGGTGTTGCTACGATAACCATGAACCGTCCGGAAAAACTGAATGCATGCAACCTCAAGATGTTCGAGGAAATCACAGTTGCTCTTAAGGCAATCGAGCGAGACGACACGATACGTGTAGTGATTATTACCGGTGCTGGAGATAAGGCGTTTAGTGCCGGAGTTGACTTCGACGAATTGGACTTCAGAGATCTCAAGGAATCTACGGACTACATCCGCACTGATGCAGAAATGTTTCGACACATCGAGAACATTCCCCAGCCTGTTATCGCCGCTGTCAATGGATATGCGTTCGGGTATGGGTGCAAAATCCCAATTGTAAGCGACATTGCCTTAGCGTCTGAGAATGCACAGTTCGGCCTACAAGGTGTAAAGGTAGGAGCGGTTCATATGATTACGCTTGGCAGAGGAAGGAGCGTAATATCGCGAGGAAGGCTGGGGTATCTCCTCCTTTCTGGCGAGACCTTGGACGCAGTTCAAGCTGAAAACTGGGGTATTGTGGCAAAGGTTGTGCCTCAGGAGAAGCTAATGTCTGAGGCGCAGCGGCTGGCCATAGTAATTTCGCAGCATCCGATGCTGGCAGTGCGGACTATTAAGAAGATGCTGCACCGTGGCTGCGATGATGATTACAGATGGGAAGACCTGCTTTCGCCCGGGCTTCTGCTGATGGAGGATCTCAAAGAGGGGAGGCAGGCTTTCTTGGAAAAACGCAAGCCCGACTTTAAGGGCAAGTAGGAGGAGTGCCATTAATATATTTGATCTCTCGGAAAAAGTCGCAGTGATAACTGGAGGGGGGACAGGCCTTGGCGAGGCTATCGCAAAGGCAATGGCCAAAGTGGGGGCCTATGTGGTGATATGTGGTCGGCGCCAGGAAGCGCTGGACAAGGTCGTTAAAGAGATACACGGCTCCGGCGGCAAAGCACTGGCCATAAGGGCAGATGTCTCAAAAAGGAAGGACGTAGATGCCTTAGCGTCCGAGTCGTTCAAGGCTTTCGGCAAAGTGGACATTCTCGTGAACAACGCCGGCATCAATCTCGTGAAGCCCTTCTTGCAGTTGGAAGAAACTGACTGGGACGCTGTCATGAACACCAACCTCAAAGGCTGTTTCTACTGCTGCCAAGCCTTTGGAAAGGGTATGGTGGAGAGGAAGTACGGGAGCGTGATCAATATGGTCTCGGTGTTCGGACTAAGGGGATTCCTAAATATCTCGCCCTACATAGCGAGCAAAGGGGCCATCGTCCAGCTTACCAAGGGACTTGCTGTCGAATGGGGAAGGTACAATGTGAGAGTAAACGCCATAGCGCCTTCCTATATAGTGACGGAGATGGCGCAGCGCGACATAGAGTCCGATGAAAGAATAAGGCAGTTCAACCTGAGCAAGATACCCATGCGCAGAGCAGGCCAACCAGATGAGGTGGCTGGTCTTGCCGTCTTTCTCGGGACGGACGCGTCTGCCTTTATTACAGGCGAGACAATAGGAGTTGACGGCGGATGGCTCGCCTGGTAGGTTAATGGAGAAACAGATCGGAGGATTCTCAGTGACTGCGCGAGACCGCAGTGAAAAGTTCTGCTTCTGGTAAGTGACTTCTCGAAGTTTGCAGAACCGATGGGATAATCTCATGTTATCAAATATGCATTGGCTAGCACTCAGCCAAAATCCAATTAGCACATTAGTGACTGCCCAATTCGGTCTGAGGAAACTTAGTGATGCCACTGAGGTAGGTTAGTCAGCATTCGAGGTGAGTGCTTGGTTCTGCATTCTGAGTCGGCTCAACTAGTTGCTCGGCAAACTCAAGCCTGAGGAGAAAAAGACAGGAGGCATGATATGGCAACATCACTGAACGGTTTCAGAGTACTAGATTTCTCTCTCTATGTTGCTGGCCCCGAAGCAGGTGCTTTGCTCGGTGATATGGGCGCAGATGTAATTAAAATAGAGCAGCGGCAGATTGGTGATCCCCAGCGAGGCGTGCATACGGTTATTGGTATAAATCAACAGCATTCTAGCGGGCTGAATATGGGGTTTGCTCGCATGAATCGAAACAAGAGGGGAATTGCGCTAGACATCACTAAGCCTGAGGGTAAGGAGATTATCAATCGTTTGGTAGAAAGGTCTGACGTATTTCTCACAAACTATCGGCGACTAGTACTCGAAAAGCTGCAGTTAACGTACGAGATATTGCGTCAGCATAATCCCAGACTGGTGTACGCACAGGCGACCGGTTACGGCCTAAAGGGCCCGGACTCAGACCTTCCCGTCCTCGATGGGGTAGGTCTTACCCGGAGCGGTATGGCGATGAGTTGCGGCGAGGAAGGTGGGCCACCTACTTGGCTAGTACCCGGCATGTCGGATATAGGCGTAGGGGTGACACTTGCTTTTGCGATCGTAAGTGCACTACTAGCGAGGGAGAGATCTGGCGAGGGACAAATGGTCACCACATCTCAGTTAAGTGCTATGCTTGAATTGCAGAGCTGGCTGCTTACTGCGGGCCTGTTTAGCGGGAAAGAATCCCCTCGAGTGAACGTCGCCAGGAGCCCGCTTTGGAATTTCTACAAGTGCGCAGATGGTATATGGGGGTTCTTAGCCGTTGTCAGGGACAACGAGTGGCCGGTACTGTGTGAAGCCATTGGATTGCCACAAATGGCTAGCGATCCTCGGTTCGACAGTATGTCCAAGAGGGCAGAACATGGTTGGGAACTGGTCCCAATCCTGAACGAGACGTTTTCGACCAAGACATTTCACGAATGGGATGAAATCTTCAGACGAGCGGATCTGATATTCGGTTCCGTGAACAGACTATCTGACTTGCTCAGAGATCCGCAGATAGAAGCAAACCAGTATATCTATGATTATGATCATCCGGTTTTGGGTACAATCAAGTGGTTGGGGTTCCCATTTGAAATGCTGGGCACACCGCTTGTGATGACGAGGGATGCGCCTGAGTTAGGACAGCACACGGAGGAAATACTCCTGGAGGAAGGCTATACGTGGTCGGATATCGCCAGGCTGCAGGACTTGGAAGTCATTTGACAGTATGTAATCTAAGCAGTTGCACCACGTGTCGCAGCAACTGAACATACAACGAAAGATGGTAAACTCAAGATAGTAAGGTAATGTAGCGTGCTTCTAACTGCTCCTGGGTGTGTAGACCTAACTGTAACCGATGTCGCTGTAATAGAAGTTACAGTTAAAGGGCTATTGTTAAATGAAGTAGCACCAGTCTGGAGTCCGGAAGACATGCAAGCTCTTACTCTGCCAACACTCCTAGTTAATCCGGATTGCAAAGAGATAGAACTTTTCATTGCACTGAAAGGCCCTCCGTTTTGTATGAAGGATGGTTGTGGTCAATTTTTAGAAGCTCGGATTCGCTCGTTATAATATTTGAATAATTTCTAGGCTGAAAAGCCCCTCTAATACCAATGTAAGATTGTGAATAGAGCAAAAGGAGTCCTCATTCTGCTATGTGATGAAGTAGCACGGAAATACGGGGCGGCTGTTGATGAGGAACAGGATATCTTGGGACCCCTGAGCAATATAGTTCAAGAAATATATGCCATGGATAGTGGACTGCTCAGGGCTCTCAAATCACTTGCCTCTGTCGGTGAGCATGAGACGAAAACTTAAATAAATTTGGTACAACTTTATGTGAATGATGCCATGTTAAGCATAATTAACTATACACTGCAGATATTAACCACTATGTACAGCGGCGATGAGCTTCGTAAGGAACTAGAGATATTGAGGAAGCTTACTCAATTCACTCCTGTTAATACAGCGCAACTCAGAAGAAACATCGCGGACGCAGTCATAGAGGCAGGCAGATATATATCGTAGTGTGAAATAGTACACCAATTTCAATGGGGAAATATATAGGTGGGAGGTATAAAGATGCTGGTAAGCGATGTCATGTCTAAGAATGTGGTAACTATTCCTAGCCATACCTCTTTGTCGGATGCTAGAAGAATAATGGATGCGCACAAGTTCAGAAGGTTACCTATAGTAGACGGGAATAAATTGGTTGGCATCATTACTAAGGATACACTTGATAGAACTGGGCCGTCTCAACTGACCACTTTCAGCGTTCATGAGCTAAGCTACTTATTGAATCGAATTACAGTTGAGAAGGTAATGCGAAAAGAAGTTGTTACAGTATCTCCCGATACCACAGCGGAGAAAGCTGTGGCATTAGCGCAGACTAAAAAGGTTGGCGCATTGGTAGTTCTACAAGACCACAAGATCGTGGGAATTGTAACGACCAATGATTTCTTTTACAAAGTATTGAATCATATACTTGGCATAGGAATGTCCGGCTCTCGTATTGTTGTATGCAATTGCTACAGAGGCCGAGATGTAGAAAAAGTGATAGCCGCCATAAACAGAGCCGGGATTGAGATCACTACCCTGTTCACAATTGATATGCCGGAGGCAAAGAAACACGACTTGGTAGTACATCTCGAAGTAGAAGATTGCTCCCCGGCCATACAAGCTATAGAGCAGTTGGGTTACGAAGTTTGTGAGAGGGAGCGGTGATTGAAATCTAAGTCATATTCACAAGACCAATTATTTGAAAGCTATTTCTCCATGCCCTTTAATTTTTCCCCAATTTCCTTTACAATATCCTCGCAATTGGTCAGGAGGTTGACACCCTAACCCGGAAAAAGCAACGAAAAACGACAGGGCTAGAAGACACAATATATTGTGTCTTAAGCATGATATTGCACTATATATTGTGTGCTTGGGTGGTTGGGTAGTGTCAGATCTGATAGCGGCTTCCTAAACCGCGTGTCTCCAAAATCACAAATGATGTCATCGATCAATGCACAGAGACATCAGAACTCTAAAATGACCGACGTCGCAAGACCTGCAATACTTGCCCCCTAGGCAAGCATGTTATAATGTAGGCAAGTAAAATCTGTTCAGCGAGCTGGAGGAAAGATGATGCCCTGATTCGGTCAAAGAATCGGGGTGGTTTCCACAACAATAGCTTCGAAATTTCACCCTGGTAAAAGAAAAACATACTAGTGACTTTTAATCAGGGTGTCGTGGGTTCGAGTCCCACACCGCTCACCAGCTTCAAATGGCCGGAGCAGCTCGAGGATTTTTCAGAAAATCAGGGTGTCTGTTCGCTAGGTCTACCGATACCCTGATTTTATTGTTTCTTTGATCAAAAATCAACTAAATCTTTGGCATCGTTAAACAGACTCCATAGTCCCCGATCAGGGTTCCAGAAATTCTGGTTTGAACCCAATGCCTTCCCAAACAGGTTATTGCGGCTCCTCCAACTATTGCACATCATACTACATATTTTTTGTCAATGGCTCCGGTTAATTATCTTCCAATTGCTATCCAGTGGCGGGCGGCCCCATGCC
>JACWAE010000015.1 GCA_014874385.1 Dehalococcoidia bacterium | reverse complement strand
TCGGATGCGCTGGCCAGGACAGCGGCGCGGTATTTTGTCGCTGCGCCGGACAGCGACTGCTTGATAGCAGTCAGCTCGCCATCTCTGGAGGCGATACCTTGTTCAAGCTGGTTTATGCGCGCTTGCATTTCATAGCTCTTTGCCTTCCAGTCAGTTTCCTCTGCTTTCTGTATCTGTTCATCCCTGGTCTCCTCCGCCATGTTTCACCTCCTCTCACAGGGCTGATAGTTATCAGCCCCTACATCTGGAATCTTGGGCAGGGCAATAGTAGAACATTAGTTCTTAATTTGTCAAGAGGAAAATGTCGCAGGCGCTTGTACTGCTAAAGTGAAATATCTCCTGCGATAGCGGTTCAGGGATGAGTTTACGGTTGCGCAAAATGTCATAATTTTTCAACTTTTTATCCCCTTGGCTTTATGACTTTTTAACGTCCTCTATGTTATAAAGGGGATAGCTAGTCTGAGGAGGTGTCCAGTGGCAATCGATCCAGTATGTAAGATGAATGTGGATGAGAAAAAGGCAGCCGCTACTTCTGAGTACAAGGGGAAGAAGTATTACTTCTGTGCTCCGGGCTGCAAAAAGGCTTTCGACCAGAACCCCGAAAAGTACGTAGGTGCGACGAAGAAGTAGGTTGGTCAGCAAATGCCCGTGGCTATTGAATGGTGGAGGAGGTTCAGGGCACCTCCATAGTTGAAGTTCTAACACCGGGTGATTTAAGCGAGATTGAAAAGCGCAGGATACTTTCCGTCGGAGAACTGGGGGTGCCCTCAGTTATTTAAATATAGGCTATCGCATTTCTATTTTCTATGTAGCTGGCGGTTGACAGCGTCAGGAGGGTAAAAATGTGGTACATGCACGATGGGTGGGGTTGGTGGATGGTGTTCGGCGGAATATGGATGCTGTTGTTCTGGATAGCGATTATTTGGCTGGTAGTCTGGGGGATCAGGTCGGTGGTAGGGCATAGAGAGCCAAAGACAGGTACTCCTGAGAGGCGCGATCCTCTGGAAATAGCCAAGGAACGCTATGCCAAAGGTCAGATATCCAAGGAAGAGTTCGACCAGATCAAAAAAGATATATCTTGATTCGTGATTTGAAGATGTCGACGAGAGAAAAAGCTACGGAGATGGTCAGGAGACGATACAACCGGATTGCCCCTCTATATGACCGTATGGAGGGCCTTGTGGAGAGGTCCCGCTACAGCGAGTGGCGGGACCTTTTGTGGAGCAAAGTGGAAGGCACCCGCATTCTTGAGGTTGGCGTCGGCACCGGTAAAAACCTCCAGTATTATCCTGCGGGTGCTGAAATGATAGCAATTGATTTAAGTGAAAAGATGCTGGAGCGAGCTAAACGTAAGGCCAGCGAGCAAAAGCTCGAGGTGCACCTGCAGCAGATGGATGTGCAGAAACTCGAGTTCGCAGACAAATCCTTCGACACTGTAGTAGCCTCTTTTGTCTTTTGCTCCGTTGCCGACCCTGTTCGTGGTATGATGGAGGTTAAGCGCGTATGCAAAGAGGGCGGCAAGGTGGTCTTGATGGAGCATATGCGAAGCCCCAATCGCATTTTGAATTTGTTTATGGATTTTGTCAATCTGGCGTCTGTGCGTATCATGGGAGAGAACGTTAACCGCCGGACGGTAGATAATGTGCGCAAAAGCGGCCTCGAAGTGGAGCAAGTTACCAACCTTGCCTTTGGGGTCTTCCAGTTGATTGAGGCGAGGAAGAAGGCACAGCGTTCAGAATCGATGATCCAGTCAGCCTAGCTACCAGTGAAGTGCCGAAGCCATGAATAGTAATTCTCGATAGTCTCTGATAGCAACTTCTTATGCACATCAATCTATTCCCGCTTCTACTTCTGCTTGGTATAACGGCCTGAGTGGAATCTGCCAAACTTGACAAAAGTCTGTTTATTGCTTACAGTACTTTCAATGTTAAGGAGCGCGGTTCCGCTCTGTGAGGGGCTGCTATGGCAACATTCGTAATACTTATATTGATCGGTTATTTACTTGGGAGTATCCCCAGTTCCTACCTCTCCATGCGCCTCTTCACTGGCAAGGATATCCGCACCATTGGCACGGGCAATGCCACTGTGACGGCTGTGCTCCTGCATGGCGGGAAACGCCCAGCCTTGGTGGCCTTACTGGCTGAGATAGCAAAAGCGGGAATTTGTGTCCTCATCGCCCACATCATGGTGGGTGAGCTTTGGGCCAGCTTTGTTATAGTGGTGGCGGCTGTCATTGGCTGCAATTGGCCCATTTGGCTGAGACGCGGTGGTGGTCAGGGGATGACCATTGGGGTCTCAGGTCTGGTTCTGATCAATGTTTTGGCGGTGCTCGTTATGGCAGCCTGGTATATAATACCTATGGTAGTCACCAGGCGGCATGTGCTGAGCAATCGGCTCTTCCGCCTCTCTATGCCCATAGTGTTGTGGTTATGGTACGACTCCTGGGAATATGCCCTGGCCGGATGCTTAATCGTGATGCCTTCCTTGGTCAAAGAATTAGTAACAGGTGACGATGTAGTTGCGGCCAGAAAGGCGGGTGGCGTTGGCTAATGCACCGCCGGAGCTTTACAGATGCTTTACCAACAGATAGTCTGTATTGTGCTGGCTGCGATTCTGTTCAATCTTCTGCTGAATCTAAGGGTCCTGAGAAAACCCAAGCCAAACATCGAACTGCCTGTGCCTGCACCTTTAATCTCTATACTTATCCCTGCAAGGAACGAAGAGGCTAACATCGGAGTCTGCCTGGAATCTCTGCGCCAGCAGGACTATCCCAATTTTGAGATACTTGTGCTGGATGACTCCTCGACTGACGGCACTGCCGATATTGTATCTCGAATTGCTGCTGAAGACAGTCGAGTCAGGCTGCTGCGTGGAAAACCTTTACCGCAAGGCTGGGCGGGCAAACCTTTTGCCTGTCACCAGCTTGCCCAGGAGGCCCGGGGTTCCTGGTTGCTGTTCACTGATGCCGATACCGTACATGCCCCCTCGATGCTGCGTAGAGTTCTGGGGGTTGCCCTTGTCTCACGGGCCGTACTAATCTCAGGCTTTCCTTACCAGCGGACAACCTCGCTCTGGCAGAAGACAGCCATGCCTATTCTCTTCTATTTTATGCTCCTTTGCTGGATGCCGTT
Source organism: Dehalococcoidia bacterium (assembly GCA_014874385.1). Classification (GTDB taxonomy): domain Bacteria; phylum Chloroflexota; class Dehalococcoidia; order SZUA-161; family SZUA-161; genus JACWAE01. The sequence continues at coordinate 21,032 of JACWAE010000015.1, read as the reverse complement.
TTGGTGGTTGCAGCGCTCGCGGTGCACCATGCCCTCAGTGGCCATCGGGCAGTTCCTGTTTTTCTCGGCCAATGAGTATCGCAGCATAGGCGGACATGAGGCTGTGAAATCGCGCATAGTAGAGGATGTCTGGCTGGGCAGAGAGGTGTCGCGGCACCATTACAGACAGTTGACGATAGATTTATCATCGTTGGTCTCTTGCCAGATGTACCGTGAGTTCGGCACAATGTGGGATGGCATCACTCGGTGGTTCTATACAGTAGCTTCGTTGTCTATTGTTTCTCTGGTAGGGATGATAGCCGTGGTGCTGCTCCTGTTTCTGGCTCCCTTTTTATGGCTGGTTTACGGTCTGCTGCTTGCGCAACCTGCCCTCGCCTGGGAAGTATTGGTGCTGCTCCAGGTGGCTATAGTGTTTTTGGCGCGCTTTTTAGCAGGGCGCCGCTTCTCCCAGCCTAAAACATCCATTATTCTACATCCTGTCGGAATTGCCTTCCTGCTGCTGGTTAGTTTCTATGCCAGCTACCAGTACCTTACGGGCGCCGGCGTCAAGTGGAAGGGGCGGGTATACGACCCGGGGTCCCAAATAACCTAGCGGAACTCCTTTCTTCAATCGGCGGCCGCTAACTTAATCTGCCCCCAGAGACCCATATTATTGCCTTTTATGATAGCAACCCCTCTCAGGCCGTTTATGCTCTGGGCAAATTCGAGTGCATCAGGTATATTCTCGACTATCCTGACCCTGTTGCCTATTGCGGTGGCTGCGGCGTCGGCCAGGGAAGTAGAGGGCGAGAAGACTATGACTGCATCGGCGTATCCGAAGCTGAGGGAATGCCCTACTGTCCCGGAGGATGTGCAAACTCCCAGAGGGGTTTCCTCGGGCTGAATGGAGAAGGCGATTCTCCTGGAGAATTTCGATTCTCCAGCGTAGACGCCTATGAATCTTTCTTGGGAAGTCCTTAGAAAGATATCCCCGCCATTCTCTACGATGACCTCGTCGGAGAAGGGGAGGAGCTCTCTGCCTACTCTTTCGGCTATGGCGCCGGCTACCGCTGCCATAGGTCCCACACCTACCTTTCGGGCGGCATCGGCCATCTCCTTCACGATGGCCGGGGCATCCTGTTCAACCTCGAAAGGTTTGAGAGTGGTCAAAAAGACAGGGTGCGATTTGATATAGCTCTCCAAATCGGTGCGGTACCGTTGGGTTGCCGAGAGCGCCTCGGATGTGAGGTCGCGCCTGGCTCTGATGTGGAGGTCTGTTTCCTTGACTACTACCGAAAAGGAGACCAGGTCTTTGTCGCTGACCCAGTCTCTGTAGATTCTTGGCTCATACATCCCTTATAGACGCACTTCCATTGCTCTCACAGGGCATGGCTTGATGCAAAGCCCGCAGGCGATGCACTTGCTGTCTAGGAAATCGACCCGCTTCGTTTGGGGGTTGACCACGAGAGCGCCCACCGGACACATGGTGACACATGCGCCGCAATGAGTGCACCTCTCCTCCAGGCGAGACACATCTTTTATCAGTGCCTGTACTTCTACTCCTGCTCCGGCCAGAAAGTGAATCGCTTCGTCGTAATCTTTCTTTTTACCGCTCAACTCTAGTACCAGGATGCCTTCTTCATTGGGCGTGACCGAGGCTTTCAGGATATTGAACTGCAGGTCGTAGTCCTTCACTAAGTGGTATATTATCGGCTGATCCACGAGCCGGGGCGGGAAACGTAGAACGATCTTTCTCGCAATATTCATGGTCTGGCTCCTTTAGCTCAGTCTATCTTCTCAAAAGGGCGGTCCGGCATGGCTTTGAAGGTTATCCCCGATTCTACCCCAGGCAGCGGTGCTACAGGCTGGGTCAATAGGAATTCCCTCTTCTTTATCCAATCCTTGAGCAGGTTAGCGATTTCGACGGCCCTGGGATAGCTCGAAAGCGAGGCGGTGGGCACATCTTTGCCCTGGACTTTAATCTTGCCGCTCCTTAGATGAGCGTAATCTACTTCTCCCAGGATATCGGGATTACGCTGAGGATAAGCGTCAGAGTAGTCCACGATGGGGGCGAAGATTTCCTCATCCTTGACTGTTGCGTACATGAGGATTTCTTCAGATAGTATCGGTATGGGGACGCCGATGCCAACGGTCATAGTGCAGCCGTAGCCGATAAAGCTTGTCCCCACCAGCCACCGCGGCTTCATCTGCTTCAGGTCACCTATCACCGCAAGAGTTCCTGCTCCGCGCTTGGGCACGCCTTTGTCGGTGCGCACTACGTTGGGATTATGCTGCGTGCCCTGCCAGGCCACGTAGCCGATGCCTCCGCCGAGGAATATCCTCGTACCGATGCCGATTGTTTTGTAGAGGGGGTCATTAAACAGCGGCGAAAGTTGGCCTGCGGTGGAGTAGGTGGCATTGCCCAGATGAGGCTTCAGCACTCCCATGTAGGTGTAAATTGTCCGGTCGCTGAGATTAACCGCTACATTGTAGTTCTGGTAGGCATTTCTAACATCGAATAGCACAGCCTCGTTGATGCTCTCCAGGTTGATCAAGGTTTCGACTTTTCGCCTGGGGTAGCAGTCGGTGCCATAGGCAGTTGCTACCAGCTTGACATCCTTGCCAGCTACCAGCTCCTCGATGACATGGCCTCCGCCGTAAGGGAAGTCACCGGGGTGGATCTTATTCCTGGGATCATCGTCAGGCATCGCGGTTGCGCCGAGAAAAATATCTACAGCCGCAAGCCCTGTATAGGCAGGCACATTGTTCAGGTAAGCCGTGCCCCCACCGATTTTTGCGCGCGGCTTGGAATGCCCTAGATTGAAATAAGCGCCTGATGAACACATAGGGCCGAATGTACCCGTGGTCACCACATCTATCTCCTGGGCAGCCCTGGCTACGCCCTTCTTTTTTGCGATGTCGATGACCTCTTCAGCGGTCACCACCACAGCCTGGCCCTTAGCGATTTTCTCGTTGATTTCAGCGATAGTTTTTGCCATTTCAGACTCCGAAAACAAAATAATAGAAGTTTATGTATATTGCGCCAAATGGTAAAACTTGTCAACCTTGGTGAGGTAAAGACGTTCATCGAAAATGCGCCTGAGTTTAAGTAAAGGCAGTTCATTGCCCCTGCATTGTGGACAAGGGGCGCGTGGTGATTTGGATAGGTCGTGTAGTGTGCGGTAGAGCAAATCAAGGCAAATGCTATCTTTGCTCTGTCAATTCGTTCGCAGCGCTTTGCGGCGTCTCCTGATTCGAAATAGACTCTGTTTCAGGAATGCTGTACCGCGGCATGCGAAGATATTGTCATAGTAGTCCGACAGCCTGGTCTTTGCCAGTAAAAGGATAAGAATAGAGCTCATCACGATACTGACTAGCACCAGCCCATAGGCCAGGTTCTTGATCAATTCACCGCCGGCGATCTCATGCTCCAACGGCAGAGAGGCCAGCACCATCGTTGTCAAACCCCTCGGGACCATTACTGCCATAAGCGAAGCATCTTTCGCCGGAATAGATGAACTGATCGTCAGCTTCGCCGTAATGATACGAATGACGAATGTTACAATCATCATCACGATTGCCAGGGTCATCAACGACGTGCTGATCAATTCGAGAGAGATTCCTAGATATACGAAGAAGAAGGTCCTTACCAGGAACGCAACCTCACCAAACAGGGCCTTTTCCGTTTCGTTAAAGCCTGAGTATTTGACGCTGTTCCGCTCTTTGAAAAATAGGGAATGTATTGGCTCGATATTACCCATGGTTATGCCGAATGCCAGTGCAGCCATGGCGCCATTGAATCCCAGTATCTCGACGACGCCAAAAATCACGAAGACAAAGGCCAGGGTAGTTAACATAGTGTTTTTTACTGCATGTATGCGATGGAGTACAATCGACCAGGCGAGGGCGCCGATTATGCCGAGAAAAATCGATACGACGAAAGATGAGAGTATATTGCGCGTAAGGGAAACGACTTGAATTCCCCCTCCCTGGCTGGCTTCAATCAGGGCAATCGTAAGGATAATACTTAAGACACTGCTTACCGTCGCTTCTATCGACAGGATGGTCTGGCTCTCCTCCTGCATTTTAAGCTGCCTGGTTAGAGGAATTACTATTGCCTCTGCCGTGGTACCAAAAAGGGCTCCCAGAATGAAGCAGGGCAGCAGTTCCAGGTCAGTCAGCCAGAACGTAAGTGCAGAGACGATTGTTGTGGTAACTGCAAAAGTTAATAGGGTCAGCCCCAGAGCGCCGCCGATGGCTGAACGCAATGTGCTGAGCTTCAGGGTTGTACCGCATTCAAACAGGATAATAACCAGGGTGATGGTGGCAAAGACCGGGCCCACCTGACCGAACTGGGTAGGAGATACCAGGGTCAAAACGGGTCCCAGGAAGATGCCTATGGCAATCATAAAGAGAACGTCAGGTATTTTTGTTCGGCTGAAAACACCTGTGAAAAAGTGCGCCAAGAAGACGATAATACCGACTACTCCGATGGCTTCAGCAGTTCCTTGCATCTAGAGCAATCTCCCATGTTGTGTATTAATATTGTTCGGATTACCCAATGCGTCCCCCCTGACCCAGGGCCGGCTTGCCCCTCCAATAAAAAAGAACATAGGCCATCGCGGGATAGTGATACCGATTCGGATTCAGGTTTATCTACCCTGCCATCCCATTGTAAATACACTCGGCAATGATAATAGAAGCTCTACGTGAAGGTGTAAATCACTAGATAGTCATTTTGGCCATGTACTATCGAGTAACTAAGGGTACTGCCGCCACTGCTGCCTGAAACCTGCCTGTATCCCGTAACCAGGCTGCTGCGTTCTCAATCTATTGGCCACCCTCTGCCCGGGGTATCCTGTCCTGTTCCTCCAGCCAGCGATCGAATTCTGCATCGGGGTCTTCGATGCCGAGCTCGTCCATCGCTCTGCGCCGTGAATGTATGCCAGAGCCGACCAGTATCTGCTCTTCTCGAACCAGGCGTCCCCTATCCTGCGGCAAGACCGGCCCCCAGATGATTCGTGAGCGGTAATTGCCGAAATTCTCGCCTGTCATCTTCTCCAGCACCCTCAGTATCAATTCGTTGCGCCGCCTGTACACAGCCGTCCTGATAGTTCGCTTGCGCTTCACCTTTTGTAACAGAGGATGAAGCTCCATCTCCAGGGCGACCCCGGAGAGGCCACGCTCGTTGTCGCCGAAGGCGGTACGCGGCGATTCGGAGAGGTCGTGCAGCGTGCGGTAGAGCAGGTCTATATAGTCCACATGCAGCTTTACCCCTCCCCCTTGCAGCAGGTCGAGGAGGTATGCCTTGGCACGCTCCGGTATCTCCCACACCGCCCCCGGCTGTACTGCTATGTCCTGGGCGTTCTCGATGTTCTCCAGTACGGCAATTGGGTTTCCTGAGAGCTCGAGAATTAAGGAAAGCTGGGAGAGAGCCCTGTTCAACTCCCGCGACGGCTCCATGAGCGCGGGGATGTCGGAGACTCCCCAGAACTTCTTGGGCTCCCTGAGGTTGGGGTAGATGACAAAGGGGATGAAACCATAGGGATTGGCCTTTCGCTCGAACAGTGTATTGTCAATCCATAACTCGAATTTCCTCTCTGTCCACACCTCGATGACAGTCGATTGGGATTTGCCCGTGCCAGGGTTAACGCGCCGGGTCGCCCCTGCATTGTAAAGGAATTTGACTTCATCGGCTGATAGTTGATAGCGGCTGGCGACCCGCCATACACGGGTGACATCATCGCCCAGCCACCAGACGAAAATACCCTGCACGTCGGGCGCTGATACCCGCACCTGGCGCTCCCGCGAATCCCAGGTCACTTTGTAGCAGCCGTCGCCCAGGATGGCGGTGTCGAGCTCGGTATCGAAGTCGAGCTGCTCCAGATTGTTGGACTCATACGCCTTGTATATGGCTTCTTCAGCCCGTCGGGACTTCTCCCTGTCCTCCGCGGATGCGGGGTCTATGGCTGAGCCCAGCCCGCTCATGAGATAGCTGGTGATCTTGTCCACGAAGACCTTGGCATAGTTGAAAGTAAGTCGTCGTTCACGGGAACGGGAGCGGCCCAGCCACTGCGTTCCATTATAGAATTCGAGGTTCTCGCGGTATGCTCTCAATCTCTCCGGGTCCATGCGGCTTATCTGCTGTGGCAGGGTCAGGTTATTATTTATAGCTTCCCGTACGTAGCCTTGCTTTGTCCCTACAATGTTTTCATTATTCACCGGACAACCTCCTGATAATTCGTTGAATAGTACGTTTGCTCAAGTCGAATTCTGTAGCAAGCTCAGATACACTTCTGCCTGACGCGGTTCGCTGCCTGAAAATCTCCATGTCTCTAAGCCTCTTGGAGGCACGCCTGCCTCCTTCCTGCTTATCGTGGCGGCATTTAGGCAGGGGACACTTGAGGCAAGATGGGGACAGGTCGCAGCCCTGGTCGCGGTATTCTGAGTATTCGGGCAGAGAATCGAAGATGAGATCGAGGTCTTCTCTCATAAAGCTGCCTCTCTCACATGCCCGCGGGCTGACCTGGGTGTGTATCGCGCTGCCTCGACCAGCAGGGCCAGACTGGAGAGAAAATCATCGTGTCCCACGGCAGGGTCGACATAGAAGTCCATAGTCTGATTGGCCCTGAAGGTGCTCTTAGCCTTCACTATCTGAAACCAGAACTCGCGGCATTCCTCAGACGCATCCCGGGCATACATTTTGGTCCGACCCGAATTTATCGCTGCCAGAAGCTCGAAGCCGAGCCTGGATTTGGATGCCTGCGTGAACAAGAAGGGGACAATTACCGTACCCAGTGCGCCGCACAAAAAGCTGGCAACGCCAGCTCCCACTCCGGTTGCATCCACCACGGCCCTTTTGACCCGCCAGACATTCTTGAGCACATCGAGGAGCTGGGGATATTGCTCGACGTGAGGTTTGCCTGTCCAGCAGTAGTGCTCTACGATGTTGACCTGCGGCAGAGGCACTATGTCGCTGCAAACGGAGAAGTCGAGCTCTCCGATAGTGATTACTGTTGAGTCCTGCATGGGTCTGGCAGAGTGCAGTGCGGCATCACCTGTTTCTTCTGCTGTCCCTGCCAGGTCTATGCCTGCGACGTATGTCCTTGAAGGTTTCGGTTCGTGGCGGCGAGTGTGTGTGCCCTGCAACTGGGCAAGCTGCTGTGTGCTGAGGAACCCACCGCCGCCATGTACCGGCTCGAGACAGTACTGGGTCAAGAACAGCGGGTGGCTCCCGCCCAACCGCTCTTTCTCTACCTGGACATAACTGAGATAATAAGGATTATACATTGCCACATCCTGCCAGGCGAAGCGAAAATGGCGTTTTATACCGTCTTTCCTCTCCAGTTCCAGGTTAAGCTGTTTCACCTCTTCGAGTAAGGTGGAGTCATCCCAGGTGGTGCCGTAGTGTACTGTGGTGACATTGGTCGCCGCACCCATGGGCTTGAACTCCTTGGTGTACTTCTCCTTAGATACATCCTGGCTTTCGTCAACCTCGAGGAGGATATGGGCAGTATTCCCCACCACGTTCGCCGACTCATCGGCGGAGAGGAATATCTGTCTGGCGTTGCCCAGCCTCAGGATATAGCCCATCTCGGTTTTCCAGATTCGAGAATAGCCCCAATCGTTCAGCCTCTCCCTGAGCCGCATCATGGAAATGACTGTCTGCGGCTTGAAGGTAGGGGAACATTTTACGGCGTTGCCGCCCCTTTGGATAAAGAGGGTAAGCAACAGCACTTCGAGCTGGGCCGAAAGCTCGTTTTTACCGCCCTGACGGGCGATCTCCACCGAGAAGGTCAGCCCTCTGCGGTTGACCACGCTGTCGGCGACAGCGCGTGCTACTTCGAGTTGGTAGGGTCGCAAGGTTATCAAATTAGTATTGAACCCCCTAAATCCCCCAGTCTTGGGGTGAGGGCGTACGCCATACGCCCCTACATTTTTGGGGACATCCTTCGACAATCCTTCGACAATCCTTCGACAAGCTCAGGACTGGGCTCAGGACTGGGCTCAGGACTGGGCTGAGGACTGGGCTGAGGACAGGCTCCCAAACCCCCGGCAGGAGGGAATTTGTCCCTCGGCAATGGTGAAATGCCGAAATTGCTATTTAGTTGTAGCACCGTGATCAGAATCACGATGGAAGATTCGCCGACTATGAAATGGCGACTCTTCGCTTTCACCGGGTATGATCGGAGCGGATGCTCCAGGTACCCATGAAAGAACGCTAGGGTAAATATTTGATTCCCAACGGTACGGCGAGGTCTTTCAGAACTCCGCCTATGGCATGGGCCAGGGCTTTCTTATGGCTGCTGCCCATCTTGTAGCGCGCCATGACCAGACGGGATAGGGCGTTGGTCGCTTCCGCAATGAGCTTTATATTGTCGGGGTCGCTCTCAAGGATAGACTTTATCTTGAGCCTGAGCAGGGCGATCTCGTCGTCTATGCCCTCAACGCCCTGAGCCAGCTCGAAGTCCAGGCCCTCGGCTTCGTCCAGTGCCCTGGAGTAGAAGCTCTGCTCAGACTTTTTTGCCTTGCCTCTGGTACTTTTTCCTGTCCTGGACGACGCGTTTATCATTGTCACTCTGCCTTGCTTTAATAGCTCCCAGGATCAAAACGTGGGCTGCCAACTCCCATTTCTGGGTTTCGATTGCCAGTCTCAAAAGCCTCATGTTTTCACTCCAGCGGGATTTACGCAGGCGAATAGTAGCACAAATGTTCTACTACTGTCAAGACGAAAATGTCGCAGAGATTCGGGGCACTGAGATATGGCATTATGGCGAATGGTTCGAAGAGGAAAAGACTATCACTGTTATGCTCTTAGGGAGGGGTACGAGAGATTGCCGCGGCCTCCTTGGGATGGCCTCGCAAAGACATAAAAGGCCAGGCTTTGGCGTCAAGTCGATTGCATAAATCACATAAGCGGGAGAAATTTGGTTAGTGCGAAGCTACGGGTCGATTTTTAAATGGGGCCGGTGGTTTGCTTATATATGTGACCTTTAAATACTGCTTTACATGCACGGTGGTGTCTTGTCCCTTTATCTTTTCATGCCTCCGTGCAGTTCGTGCCGCAGGTAAATCCCGCCAGAGCATGCCAACGCGGCGAACAGCGACAGAATCAACCACACTCCTATAAATTCGAACAGCCCACCATTGACTGTGAAAGCATCGAAATCCCAGTTGAGTATCGTGTTAACCAGATAGACCGCGAGCAATGCCAGAGCTGGCACTGCTATCGTCCAGCGCCGGACCACAATCAGCCCGAGGAGTGCAGGAATAACAAATTCGGCGACAATGAACACCGAGGCCACTGCATATCCGCTGGATAATGCCTTCCTTATCCAGGGGACAACAATGGCAACGTGGCCTGCCTCGCTGCCCGTGAACCCCGACAAGAGCCATATGCCAGTCAACACTGCCAATGTTGCTAAGCCCATGGCCGCGCACGCGGGTTCATTCATTTTCATGTTCATGCCGATTCTGACCTATCCCCGGAAACTGTACCACTTAGCCTCGCAAAGACATATATTAATTATTTATTTATGGGGGAGGTAAGGGGCCAAGTACTTTGACCGTCTTACCAGAGTCCAGGTCAACCACGATTTGCATGCCGATTATTATGCCTTGTTCAACGGCGTGTATACTGACACCCGGATACCAATAGGAATATTGGGACCAACAAGGTGATTCATCGTACTTAGTCAGGTCATACAGCATAGACCATCCCCCAAATCGACAGGTGATACTTGGTAGTCTGTACGGCCCTGAAGCCAATCAGATGCTTCGGGACTGCTCAAAGCTATCTGTACAACCCTGGTTTGCTCATCTTCTGTCAAAGCTCTTGGCCGCGGCCAACCCCCAATTCCACTTGGCGGCGGTGAGCTCTCATAACTAGGGCACGAACTAAACGCTTGTCCAGGGGGCAATGGTATAGGCGTAGGTGATGATATTGGTGTAGGTGTAGTGACCACATTATTCTTACTGCATCCGCTCAACAACAAAGCTAATGCGACCAATAATATACCTGCGACAAATATTTGCTTTCTCATCTTATGTAATCCCGGTTAACACTCTACTATCATTACCACATATATTCGTCTTGCGCCATTATACATTTCGTGGTAGAATATCGCAAGAAACAATGTGGTAAGGGGGTGGACATGAAAGCATTGGTAGTGTTTGTTATGTGCCTGCTGGTGATCCCCGTAGTTGCGTGTAGCCAGAGCACAGGGGAACCATATCCAAGTATCAGCGAAGCGAAGGCAGTTTTAGCCCAAGTCGTAGGTTATGTGAAAGTGGCGGATCTGGAAGGGTTAGGCAAATTAGAAACCTCCTTAATGGTGGAAGAGGCGCTTGATACCGCAGGCGGGTTTGGAACCGCCCCTAACGGACCGCCAACGATAGTTGATACCTTTATCATGCCTACCGTGTTTTGCAAGGGCGGGCAAGCAACAGGGGGTAGAATCCTTGTACTGGAAGGGGTAGATAACCTAGGGCGATCCTACCATAGCGAAATGCTAGTGTACCGCGAACCCGGTGAACTCAGGGTTATCAACTCTATCTATTGGGCCAACTACGGTATCGTAAGGTCTAACCCCGATTGTAGCGGGAACACAACGGCTCAAACCATAGCCCCGTAAACCAAAGCGGGCGGTTACAGTTCCGATGTCTTCATCGTCGGATATGATGGAAGATCCTGCACTATTGAGGGAAAGCAGGGCCAACGATAATCTTTATTGGCACCATCCCACCGCCCTGTAGTGCTTCATGCTCTCCCCAGTTCAACATAGGTCGACCTGAACGGGAAATGTTGGGGCGTATTGTATCCACTCAGATAAATAGCGTACATCCACTTAGATGACAATCTTGACAGAGTTAACAGCTAAGGCTATAGTAAGGCTCGATGACAATACCAGACAGAAGCAAGTTTGGAGCAATCGTAGCAGCAAAGGAGCGATAAGATGTTTAACTCAAAGATAAACAAGGCTCTCGTCGTACTAGCTGTAGTATTACTGATGATGTGCTTGGCAGTTTCGGGCTGTTCGTCTGGAAGTGCTCCAACATCTACAGCGACGAATACACCGAGCCCAAGCATTCCATCAGCCACACCAAGCAGCAGCCCCTGGAGTGCCATGACCAGCGGCACCACATTACCAGGCCTCATTAGTGTCTGGGGTGGTTCCTCCTCAGATGTTTTTGCCGTGGGGGATGGTACCATCCTGCACTACGATGGCAGCGCCTGGAGTACCGTGTACAGCAACACCACATTATTTCCAGGACTCATTGATGTCTGGGGGAGTTCCTCCTCCGATGTCTTTGCCGTGGGGGATGATATCATCCTGCACTACGATGGCAGCACCTGGAATGTCATGAACACCGGCACCTCGGATGATCTCTATGGTGTCTGGGGAAGTTCCTCCACTGATGTCTTTGCTGTGGGAGGATATATAGGGTATGGCACTATATTGCACTACGATGGCAGCGCCTGGAGTGTCATGAACAGCGGCACCGCAGATACCCTGAGGGGTGTCTGGGGGAGCTCCTCCACCGATGTCTTTGCTGTGGGAGACGAGGGCGCTATACAGCACTACAACGGCAGCGCTTGGAGCACGATGACCAGCGGCACCACAAATATGCTCTTTAGTGTTTGGGGAAGTTCGCCCTCCGATGTCTTTGCCGTGGGGTATGGTACTATCCTGCACTACAACGGTAGCTCCTGGAGCGCCATGGACAATGGTGCTTCAGATGGTCTCGAAAGTGTCTGGGGGAGTTCCTCCTCCGATGTCTTCGCCGTGGGAGTTGATGGCATCATCCTGCACTATGATGGCAGCGCCTGGAGTGTTATGAACAGCGGCACTTCGGATGAACTCTATGGTGTCTGGGGGAGCTCCTCTACCGATGTCTTTGCTGTGGGAGCTTATGGCTATATGGGCCAGCTACTTTATGGCACTATCCTGCACTACAAGGGTGGAGATGGCGGGCATTAGTGCTTAACTTTTAATATGTGGGCTGCCTTGCTGACTGGACGATGCGAGGTCTCTTTGTCGCTTTAAGGCATGGGCGATTAATAGACTCAGGTATGCCCCCAACCGCCCTGCAGTGCTTCATGCTGAGAATAGTGAAGGTTATTAAGCAGCACGTTAGCGTAATGCCCAAGATACCGAGAACGTGCTAGCGAAGAAGTATTTTCTGAGGAGGCAACATGAAAAAAGATAAAGGCGAGTCTAAAGAAAAAGTGGAGCTATCCGAAGGCAATTTGAAGGTTTTGACAGTAACGGGAATGGCTTTAATCCTGTCTCCTATGTTGCTGGGGCTGCTAAACTGGTTATCTCCGGTGCTGAAGAATGATGATGGCTCATACAACGTTGTAGCTTTTACAACTGGCATGTTTATTGCCAGTGGATTCATGATCATTATCTATGTTACTGTAAAAAGATTTCAAAACGCTCTAAAAGGTCGACAACCAGGTGATAAAACAGAATAGTAAAAAGGCACGAAAGATTGCCGCGGCCTCCTGCGGATGGCCTCTCAATGACGCAGTATCCTGCCGGGGCCAGTCGGAGCAGGTGCTCCGACCTACCCACTTCAAAAATTATAACCACTGTCCTGTTCTAATCGTCTACTCTGCTAACCGACATCCGGGTGGCGTACTCTTCTAAAAATACTTGACAAATAATCTTAAAGATTGTAGATTGAGAGCCATGAATCTTCGTGGATAGTCCAGCACTACAATATAGCGACTGGCGCCACTAGCTAGCAGCGGGATCCATAGCACCCTTGGTAATCTGGTTATAGTTGGGCACCAGGAGGAGTAAGCATCATCTATAATCCTGCACTCACCACAAATTACACTGCATACACCCTTCCTGGCATACATAGTTATACATCTGCATAAGGCACGGTGCCCGGCCCATACTATTCAGGAGGCGGGAGATGTCAATATTTGGAATGATTTTAATCGTGTTAGGCATATTAGCAGTAGCTTTTTTGCTCTACGTTATGATTTTGGCTGTGAAAGCCTTACAAACATATATTGATAAAAACAGAAATTGACGGGATAGGGAGGGTTAAATTCATCAGTAGAATTGCAGGTCTCGGATTAGTCATTCCTTTATTAGTCGTTATACTATGCTCCGCCTGCAGCAATCAGGGATCAAGTAACGGGGCGGCCAACCTATCGCCTTCCCCTCTTGACGGGGAATGGGCAGGTATGGCGGGTACCAGTTATACTTCTTATGGCTTCGATGATCTACAAGACGTGCAGCACCAGGTGGATGATCAGGAAAGTTCCTATCGTCGTGATGATGCTATTGCCACCACGCTGCAATTTATGCATGAGGGTGAGTTTAAACCTACCGGCACTGTGCTCAGTTCGACCCTACTTTGGACAGATCCCGACCGGGCAGCTCTGGTTTTTGTCGATACCGATCGTTACCTGTACCGATTCATGCTTCAGAAATTGCTGAAGCAGGACTCCAGCGGCGCATGGTCTGTCGTTGCGTACGATTACCAATCTAAAGAATGGGGGGACTTTCCCACACTTCGGACTCGGGACATCGCTGAGGCACAGCAAAACGTTCCTTTCCAGATAGTGTTGCCGGCATATCTGCCCGGGAATATGGAGCCTCCACCCTGGATTTCGGGACCGGCCGGGAATAGTTCGGACGGAGACTATCTCATCGTGGCGTTAAACTACATTTCCGCTGAGCCTGATGCAGATTATACGGCGTATCTGTCGATACAGGAAGCGAACCAGCCAGGGGATATCGATTTCGGCCAGGAAGGATACGGGTACGATGTAATCAACGGCGTAGATGTAAAATGGTCGTCAGCCCCGATGTCTGAGAAAAATAAGTCCTCCGATATTCGTTTTTGCCAGTTCTTCTGGAATCAAGGAAACACCGGTTTTACGGTCACCATCTATGGCTTCCCGCAATCAGAAGCGATGAAAGTAGTTACATCGATTATCCAGAGTGGGGCATCTTGAGTGATAAAGGGTGATAAGACTATTCTCGAGCGTTTTTCTGATAATGTCCCGGACAGATACCTTTAGGATCTTTAGGCAACTTGGGACCAACAAGGTGATTAATCGTAATCAGTCAGGTCTTGCAACCCTTTATGTTTTCATGCCCAGTGCAGTTTGTGCCGCAGGTAAATCCCGCCAGAGCACGCCAGCGCGGCGAACAGCGACAGAATCAACCACCCTCCTATAAATTCGAGCAGTCCACCATTTACTGTGAAAGCATCGAAATCCCGGTTGAGTATCGTGTTAACCAGATAGACCGCGAGCAATGCCAGAGCCGGCACTGCTATCGTCCAGCGCCGGACCACGATCAGCCCGAGCATTGCGGGAATAACAAATTCGGCTACAATGTACACCGTGGCTATTGCATATCCGCTGGCTAGTGCCTCCCTTATCCAGGGGACAACAATGGCAACGTGGCCTGCCTCGCTGCCCGTGAACCCGGACAACAGCCATATGCCGGTCAACAATGCCAGTGCTGCTAAGCCCATGGCTACGCACGCTACTTCATTCATTTTCATGTTCATGCCGATTCCGACCTATCCCCGGAAACTGTACCACTTAGCCTCGCAAAGACATATATTAATTATTTATTTATGGGGGAGGGAAGGGGCCAACTACTTTGACCGTCTTACCAGAGTCCAGGTCAACCACGATTTGCATGCCGAATATTATGCCTTGTTCAACGGCGTGTATACTGACACCGGGATACCAATAGGAACATTGGGACCAGCAAGGTGATTCATCGTACTCAGTCAGATCATACAGCATAGACCATCCTCCAAATTTACCGTCATGCCATTCAATGGCATACCAATCGACAGGTGATACCCGGTAGTCTGTCCGGCCCTGAAGCCAATCAGATGCTTCGGGACTGCTCAAAGCTATCTGTACAACCCTGGCTTGCTCTTCCTCTGTTAAAGCTCTGGGCTGCGGCCAACCTCCAATTCCACTTGGTGGCGGTGAACTCTCATAACTAGGGCATGAACTAAACCCCTGTCCAGGCGTGGGCCACGATATAGGCTCAGGCGTGGATATAGGCGTAGGTGATGATACTGGCGTAGGCGATGGCGTAGGTGTAGTGACTACATTATTCTTACTGCATCCGCTCAACAACAAAGCTAATGCGATTAATAACATACTTGCTACAAATATTTGTTTTTTCATTTTATGTAATCCGGGAATTCGTCTTGCTATACGTTCAGGTAATGGTGTCACGTTTGCTGGGTTTAGTCCGGTTATTCATCAACTTCAAAATAGATATCGCAAGCAGGACAACGCCCGGAAGCATAGTTAGCGTACCGATGCTGCCAAAATCGACTGCCGAGAATCCCAGCAACAATATAGATGCGAAGCAAAGAGCTGTCCACCTTTCTTTCCCTCTACTCAGGACGCCTATTGCCACCAGAATCGCGAACATAACTCCAAAGGAACCCAGTAAAATCTGTATTAGGCCACTGTAATTGTGGATAACCAAAGCAGCGATAAGTAGAGCGCATCCGATTAGAAATACAGCCAGTGAAATATTAAGCTTTATCTCAGCCCCTGCCAGTTGAAACATTGCAGTTTTCAAGTGACTGTTCGCATCAAGCACAATAAGGATTGCGGGGATAAGAATGAGAACATTGGAGGCCATGAGATAGTAATAAGTTCCTGAACCCACGGTAAGAGACCAATTCCCAATAAGTGGCCAATTCAGGAAGAAAAGGTACAAAATAAGTATTAATGAAGCAGCTATATAAGCTGATTTGTTTTTTAAGGTAGCAAGGTAAGCGGCCAAAACATAGGGGCCAATATAGAGCAACAAGACGATGAAGTCCCAGGACCCTGAATCACCCCAACGAAACCCATTAAGAGCCCCGGAACATAGTAAAAAAGTGAACCACATAAATGCGGTAAAATACATGAACCATACCGCAATTCTTGTTTTAACAGGAAGACTCTTCCCTATATTGAGCAATGACTTTTTCGATTGCATTCCAGTATCCCCATAGATGCTTTGTAGAAAGCTTATAAATTATACTCTTCGCAGTACTATTTGTCAAGATAATCGTACAGGTAGTTAAAAATAATGAAGCATGTTAGCGGTAATGGAAGGCTCAAAGGGCACGAAGGATTGCCGGGGCCTCCTAGCGGATGGCAATGACATAGGATAACAATGGCAGGTTAGAAACCTGCCCTACTCTCTTCTTCGGATGGCCTCGCAATGACACGGTAGTGGATTGGGACATACTACATGCGCGGGGATGATAACATCACCTTTGAGCGGTGGGCTACCCTAATCTGCCCATCTGACGGCCGCCGAGGAGATGGATGTGGATATGAGGCACCACCTGCCCCCCATGAGGGCCGCAGTTAATGACCAGGCGGTATCCTGACTTCGAGATGCCCTGCTGCTGCGCCAGTTTGTTCGCTATGGATACCAGGTGCCCCATAAGCTTTTCTTCATCCACGGTGAGGTCGGCAATGCACTCGATATGTTTCCTGGGTATTATGAGAAGGTGCACCGGGGCCTTGGGGTTGATGTCAGGGAAGGCGACCGCCGTTTCATCCTGATAGGCGATGTTGGTCTTGATCTCTCCGCTGGCGATTTTGCAGAAGATGCAGTCCATAGCGTCCCCATTTCGATATTGTAGTTGCCTGATTTATCAGGCGGGATAGGCCCAATAAATTGGGCAACTACATCTCTTATTGTAGGGGCACGGCATGCCGTGCCCCTACGTTATTTGCGAATTACAGGCCGATCTGCTGGGCTACCAGCTCGCGGTGATAGTCGGCGTCCCCGAAGGCTAGCTCTGAGGCCTTGGCCTTGCGATAGTAAAGCTGCATATCATGGTCCTTGATAAACCCGATGCCGCCGTGAATCTGGTGCCCCTCGGCGCAGGTGCGCCGATAGGCCTCGCTCACCCATGCCTTGGCCATGGATACCTCTAGGGCGCAGTTCATCCCTTCGCTGAGCTTCCAAGCTGCCTGATAGGTAATGAAGCGCGAGCCGTCGACATCGGTGGCCATGTTGGCGCACTTGTGCTGGATGGCCTGGAAGCTGCCGATGGGGCGTCCGAACTGCACTCTCTCCTTGGCATAGTTGACCGTCATCTCCAGCACCTGCTGCGCGCCGCCCACCATGAAGGCGCACTGCGCCAGCGTGGCCTTCGGCATGAGGTCCTGGATTATGGGCCAGCCGTGGTCAACCTTGCCCAGGATATTCTTCCTGGGGACTTTCACTTTATTGAAGATGACCTCGAACTGCTTGTCCGAGCCCATTGTTTTAAGTAGGTTGAGTTTTATTCCTGGGCTCCTGGCATCCACCAGAAAGAGGGTTATGCCGTCCTCCTTGTGCTTGCCCTCTTTGGTTCTGGCGACCACGAGCAGGTAGCTGGCGATATGAGCATCGGGGACAAAGAGCTTGGTGCCGCTGATGACGAAATCATCCCCCTCGGCATTCGCCTTGACGGTGATGCCGCCTGCATCCCAGGTGGCGCTGGGCTCGGTGAGAGCCAGGGTCATTATCATCTCGCCTTTGGCTATCTTGGGCAGGAACTGCTTTTTCTGCTCTTCGGTACCTGCTGCCATGATGGGCAGCCCGCAGTACACTACTGAGGGCAGGAAGGGAGAAGGGGCAAGCGCTCTTCCCAGCTCTTCAATGAGGATAGACAAATCGAGAAAAGTCATGCCCGACCCGCCATACTCTTCGGGAAAGACGAGGCCCATCCAGCCCAGGTCTGCCATGCCTTTCCACAGGCCCGGAGAATAGCCCTTCTCGTCTGTCTCCATCTGTCTCACCAGTGTCTTAGGGCACTCCTTGGTCAGAAAATCACGAGCCGAGTTCCTTAGCATTTCCTGCTCTTCGCTGAGTGCGAAATCCATGCTTTTTTACCCCCTATTTTTCATTGTTAGCTTAAAAGCTACATCCTGGGCAGCCCCAGCCCCTGGGTAGCGATAATAATCCGCTGTATCTCGGAGGTACCTCCAGCTATGGTAATGCTTAGATTCCACATGTAATCACGGGTAATATTGCCGGCAAGCTTGGCCCACTTGGAGCCTGGCACAAGCTGTGAGTAGAGCCCCAGTATCTCCAGCCCGGTAGCGGAGACCCTCTGCATCAATTCGCTTCCGTACAGCTTGATTATGGCTCCGACAGAGGTGACATCCTGATTTGTGGCCTGCACCCATGCTACCCGGTAGGCCAGCATGCGGCAGACCTGTATTTCGATAGCCATTTCAGCAAGCTTGCGTCGAATTACGGGGTTTTGAGACAGGGGCACGCCATCGATTTTGGTCTCTTTGACATACTCTACGAGCTGCTCCAGGATTTTCTGCGGCATTGAAGCGAAGCCCATGCCTGACCTCTCGATGTTTACCAGGGCCATGGCGGCAAGCCAGCCGCGGCCTCTTTCCCCTACCAGGTTCTCCCTGGGGACTTTGACATCATCGAAAAAGGTCTCGCAGAGGTGTGCTACCCCTTCGATGCTCTCCAGACGTCTTACAGTGATGCCCGGGGATTTCATATCTACGAGGAACATGCTGAGCATTCGGGAGCGCTTGGGGGCATCGGGGTCTGAGAGCAGCGGCGCGAAGCACCAGTGGGCTCTGTGAGCCCCTGTGGTCCAAATCTTCTGGCCGTTTACCAGGAAATAGTCTCCTTTATCCTGGGCTTTGACCTGGCAGCCGCCCAGGTCGGAGCCGGCTCCCGGCTCGCTGAAACCCTGGCACCAGTAGACCTGACCGCTGGCTATCCCCGGCAGGTGCTGCCTCTTCTGTTCGTCGTTGCCGAAATTCAGCAGGAGGGCGCTGATCATCTTCCAGCGGAACCAGTAGTCCTGAGCCGGCGCTCTCCAGTATGCCAGCTCCTCGCCAAATATAGCGTCCTCCCACGTCGGGCGTTCCTGGCCGCCATATTCTTTAGGCCAAGTTGCTGATATCCATCCCTGTTCGCCGATCCTCTTCAGAAATCTCTGGGTGAGCTTCCACCACTCGTCGGTCTCATCTTCAGGAGCCCCGCCGGTCAGCCAGTCCGAGGGGAGTTCCTTAGCCAGGAAATCTTTTGTCTTTTGGCGAAATTTATCCTGCTCTTCAGTGAATCGGAAATCCATGCATCACTTCCTTTCAGTTTAGAGATTGCCCTTGACCTCCTCTTCACCGCTCGAATCGCCTGAAATAGAGGTGGCTGCTAATCTCTATCCCACGTCTATCGCCAGGCAGGTTACAGTCCTCGCTATACCGCCTACGGGATGGATGTGGTTGGTGACCAGGTTGCCCACAGCGGTCAAGTCTGCTCCCTCCACCACTGCGATAACATCATAGGGGCCGGTCACTGCATGTACCTCTCTCATTCCCTTGAGCTTGCTGATGGCACGTACCACATCCTTTGTTTTCCCCACCGAGGTTTCAATCAGTACATAAGCTTTGGCAGCCATTGGTTTATCCCCCTTTCCCCATAAAGATAACCTAACTCCTGATAAATTCCAGGAGATAGCTTATTGGCTATCTCTCGCAGCCTCATCTTTAAGGGACAGACCAAACGTATTATACCCTTATCCAGTCCTGTTGAAAAGAGGAAGTTGTTTGAGAAAAATAACCACATCCTATATAATTGAACAAGTTTGTAGTGAGGTGGATAGTATGCGGACTATGGGGAAGCATTTCCTTCTGGATTTGAAGGAGTGCAACAAAGACCTCCTCGATGATATGGAGTTTATAAAGGGCGTTCTCCATACCGTAGCCAAGGATGCCGGCAATGCAGTAATCGGAGAGTCCTTCCACCGCTTCCTGCCCCAGGGGATAAGCGGAGTGGTATTGATTACCGGGGCCCATCTCTGTATTCATACCTGGCCGGAGTACGGCTATTCGGCAATCGATGTCTTCACCTACGGGGACCTGTTCCAGCCGGAGGAGGCTGCCAGATTTATTATGGAGAGTCTGGAGAGCAAAAATCCCTCTATTGTCGAGCTGAAAAGGGGGTTCTAGTACATGGCAGAGACGGCTATAAATTGGTTTTGGGATTGCGTTAGTCCCGATCTCATCCAGACATTCAGCGTGAGTGCAATGCCTTATGTGGGGAAATCTAAATACCAGTCCATTCAGATACTCGATAGCCCTGCCTTCGGCAGATGCCTTATTCTGGATGGCAAGATTCAGTGCAGCGAGTCGGACGAGTTCATCTATCATGAGACCCTGGTTCATCCTCCGATGATCGCCCACCCTAAGCCTGAGACCGTTTTCATTGCCGGTGGCGGGGAAGGGGCCACTTTAAGAGAGGTGCTGGCTCACAAAACGGTGAAGAGGGTGGTGATGGTGGATATAGACAGGAAGGTTCCGCAGATATGCCAGAAATATCTACCGTCGCTGAGCCAGGGAGCCTTCGATGACAGCCGGGTTGAGCTTCTCTACATGGATGCCTTGAAATACACGGCTGAGACTAAGGAAAAATTCGATGTTATGATACTCGATCTGACCGAGCCGTTAGAGGAAGGGCCTGCTTCCCTGCTCTTCAGCAAAGAGTTTTATCAGGACCTCAGCAAGAAGCTGAAAAAAGGCGGCATAATGTCACTTCAGACCGGAGCGACCAGTGTGATGTTGCCGTCCACATTTCTGGCAGTGATAAATACTTTGAAGGCGGTTTTTTCCGTGGTTGCTCCTTATCAGGCGGAGATTCCTTCCTTCGGCGGCCCCTGGGGTTTCGCCGCAGTTTCGCAGACTCTGGACCCCCGCGAGCTTTCTGCGGAGGAGATCGACCGCAGGATAGCGAGCCGGGTCAGAGGGGAACTCAGATTTTACGATGGGCTCGCTCATTCAGGGATATTCTCTCTCCCCAAGTACCTCCGCCAGCAAATAGCGGAGGAGAAGCGGGTCATCACCAAAGACAAGCCTGTCTTCACGTATTAAGTATCCCCTTTCCCAGCGGTATTTATGTAGGGGCAATTCATGAATTGCCCCTACATTCGTGGTAGAATCAAATTATGGACATTCTAGCTTGCCTCAATCCAGCCCAAAAGGAAGCTGTCGAGACTATCGAAGGCCCGGTGCTCATCGTGGC
>JACWAE010000014.1 GCA_014874385.1 Dehalococcoidia bacterium | reverse complement strand
GCGCCGAAACGTTCTTTCATTTCCCTGGCCCAGATGCGGCGGGCGGCTCGAAACTTTGCAATCTCCTCAAAGAAATCATTATGGACGTTAAAGAAGAAGCTGAGTCTTGGCACAAAATCATCGACTTGCAAACCTCTCTCCAAACCTGCTTTTACATAAGTCAAGCCATTTGCCAGCGTGAAAGCCAATTCCTGAACTGCGGTGGAGCCTGCTTCTCGAATATGATAACCGCTTATACTAATTGTATTCCATGATGGTAAATTCTTAGTGCCGAACTCAAAAGTATCTACTATAAGTCTGAGGGAAGGTTCAGGTGGAAAGATGTAAGAATTCTGAGCCTGGTATTCCTTCAGAATATCATTCTGGATGGTACCTCCGAGTTTCTTCATGGGAATGCCACGTTTTTCGGCAGCAGCGATATACATTGCCCAGATTACAGAGGCTGGCCCATTTATGGTCATGGATGTTGTTATTTCATCTACCGGAATCCCATCGAACAAAATCTCCATGTCGGCCATAGATGAGGCAGCCACGCCGCACTTTCCGAATTCTCCCAGTGCCTGTGGCATATCCGTGTCGTAGCCCATTAAAGTAGCGTAATCGAAGGCCACACTCAGTCCTGTCTCACCGTGGTCCAGCAGGTACTTATAGCGTCTGTTTGACTCCTCGGCAGTGCCCAGACCCGAGAACATCCGCATCGTCCACAACTTCCCCAAGTATCCCGAGTAATGGACGCCGCGAGTAAACGGATATTCACCGGGGAAACCCAGGTCTCTCGAGTAATCGAGTTCGCCAATATCGTCGGGAGTATACACCACCTCAACCGGTATCCCTGACAAGGTCTTGAATTCATCATGCCTTAAAGGCCATTTCGCGGCTTTATCCCGCCATTGCTTTTTTCGCTCATTGATTACCTTCACTTCATCTTTATCGGACATTACGTCACCTCCATTCCATTTCAGGAAGCACGTACTTCAGGTTTTATTTGGACTGTTGCTTATCCAGAAATGCTTTCATCAATCGTTTTTGCTCTTCTGTAGACCACAGCAGGGAGGTGCACTGGATCTCGAATTCCAAGCCCCGGTCGATATCTACGCTACGGGACGCCTTGACCGCGGATTTAGCCTGTGCGAGCGCCGCCCTGCTTTTCTGAGAAAGCTTGCCCGCCATCTTTAAACACTCATCCATCAGCGATGCGGGCCGCACTACTTTGTTCACCAGCCCGATACGATAGGCTTCCCTGGCATCGATAACGTCGCCTGTCAGGATTATCTCCATTGCCCGCCCGTAGCCCACAAGCCTGCTTAACCGCTGCGTCGCACCGCCACCAGGGGCAATTCCGTGGTTAACCTCCTGCTGGCCGAACTTGGCATCTTCGGACGCAATCCTGAGGTCAAAGCTCATCGCTAACTCATTACCGCCACCGAAGGCAAAGCCGTTGATAGCGCCAATTGTAGGTATCTCCAGGTCCTCAATTGCCTTGGTGGCCGCCATCACGTACTTTAGGAATTGCAGCGCCTGAAGTGGGTTCATAGGTTGCATTGCTGATATGTCCGCTCCGGCTACGAATGCCCGGCCCGAACCGGTGAATATAACCACATCGATAGATTCATCCTCACTTATTTCCTTGCACACGGCAATAATCTCTTTACACATCTCCGTATCGAATGCATTCAGTAGTTGGGGGCGGCTGAAGGTTATTAGGCCTATCGTGTCTTTTCTCTGCAATGTTAAAGTCGCGTAGTTCAACTCATTTGCCTCCTTATCCACTAATTGAATTAATTTACTATTCGTTGGTGCAGTTGGCGAATAAAGTACTTTCCGGGGCCGTACCTGCACTAAAAGGGGCCATTGATAATTTTAAGAAATATGAAAACTGGGCTTTCGACCAGAATATTAGCTTTTCTGCAATTTTTATGATATGGATGTTGACCTTACCCAGGTATTAGTATCACCGGCTATTAGAGCCCAGCCGCCGTTTCAGCATACTCCGTGGGAGCCATACCATTCAAGGAGCTGTGTGGCCTGACCTCGTTGTAATCCTTCCTCCAGTCTTCGATAATATCCCGGGCATGCTTCAGGTTCATAAACCAGTTCTCGTTCAAACACTCGTCCCTGAGCCTCCCGATAAAGCTCTCGGCATAGGCATTCTTAATTGGCTTTCCCGGCTGGATGAAGTTCAGCTTCACGCCCTTACGGTATGCCCATTCATCCAGTGCCCGCCCTGTGAATTCCGGCCCATTGTCCATGGTAATTACATTGGGCAATCCCCTGGTTACAGCTAGCCTCTCCAGCACACTCACCATTCTAGCACCACCAAGGGAAGTATCCACTTCAATGACAGGACATTCCCGTCACCCATCTTGAGCACGGCATGTTTCATTCCTTCGCTTTCATTATCAATAACAGGAGGTCGGTCAGTCATATTGAACAAATCACGGTCTCCAGCGGACACTAACGCACCATGCTATGCCTAGATTCTTTTTAGGTAGATTTATTCCTGTCTCTATACGCTCCTTCATCTCTTCTGCCTAAACACGTGTCCACTCAAGCACCTCATCTCTAGTACGGTGGATTGTCGCTAGGGGGGTTCTTCTCTAAATGCGTCGCGGGTTACCATTGGGCACGGTTTGTGTTTTTTTAATTCAAATATATCGTGTAGTATATCGAAAAAATTCTTTTCGGCATCAAACCAGTCAATTAGTTTGTCTTCTGAATACGATACTCCGGGTACAGTCTTAATAAGCCATTTGATCAGGCCTGTCATCTGGTCAGCAAGATAGGTAACGTTTTCATCAGTTCTATCCGAAGGTACATCTAGTTAGTAAATAAGCACATTAAAATGCTTTGCTATACCTAAATTAGCACTGGCTAAAGGCTGACATGAATCTTCGGCATACACTATGCAATTTGGAGGTGGTAACACTCCAAAAATGGCCATAACTACAGGACATACAGTGACATCGCACTGAAACTCAGAAAAACCTTCACTTAGAATGACCTCGCGACCTCTTCCTTTGTAGCCCGGCATCCGCCATCCTCATACTAAATAAGTACTTGGTCTATCACTTCAAATCCCATGGATCGAAATGAGGGGTTCAATCCAGTTCATTCCGACGTAATTCTATAGAAGTTCTCATCGAATTCTGATTTATTAATATATCTTTTTTTAAAAGTCTCAGGGTACTTCTCCATTCTCGACACGAAATCATCTGGCAATTCAACTCCGAGCTCCGCATAGGCTTCGATTATTTCCTCTTTTTTGGGAGGACAACCTGCCAGTTCCGCACAATGTTTGATTAAAGGATTCTTTGCATTTTTCTTTACCTGACAGTAGCCGACAAGTAGAGTATGTTTATGGTTTCCCATAGGTTCATACATTTTCCCATGCAGAACTTCAATATCATCAAAAGGCTTGTCCTTATTATTTGTCATCATGAAAGCTGATATCACATAGCTAATGAAATCCCCACAATATGTGCACATAGTCTTGTCAACTGGCCTAAATGTTAGTCCTCTAACCCCTGCCCGCTCAAAGAATATAGGTTGAACCCCAGATTTACTCTGCTCGAACTGCCAAGCGTGTGGTTTTTCAATTTCCCTTATATCCACTTCGCTTTTAATAGAAATGTCACTAAGATCAAGCGGCCGTCCATTCTTATTGGCAGCCATTGATATGTGGGGCACGGTTTCCGGCGGGATACCAAGAATAGCCGCCCCTACCTTATCGGCTGATATAATGTCTTTTGAAACAACAATAATATTAGATCTGTGTGCTCTACCGGTAATTAGAGGCCCTCTTTCGAGAGAATAAATACCGTCGATTATTGTTAATGATGTGGGAATTAAATCAGGCAATACAGCCAAGCGGTTTTCCAAACCGATTTTATCAATTTGTGTATGACATCTTTTTCTACAACCAAGACTGAGTAAACCTTTCAAATTTTTTATGCCCAAGCTAACCATTACCTGAGAATGGGTTTTTAAAACAGGCATATTTATGACATAATCTGCCTCTAAAGCCCTTCTGTTAACTGCTAATTTGATATTGTCTACAGAGGTATTTATAAAAGGCCCAGAAAGTGCATCTACCACCTTAAGCTCGCACCTTTTCACTAATACATCAAGCCCCATATACTTAACTACAAGTTGAACTATTGGATTTGGCCTTTTTACTGATTCAATAATACCCTCGATAATTGTAATGTCTTTTATGCCATATTCCTTTAAGAGGACAACAACATCTTCGATCATACGTGCAGTGGTTATTACCCCATATTTAGGGAAATCTACTCCGTCATACCATTGACAGAAGTTGGGCTTGATGATTACTTTAGAATCACTTGAGAGGGATTTGAAACCACCTATAGAATCTAGAGCTTTTTCTAGTGAATTCCGCGGTTTTTCATATCTTACAATTGCTGTTTCAAACATAAACACTCCCTTCTATTACCAAAAGCTAGGTTGCACATCCATGGCTGAAGAGTCAGGGTTAGGAGAGATCGACGGAGTGGTTCGTTATTCTCCTGTATAATGAGTAGCTCCTCAAAGTCATGTGGTGAACGATAGCCAAGTGCCGAATGAATTATCCTCCGATTGTAAACTTCCTCGATAAAGTAATGCAATTTATCTATCGCGTTACCATATGTCTCGTATTCACACAAGTACACATCCGCTATGTAGGGTGTCAAGAGTATTCGGCTACCTTCATCTAATGAGTTACCTATCCTGCCAAATGATTTTCCGCTTTCTAATACTGACTTGACCTGCTACCCGGAGGTCTATCCTGAGCCTGCTAGGCTGTCAAGGGCGAGCCAGAACTCGGGCAAAGCCTTTACCATTGACAGCCGGAGGGCTAAGGGCATAATCTCCGCCCGGGTCAAGGCAGACAAAACAGTAGCTATGAGTTCGCAGTTATTATCACCCCTCTTACTTGGGCGCGGTTCCCAGTTTCCGGGGACGCTTTCCAATCCGCTATTCGGGCTCGGGCACCGTTTACCTGTTCGTTTCGTCCACCGGTGCTGACAAACATCGTAACGTACTCGCTTTACCGGAGGTGAAACGTCAAGCACCGCTTACCTGTTGTAGGGGTTGCGTTCTAATTACTACTGGTTAACGTCACTCCTTCTTAATCTGAGTTCGGATGCAATAGACTGGCTCATATCATTCCACTACTCCAACGACACAGGGTTCTCTGCTCAACAATACTTTTTGTAGACGCAGTGCCAGCTTCCGAGTTACAGCCACAATCGCTTTCTTTTTGCTCCCGCAATCCCTCAACACCCGTTGGAATTTGTCCAGCAGCACCGGATCAAGTCGAATAGCTACCCACGAGCACTCTACTAGCCATGACCTCGGCCAGCGATTCCCCTGCTGGGTCAGAGCCCATGAAGTGTCGTCCCTCCTGAGGAGCAGATGGACGGCATAATGCCGATATGGCTGAAGAACTTCTTTTCGTTGGCGAATTGTCTGATGTCATCCACTTCATTGGCTATCAGAACCGCGAAGAACTTCCCTAACCCGGGGATGGTTCGCAGCAGCTCCACCCTCCTGTCTCTACCGGCCATCTTTTGCACCAGTCGCTCGCTCTGGCTAATCCTCTCCTCAAGTGCGTGGTACAGTTTCAGGTCTTCGTCTAGCATTTCTCTATCCCGCTGTTTGAGAGACATGGACTCCATCTCGGCCAGCCACTGCTTGGAGGACAGTTCGTTACAGGTCTGGAATTCGCAAGATCAGGACAACGATCGAGCAAGCCCCAGATTCGGTTCTTTGTCATAGTGCGCACCCAGATAAAGAACATCCTCTGCCGCAGGAAGTCCCTGGGCTCTCTGGCGGCTGGTGCTAGTACACAGGCTTCAGGCAGGAGACCGCTGCGTAAGAGACGGGCTAATATCCCGGTGTCAATCTTATCTGTTTTGATCTTGGCGTCAGCTATGGCTTTCACCTTCAGAGTATGAGCCAGATGAACTTCATCTACCAGTTCCTCCACCCAGTGGTAAATTACCGTCCAGTTTCTTGTAGCCTCTATTACCACTCAACTGTGTTTTTAATAGACTAATTTGCCCTTTCAAATAAGTTTCATTTGTATAATATTGGTGTCGGATGTCAATAGTGGACACCAAACCTTTCATGCTGCCAGTAACCCGGCATAGTATTTTTGGGCATAAGTGGCCGGCGACAGGTATCCCAGCCTGGCCTGCAGCCGCTGCCGGTTATAGAAAACCTCGATAT
>JACWAE010000118.1 GCA_014874385.1 Dehalococcoidia bacterium | reverse complement strand
GCTCTTACTCCTACAAGGTAGAGAAGAACGGCTCCTACGGCACTTCACAGGACTTCTCTCTGAACTATGACGAAACTAACTATGATCTGACGACGACCTACCGGCTCTCTGAAGTCACCGTCATCATTGGTGACCATGCGAATCCCATGGGAGTGCATCAGGGTTACCGGGTGCACATCTATCGGGGCAGCGGCGGTACGGGTGGGGAGTGGGCCTGGCAGGACAGCGATGCCAGCGGCCTGACCACTTTCTACATGGTAGATGGCTCCTACTCGTACAGCGTGGAGAAGAATGGCTCCTACAGTGCCACGAAGGACTTCACCCTGACCTACAACCCTAGTGACTATGACCTGACTACGACGTATCAACTTTCACAAGTCACCATAAAAGTGACCAATAAAGCAGGGCAAGCGCTGCAGGGCTATCGAGTCCATGTTTACAGGAGCAGTGGGGGTGGCGGTGGCGAGTGGGCCTGGCAGGATAGCGATGCCAGCGGACTGACCACTTTCTACATGGTGGACGGCTCATACTCCTACAAGGTGGAGAAGGGCTGCTACCTGAGTGCAGCCGCTGACTTCACCATCGTCTACTGCAATGATTACAACCTGACTGCCAAGGCGACGGCAGTGATAACCATCAAAGTTGGTGACCACTCTACGGCAGATCCAGGACAGCCTGGCTATCTGGTTCGCCTCTTCAACGCGGGCGGTAGTGAGATTGGTGCCCAGTGGAGCGATGCCAGCGGCCTGACCACCTGGGAACTGGATGCTCCGGCGAGCTATCAGTACCGGGTGGAGAAGAACGGCTCGGTCAGCCCGCAGAAGCCTTTCACGGCGTGCGAGAATCCCGAGTACAAGCTCTCCGAGGTGACCATCAAAGTTGGTGACCACACTGAGACAGACCCGGGCCAGCCTGGCTACCTGGTGCGCCTGTACAACGGCACAGATGGCTCCGGCTCGCAGTGGGGTGCCCAGTGGAGCGACGCTAATGGTCTGACCACCTGGTATCTGGTGGAGAGCGACTATGGCTTCCGTGTCGAGAAGAACGGCTCCGTGAGTGAAAAGGATGGCTTCACCGTCACCTATTGTCAGGACCAGACCGGTGAGAATTCCCCGGAGTACAAGCTCTCTGAGGTCACCATCAAAGTTGGTGACCACACTGAGACAGACCCGGGCCAGCCTGGCTACCTGGTGCGCCTGTACAATGGCACAGGTGGCACTGGCTCCCAGTGGGGTGCCCAGTGGAGCGACGCCAGCGGTCTGACCACCTGGTATCTGGTGGAGAGCGACTATGGCTTCCGTGTCGAGAAGAACGGCTCGGTTAGCGGTAAGACAGGCTTCACCGTGGCCTACTGCACCGACCAGAACCTGGAGTACAAGCTTTCTCAGGTGACCATCAAAGTTGGTGACCACTCTACGGCAGATCCAGGACAGCCTAGCTACCTGGTGCGCCTGTACAATGGCACAGATGGCGGTGGGTCTCAGTGGGGTGCCCAGTGGAGCGATGCCAATGGTCTGACCACCTGGTATCTGGTGGCAGGCGAGTATGGCTATCGCGTCGAAAAGAATGGCTCGGTGAGCAGTAACACGGGCTTCACCGTCACCTATTGCCAAGACCAGTCCCAGGAGTACAAGCTTTCCCAGGTCACCATTACCGTTCAGGACAGTGGAGGGAGCGGGCTCCCTGGCTACCTGGTGCGCCTGTTCAACGGCACTGGTGGCGGCGGCTCACAGTGGGGTGCCCAGTGGAGCAATGCCAGCGGTCTGACCACCTGGTATCTGGTGGCGGGCGACTATGGCTATCGTGTCGAGAAGAACGGCTCGGTTAGCGGTAAGACAGGCTTCACCGTGGTCTACTGCACCGACCAGAACCTGGAGTACCAGTTGCCCTAGTATAGAAGCATATTGAATTCGAAGATGTGCGATATCCGTCCGGATTTCGGATTTATCGAACGGGCACCCCCAAGGGGGTGCCCGTTTACTTCAGGCTGAACTCACACATACACATCTGGCTAGGTTAAGTTCACTGGCATCCCATAGTCTATATGTGGTTCACAACCGACGCAAGCTTCCCACTGGCACCTGTACCATAGCTTACTGGTGTGGCCCACTTCACTGCTCTTTAATACTGGTTCCTGGGGAAAATCCTAGGACTCGGGCTAAAGCTCTCAATGTTCACGCCATCACAAAGTAGTCTTTTCAGGGCATTAAATTTCCTACGAAACATTTGCTTCCTGCAAGCAATCTCTTTCTTGAGCAGTCGGTTCATCGCCCAGGTTGGCTGAGGTAACAAATAGCCATGGTGCTACCCTAGGGGCTTTATACAAACCGCCGACAACAGTTACAAAGCTGAGAGGAGTTGCCACCGCTGCCGTATTGACGAACGATGCCAGCCACAGTAGAATTACTACGGCTTTGAGTAAGAGACAAGTAGCTGCTGCAACGCCGGAACCAGTTGCTTCTTCTCAGAGAGATGTTCGGGAGCATTCCCGCGTGGGGTGCCATTGAGTCAAATCTGGCTTCGAAGTCGGGGTGTGGCGCAGCGGATTAGCGCGCATGGTTTGGGACCATGAGGTCGGCGGTTCAAATCCGCCCACCCCGACCATTAACTCGGAAAATGAGGTCTGGTGAAGAAGGGTAAGAGCACAAGCGTTAAGCCTCAGCAGGAGCGTGCCCGTAAGCAAACGGCCGCCAATACCGTATCAGATGATGGACAGAAGTCCCAATTGCGACGCAAGGAAGAGTTCTTTAAAGCCCTAATTGAAAACGCAATGGATGCAATGGTAATCATTAATAGAGACGGCACTATCCGCTACAAGAGCCCGTCTATTGAACGCGTATTCGGATACAAAGTGGGAGATGATATTGGCAGGAGCTCTTTCGACTTCGTGCACCCCGATGATATGTCAAATGGCTCCAGAGTATTTGCCGGGCTGCTCAAAAAGCCAGGTTCCACAACACACTACGAAATACGTGCCAGGCATGCAGACGGCTCCTGGCATACCATTGAGGTAGTAGGTAAGAATCTCCTCGATAACCCCGCCATAGAGGGCATAGTTGCTAATTTCCGTGATATAACTGAGCAGAAACGTATGCAGGAAGCGTTGGCAAACAGCGAGGAGCATTTTCGCGCTCTTATCGAAAACTCCCTGGAAGCTATGGCGATTGTAAATAGGGAAGGACTTCTATCCTTCTTAAGCCCTTCATTTGAGCGCCTGTTAGGATACAAGTTGGAAGAACATATGGGCAAGAACCCGTTTGCGTTTGTTCACGCCGATGATTTGCCGAGGGTATTTAGCGTCTTCAGCGACCTCGCTCGGGAACCCGGCGCGGTGGCACAGAGTGAACTGCGTGTCTGGCATAAGGATGGTTCATTACGCATTATTGAGGTTGTAGGACAGAATTTGCTTCATAACGCTGCAGTCAATGGCATAGTTGCCAATATTCGCGATATTACGGAACGCAAGCAAGCAGATGAAGCCTTGAAGCATCTCTATCAACAGGAAAGAGAATTGAGGGGGCAATTGGAACAGGAAATGAAAAAAAGGGTGGAATTTACGCGCGCCATTGCTCATGAGCTGAAGACACCGCTAACCTCATTGCTTGCCTCTTCCGATTTGCTTGCTTCCGAAATTAACACTGAGCCGTTACAGACGTTGGCCAGGAATATCCGCCAGGGCGCCACAAATCTGGATAGCAGAATCAACGAACTTCTTGACCTTGTGAGAGGCGAGGTGGGCATGCTCGAGCTAAAGCTCGAGATAGTGGACCTATTACAGCTACTCGGAGATGTAGCGGATTCCATGAAGCCGGTAGCTTCAAGACGCGGACAATCGTTAGAGTCAATGCTGCCACCCAGCCTGCCTCCAGTCAGAGCTGACCCGACCAGGTTGCAGCAAATCGTAGCCAACCTTCTGGACAATGCCCTCAAGTTTACACCGTTGGGTGGAAATGTCAGGTTAGGAGCAAAGAGAAAAGACAATGAGGTTGTTGTCGAGGTACGCGATACCGGTCGCGGCATATCGAAGGAGGAGCAGCAATCTTTATTCCAGCCGCACCACATTCCTAAAGGCGAATCCTCTGAGGGATTAGGGCTGGGCCTTGCACTTTGCAAGATGCTGGTGGAATTGCACGGCGGCAAGATATGGGTGAAAAGCAGCGTAGGCCGAGGCTCAACATTCGGATTTTCACTGCCCTTGGAATCTGTAGACAGACAGGCGATAGAGCCAAAGGAGCCAACCAAACTGTGGAAAGTGCTGATCATCGAAGATGATGACGCCATCGTTAACTTCGTGCGCTTAGCGTTTAAGATGCGGTGGCCTGAGGCAGAGCTAATATCAGCGAGACTAGGCGAAGAAGGGCTGGATTTAATTGAATCGGAAAAGCCTGACCTTGTGATTTTGGATTTGGGCCTCCCTGACATCGATGGTTTCGAGGTGCTGAGGCAAATCCGTCTCTTTTCTTCGGTGCCTGTTGTCATTTTGACCGTAAGCAGCGACGAAGTGGATATGGTCAGAGGGCTGGAGTTGGGGGCGGATGATTATATTGTAAAGCCGTTTAGATAACTGGAGTTGTTGGCTCGATTGAAGGCACAGCTACGAAGACAAGTCCCTCCTGATGAAGAAGCCCCTATCGTTTGCGGACCACTGAGGCTAGACCCTTCAACATTCGAATTGAAGTACGGAGGAAAACAGATAAGCCTCACCCTGATTGAAGGTCGAATTATGCGTCACCTTATGCAAAACGCTGGCCATGTGGTTACCCACTCTAGGCTTGGGGAGGTAATTTGGGGGGAGGACTACCCGGGCGCTATCGAAAGCCTCAGAGTGTATATACGGCATTTAAGAGAAAAACTTGAGACAGACCCCAGCAATCCCAAATTAATCCTTACCAAAGTAGGCGTGGGCTACTTGCTGTCAAAGCCAAATGATTGAGCTGAGGCTCCAAAGTACGCCCAAATCTTAAATCATCCCTGAATTACCAGTTCGCTTACCACGATTCTACGGGTATTAATACTTTTTTAATCCTATCTCAACGTTATCTTTATATCGCCGTCTTATATTATGCTGCAGGAGAGGTTGATAAATATATCCCCCGCTTAAGAAAGGAGGTTTAGCAGGTAAATTCCTCGAAAAGGAGGAAACATGACCACTCAAGCTACAAGACACAGGGGAAACGGACACGGAGAAGAAACCACTATGCTCACTGTAGGAGAAGCATGCCGAATTTTGTATGTTCACTGCAACACGTTACGACGATGGACTGAGAGAGGGTTAATCACAGCATATCGTATCGGCCCTCGAGGTGACCGAAGATACAGACGAGAAGACGTGGATGCTCTCCTTACCGAACAAGTTAGATTAAGTACAAACGGCACTCAGAAATGAGTAACGCTATACTAACCGAGTTTTCCAGCATAATCTACTTCAGCATCCTGATGCCTATATAGCATCAGACCGATCACATGTCACTCAAAGGGGAGATTCTCTAATCAGATGCCAGATATTGAGATTAAATTCAAATTAACCTTGAAGCTGAGCGAGAAATGGGCAAGCACGATGAGCACCGAGGAACTCATTAATTATATCAAGTGTAGATTGAACGGGAACCTAGGGTTTAGAGGAAAGGTCAAGAAGTTAAGTGTGGTCAATCAGTAAGCGGAAGCCAGAAAATCCTTTGGGCCCTCCCGTTTCCCATCTCTTGGCCTCAGTCAAATCATAACAATCATTGACCGAAAGGAGGCAAGCGGTCGCCGCCTTGTCTCTGGCTTGCTTGGGGACCATGAGGTCGGCGGTTCAAATCCGCCCACCCCGACCAATGATAAATAGTATCTCCTAAATTTCCCCTTTCTCCTATCTTTATCAGGTTGCACCAGGCTCTTAATTCCCTTAATATGCTTGGTAAGATGCCTGAAGTCAGAGTTAACGGAATCAATATCTATTATAGAGTCCAGGGTAAGGGCGAGCCCCTGGTATTGATAATGGGGCTGGGCGGTGAGTGCGGCGACTGGCTTCTCCAGGCACGTGCCTTCAAAAAGTATTACCGTGTAGTCACTTTCGATAACAGGGGCGTGGGGAGGAGCGATAAGCCCGGCGAATCTTATACGGTCAAGACGATGGCGGATGATACTGTGGGTTTAATGGACCATCTGGGTATTGATAAAGCTCATATCTTAGGGGTGTCCCTGGGGGGCATGATTGCGCAGGAGGTCGCTATCAATTACCCGGAAAGGGTGAGGAAGCTTATACTGGTGAGCACTAACGCAGGTAGAGGAGAAAAGGGCGAGCATTCTCCTGAATTGCTGAGGGCGATGGGACTTAAAGAAGGCTTCTCCGACGAAGATATCAGGAGTGTGGATATGGGCAGGGTTATGACCTCTCTGAACGCACATGCTTTCAATAGCAGGGCAATTAAAATGGTGGCTGTGCCCTTTTGCTCGGTTCGCGCGAAACTATTCGGCATCAGAGGACTGAAGGGGCAATTTGAAGCCGCTATGACTCACAGCACGCTGGACAGGCTGCATATGATTAAAGCATCGACTCTGGTGATGGCCGGAACTGGAGATAGAATTGTGCCGTCTCGCTCAGCGGATGCGCTGGCAAGCAGGATACCTGATGTCAGGCTGGTCAAGATCGAAGGCGGGTCGCATACCCTTGTTGCGGAGAAGAGGAGTAGATTTAACAGGGAAGTGCTGAACTTTTTGGCAAATTGATGGAGGGAAGAATTTACCCTCACCCTTCGACAGTCCTTCGACAAGCTCAGGACAAGGCTCAAGGCGAACGGTAAAAGGTCTATTTTCAAAGCAAATCCATATCATCAATGGGAAGAGAGATTGGCAGCCGGGGAAGGTAGGGGAGACGGGGTGAAAAATGAACCGGGTACGCAGGGCTATCTGCTTACTCAGGATGGAACTGAGCATAAAGTAGGCGATAGCCTGCATCAAATTGAGTGTTTTCGCTGCGGCATATGCTGCGCCCGCTACCGGCCAAAGGTTACCTTGAAGGAGATGGGGCGTATCGCCCGCAGGTTGAATATGTCTAGCGAAGCGTTCATGTCGACGTATGTTCGAGCCGTGCCGACAAAAGAGGCTTACATTTTACAGAACTCTGCCGATACATGCCCTTTTCTGCGCTGGGAAGAGAAGGACGCTAAAGCTGCCTGCTCGATACATGCCTTAAGGCCGAAGGCCTGCCGCAACTGGGTGCCCAGCCTGTCTCGACTGGAGTGCAGGGAGGGGCTGGCAAAATTGAAGGCTGGTGGCGAACTCTTGCTGCCTCATGATACGTATAAATCAGGCAAGGACATAGAGAGGCTTTCAGCGCCCTTGAGCGATAGGGAGGGAATCTAGATTGATGGCTGGGCCCTTATTCCAGGGCTGTTCAACTGCCGTTTAGTGGGGTGGTCCCAGAGTTCGTTTTGTTTTCGAGAGGAGAGCCATCAGCGACTGGAAGCGAGATAATGAATGTGGTGCCTACTCCCGTCTCGCTCTTGACCCTGATCTCCCCACCGAGTTGCTTTACAAGGTCATGGGTTATCGACAGGTCGAACCTTGTGCCCTGCCCTTCGGCTTCTGCTGATGGCAAAGGCTCGAAGATTTTATCCAGACTCTCAGGTGAGATGCCGCCGCCCGTATCAGAGAAGAATACCTCAACTCTATGACCGTTTCCATCATGTCGTCTCGTCTCCACATTGAGCTTGCCGCCCTGAGGCATTGCTTTTTGAGCGTTCAGAATCATGTTGAGAAAAATTTGCTGGAGCTGGCGGGTGTCACTGCTGACCGGGGGGAGATCGGGCTGAAGTTGTGTGAGCAGTTCCACCTTGTTTATCTCGAGGTGATGTCTGGCGATGGACAAAGTATCGCCCACGACCTGATTTACATCCACTGCTCCGCTGCTTGCTTTAGAATATCTGACAAAGGAAATCAGTTTCCTGATGATGTTCTTGCTTCGCTGCAACTCTCTTTCAATATTCTTGAAATACTCGGAGGCATTATTCAGGGTATTAGGCATTTCTTGCGGAGAGTGGGGCTTGTCCAACTCCTTAGCCCCGAGTTGGGCATAGCCGGAGATGGCGGTAAGAGGATCGTTTAATTCGTGAGCGACCGAGGCCGCAATATATCCCATCGCAGACAACCTTTCAGATTGGACCTTACTCGCCATCAATTTCTCCAGTTCCTTCGTCTTTGCTTCGATCTGCTCTGCAAGATGGGCATTCCACTTGGCTATTTCGGCAGATGAGGTCTCAAGGCGCGCCGCCATCGAGTTGAAAGAATCTGCCAATTGGCCCAGATCCTTCGGTTGCATCGGGGGCAGACGGTGGCTAAGATTGCCATTTGCTATCTCGGCGGTGCCTCTGGTGAGGGTTCTGATCTTATTTGAGAGAGTGCGTCCCAGCACGAGTCCCACGACCACAAATAGGAATATCAGTATTCCAATGATTATCCAGGATACCTTTGTTACCTCATTGGCCGGAGCGAAAGCCTCGGAAGCGGGCATGATACCGACGAAGCTCCATTTGTCGCCGGACCACGGCACCAGCATGGTGATCCCGGCTACTACAGCGCACATTTTTGTGCCATCCTGGTTGTACTGAATCATCTGGTGCTCAGGAGGCATTGAGGAGCCGTCCCCGGCGAAGACTATCTTCTGAAAAAGCTTTGCCTGGTCTGGCCCTGCAATGATGTTGCCGGAACCGTCGATGAGGCAAACATAACCTGTTGCGCCTACTTTCACACGCTTTATCATCTGCCAGATATTCTCCATGCTCATCTGGGCAATCAGGACTGAGCTAACTCTGGAGTTGCTATCCATAACCGGGGAAGCGATCTGGATGGCTAATGTATAGGGATCGGTTGAAATCGTGGTATCCGACATGGAGGGAACGCCTCCGATTGCCCGTTGGAACAAACTATTGTTCCCCCACTGGCCGCTGTAATTGTCGTCGGTAGAGGTGATTACGTTGCCGTTTGTGTCAACCAGGGCAACATTTTCGAAGGTGCCGAAGAACATCTGTATCCTTTTCATCTCTGCAAGCTTTTCGGCAGTCGTAGTATCAGGAGAGCTGATCACAGTGTCTTGAGACAGCATGGATGCATCACCTAAGCTGCGGGCCAAAAGGGATCCTATTTGGTCAGCGGCTTGTGTTGCTACGCCATCCAATCGTATCTCGGCGTTTTTGGCCGCCGACCTAGCCATGTAATCGGTGCCAACAGTGATGGCGGCGGAACCAGCAATAAGGGTCACCAGCACTATAGGCAGGATGATAGAGCCTGCCACGCTTCTTGGAGACAGGCCCGTTAGAATAAGCCGCCAAATAGTCTTACGGCTCTGCTGAAGCTTCACTATGCCAATCTCCCTCTCAAGAAACCTATTTGTTCCCTTAGCTTCGCCTCGATATAAACCAGCAATCTGGCTGCCATACCGATGATGCCCCGCTACTATGGTACTTGTAGAAGTACTTCTCTAACAATGACGAATAGGTACTAATATGTCTTAGACTTTTCACCTATTCTCAAGCGACTTCCTATTTGAGGGGACATGTTGCTCCCAATGACATTCAGTCGTAGAATGAGCGGGAGGGAAGGGAGTCTTAATCAGGAGAAGTTATTTCTTGGACGAGTTTCATACCGGGATAAGGAAAGCCTTGCCGACAGATGCAGAAGATTTTGCAGCTCTCGTCTTAATGTCTGCCCCCTCATTATTCCCGACAATCTACGGTGAAGGCGTTGCGGATGTAATGCAACATCTGTTCTGTCGACACTCTAATCTTTTCAGCTTCGAGCATACCTACTTCGCAGAACACGGCGGCAGGAAAGCCGGCATGGTTTTGGGGTATGACTGGCAGGTGAAAGGAAGGGAGAATTGGCAGACCGGGTCCTTGCTGTTCGAAAAGATGAGAGGTACTTTTCGGAGGAAACTCCCACTCCTGATGAAATTTGAGAACGTTATTGGAGTAGTGAAAGACAGAGAATATTACATCAGCAATATTGCTGTATATCCGGAATATAGGTCTGCGGGAATTGGGACGAGGCTGATTTTTGTAGCGGAGGATGAGGCAAAGGAGAGTGGCGCGGAAAGAGTGGCATTAGATGTTGAGGTGGAAAATACCGGTGCATCCAGACTTTATAAGAGGCTTGGGTATACAGTGGCTAGCGAATCCACGGTGCGATTGCGAGGGGGACAGCCTTTCAGTTTTTACAGGATGTGTAAAGAGCTGTGATAAGAATAACATTGGGCCCTTCAGCACTGAAGTGCCTACGGTCCAGCGGCTACACAATTTTATCGCCGAGAATGGATATGAGATAGCGGGAGTGCATGAGGAAGAGTATCTCACAACGCCTAAGGCAAAGGTTCAGAAGACCTTGATTCGTTACCCGATTAGAAGAAGGTAAATAATGCCCTTTGGACAGCTTTAGTCAAAGCCATAAGCCGCCCATAAGGGTTGTGGCCTTAACTGCTCAGTCTTACTGTTTGCGTTGAACAATCAGAGAAAGCCCGTAAAGGACTAGGGCACCAAGCACTGTGAAGAAAAAGCCTTGAAAGAATCCGGAAGCCCTATAAGCTCCCTCCGAGCTGCCGGCGGCAGCCAGAATGGCCCAGAGCAGGCCGGAGACGGCGTCAACTATTGCCCCGTAGAGGAACAGGTTTCCAGATGTGAACGACAGATTGACTTTTACCTCTTTTCCCTCTTTATCTGCCATTGTAAGTCCTCCTTCCTTCTGTAGCCCAGACTCTAATTCGGCAAAACCATAGAAACGTTGATTAAGGTTAGTGATACGACCCTAGAAGCGAAGTCCTAGAGTTGTCCCCGCGGTTGTAAGGTATGCCAAGATAATAGCGCCAGCCAAGAACAGCCCAAGCCGCACTACGCTGTTCTCGTCCTTCTCCAGGAAGCCTCCAGCAAAGAGTGAGAGGGTCGTTATGGCCAAGCCAGCAAGATATACTCCCTTGTTCCCAGAGTTGCCAACCCCGGCACCTATGATGATGAGCAGAATCCCTACCATGACTGCAACTACCAGTATAAAACCCAGACTGACTGCCATCCCTGCCGGTTGTTTTTGTTCCATATGTACCTCCTTTCTGGCCTTAGACTTTAATTGAGAGAATCCCAAAAGTCAAGCCTGACAGGGGGCATTCTGGGACACGTCTCAGCGCTCTGGGTAACCCGTCCGGGGGGATTGTTGGGAGCACCCCGGTCTGACCACAAGAAGAGGTGTTGTCAGTGCTTCCTTTTAGATTTCCGAATGCCTTGCTCGCCAGGGATGACCTTAAGTAGTTGTCTTGCAGCATATTTTGTGGTATTATAAGCGCAAGCATAAGGTGTGAGAGAGTATTAACAGGAGGAAATATCGGATGTATGACTTCGAGTTCGAAGAAACGGCCATGGGCACGTGGGCGATGCTTCGCCAGACCTGGATTGCGGTGAACAAGGCAGCGGAGGTCAAACTTGCCAAGGTAGGATTGACACCTGAGAAGGCTGCTGTCCTCTGGGCTTGCAGGGACTATACCGGGACGTTAACTCCCGCTGAGATAGCCCGCCTGGTCTTCAGAGAGAACCAAACCATTGCGGGATTGCTCAATAGGATGGAGAAAGAGGGCCTTGTTACCAGAGTACCGAAGCGTAAGGGGCATCCATTTACAGAAGTTAAGATAACATCTAAGGGTGAGAGACTTACCGGCCCCGGAGTTGAGATATATAAGGGTTTGATTAAAGGACTTGCGTCAGGTCTGTCAGTAGAGGAGCAGAAACAGCTTCAGAAGTCGCTCCGAGTGCTGCGGCAGAAGATGCTCGATGATCTGCACATGGAATTAGATAAGCAGCCGAAGGATTATCCTCCAGGGAAGCCCATTCGCGTTAAGTGGTAAGCAACAATAAATAAGAAAGAGCAAGAAAGAGGCTGGGTATTCTTAACAGACATGCACCCAGCCTCTTCCTATTTGGAGAACCGTGGCCCCACAAGTGGAGCATATGCCTTGGGTTGTTGGCTTGCTGTTCTTCAAGGTTATCCCCTTAGCATTTTCATTTCCCTCTTGGCTCGGCATTTCATGAAATATCCCTGCTTGGTTCTTAGCTCCTTCGTTTGCCGAATGATAAACTCCTCCCGCATGTCCTGGAAGCTTTACAGACGTGATAGGGTGTGTATAGTGTGCTATACTTAGAATGTTTTGGGTTGGTGTGGGGGGTTTGTGGTTAGCGCAGATTTCTCAAAATGGAGGTGATTTTTGGCGCCGAGGTTGAGGATAACTATCCGTGAGATGGAGATAGACGATATTGCCTCCGTCTATCATCTGGGGGAGCAGCTTTTCACCAGCGATGAATTTCCTATTCTCTATCGTACCTGGGACCCTTATGAGGTAACGGAGTATTTTGGCTCGGACCCTGAATACTGCCTGGTGGCTGAGGCAAAGGGGGTAATAGTCGGCTTTCTGCTGGCTACAACGATAGAGAAGGAAGGCACTGCCTGGAAGAAGTACGGGTATCTAGCGTGGATAGGTGTTGATGAGGCTTTCCAGCGTAACCGCCTCGCGCGCCGTCTTTACAAGGATCTGGAGAAAAGGCTGGGAGAGAATGGTGTGAGGATGGTTATAGCCGATACCGATGGCGATAACGAAGCAGCTATCGCCTTTTTCCAGAGTATAGGTTTCTCCACCCGCGCTCAACACTTGTGGCTGTCAAAGACTCTTCACAGAAAAGCCAAGAAGGCTGTCAAACCAGAAACTCAGTTTGCCACTGAGAAGGAAGCAGAGGAGGCTGCTAGGCTATAGCGAATGCCGGGTTTCTAAAGGAAGCGAATAATGGAAACTACTAATATACCAATGGATGTGCAGCCGGAGAGGTTGAAGAACCTCCTCAGGGAGCTTATTGACATCTACAGCCCCTCTGGGAAAGAAGAGGAGATAGTTGAGTATGTAGAAGATTACTTGAAAAACAAAGGTATGGACGTAATCAGGCAGAAGGTTGATGAAAACCGTTTTAACCTGGTGGTTTTACCGGGGAATGAAGAAGAAGTC
The DNA here is from genome assembly GCA_014874385.1 of Dehalococcoidia bacterium. GTDB lineage: Bacteria > Chloroflexota > Dehalococcoidia > SZUA-161 > SZUA-161 > JACWAE01. The sequence continues at coordinate 64,705 of JACWAE010000118.1, read as the reverse complement.
GACCTCTGCTTTGTAGGGCACCTGGACACGGTCACTGCCCACGACCTGGATAACTATGGCTTCAGCGAAGAAGGGGATACTGTTTCTGGCCTGGGGGCTTCAGATATGAAAGCAGGCTGTGCTGCTATGATTGAGGCATTCACCGTCCTTGCGGAAAGAGGAGGCGTTTCACCTCCCGTGAGCCTCGCCCTGGTGGTGGGTGAGGAAGAGGAAAGCGATGGAGCAAAAACACTGATGCGGGAATACAGCTTTCCCTGGGCAGTGGTGGGCGAGCCGACCAATATGGTACCATGCCTGGGGCATTATGGTTATCTGGAAGTGCTTCTGCGTACTAAGGGGAAAAGAGCCCACTCTTCTATGCCGGAACTCGGCCAGAATGCCATTGAAACCATGCTGAAGCTCCTGTTGAAGGTTACAGAGTACATCACTTCTATGCCCAAGGGGGTGGTTTACAACATCAGGCAGCTTTCAGGTTTCCCCGGCGGATTTGTGGTTCCTGATGCCTGTGAGGCCTGGCTTGACCTGCATCTTCAACCGGACTCCAGAGTGGACGTACTTAAGGCGGAACTGGAACAGTTGGTGGAGGCTGTAGATGAGAGCTCTGGCATGGACGCCTATATCAGATTCGAGAGCACGCAGTCAGGTTACAGGATTTCACCAAAGAGGCCTCTGGTCAAGAAGTTGAAAGAGGTATACAAGAAACTGTCTCTGCCGTGGGAGCCCCAGGACTTCAGAAGCCATTCCGATGGGAATGTGCTCTGGGCTGCGGGGGTAGACCCTATTATACTGGGGCCGGGACGTCTGGAGACGGCCCACACTGCGGAGGAATCAGTGGACTTTCGCCAGGTAGTGCAGGCATCCCGGCTCTACCTGAATTGTGCCCTTTTTGTCAAAGCTCCTTTAACCAGAAAAACTCAAAAGTAGCTTTTAGCCTTTCTCTACCGCGGCTGACAAGTAGTACCGACGTGCGAGGTTTCTGATGAAATCAAGGAATGGAAGCGACCTGTGGCCATTTTTTGAGCCCCGCACCGTGGCCGTACTAGGCTCGCTAAAAGATGGGATGGGGCATGGCTACTGGGCGCTGAAGAACATGCTGGACTTCGGCTTCACCGGCAGGCTTTACCCTGTCAACCCTTCATGCACTGAAGTCCTGGGGATGAGAGCCTATCAGACTGTGAATGAGATAGCTGACCCTGTTGATTTAGCTGTTGTGATTACTCCTCCCTCCACAGTGCCGACGATCATAGAGCAATGTACTCGGAAGGGGGTGAAGGCTGCGGTTATTGTATCCGAGAATTTCGCAGACGCAGGCGGCGAAGGAGCTAAACTCCAACAGCAATTGGTTGACATAACAACGCAGAGGGGCATTCGCATCGTGGGACCAAATACAGTCGGCGTTTTCAATGCTGCTAACGGCTTCACGACTATCCCTTATCCTTTCGGGTACGATAAGGTTAGAAGGGGAGGGATAGCGTACTGCAGCCAGACAGGCATTGTCCTTCCCCAATGCCAACCTATTGGGGATAGGGGCTATCCTATCAGCAAAATGTGCGATGTGGGCAATAAGTGCGATGTCAATGAGGTTGACCTGCTTAATTACCTGGCAGCCGACAAGGAGACGAAGGTAGCTGCCCTGCATATCGAAGATGTGAAGAATGGGCGCGACTTCCTTAATGCAGCTCGAAGCTTTGTAGACCGCAAGCCGCTGATAATTTTTAAACCTGCGCGGAGCGAAGCGGGAGCCAGAGCCTCCGCATCTCACACCGGCTCTCTGTTGGTAAATGACCTAATCTACGACAACGCGATTCGGCAGGCGGGCGTGATCCGGGTGAATACCTGGCAGGAATTCTGGGACATACCCAAGGTCTTCGCATACCATTCCTTGCCGTTGGGCAACCGGATCGCTATTATCAGCCACAGCGGAGGTGCAGGCGTGGTGGCAGCCGATGCGGCGGTTGAGTCGGGACTGACGATCTCCAGATATACTGATGCTACATTGGAGAAGTTGGCGAGGCTGTCTCCCAGGCTGGCCAGGAATCCGATTGATTTGGGCCCGCCACTATCTACGGTAGATGACCCCATGTCCCTCCAGGAGGAAGTAATAGCCACAGTCCTCGATGATACCAACGTGGATTGCGCTACTATCATCCTCTACGTTGGCACGATGGCGCCGGCATCATACATTGTGCAGATGTTCGAGCGGCTAATGAAGCGTGTCTCGAAACCCTTAACAGTCTGGTTTTATGGCACGAAGCTGTCTCTAATTGAGGACATATCACGACAATTGGAGGGGCTGAGGGTGCCGACTTATACTGACCAGGAGACTTCTGTAAAGGCGCTCGGCGCGCTTGTGCGGTACTCCGAGTTCAAAAGAGGCATTGAATGAACGACAACGTGAATGTGGGACAGCTAATAGCGCTTCTCGTCCCTCTGGTGCTGGTGGAGCTCGGTCTTCTCGGTTTTGCCTTATATGACTTGGTGAAAAGAAAGCATGTCAGGGGCGGCAGTAAGTTGCTGTGGGGAATTATCATAGTGGTATTCGAGTTTTTCGGGCCTATTCTCTACTTCGTTTTGGGGCGTGAGGAGGAGTAACCCCTTTGCCAGCCATTAGTTGCCAGGGCCTCACCAAGCACTACGGCAGTGTTGTCGCTCTGGACAACCTTGACCTGACCATCGAAGATAAGGTTATCTTCGGCTTTCTGGGGCCTAACGGGGCAGGCAAGACCACAGCCCTCAAGATATTCACCGGCCTGAGCAGGCCGACTAGCGGCAGGGCGTGGGTAGCGGGCGAAGAAGTTGTCTCACACTCGCGTTCTCTTCAAAGCAGGATAGGCTATCTCCCCGAGGAGCCTGCCTTCTACAACTGGATGACGGCGAAGGAATACCTCACTTTTGTGGGGCGGCTCTTCAGTTTATCCTCCCGAGATATCGTAAAACGGTGCAGCGAGTTGCTGGAACTGGTAGATTTATCCCGCGATGCTTCGCGTCGAATAAGCGGCTATTCGCGAGGGATGAGGCAGAGACTGGGCATCGCACAGGCTCTGATGAACAAGCCCGCAGTGCTCTTTCTGGACGAGCCCTGCTCTGCGCTCGACCCCCTGGGCAGGGCTGAGGTGCTGGATACCCTTGTTCGGCTCAAGGAGCAGGCGACCACTATCTTCATGTCGAGCCACATCCTCGCCGATGTGGAGCGGGTTTGCGACACCGTGGGCATCATAGACAGAGGCAGGCTCGTGGTTGAATCTGGAGTCGAGGAGTTGCGCCAGCGTTTCGCCCACCCTGTTTTCGAAATAGAGTTCGAGGAGGCAGCCACTCCTTTTGTCAGGCTGCTTGAGTCGCTGCCCTGGGTGGAGAAGGTGAGTGCCGGGGAAGACGGCAATCTGTTCAAGCTCAGGGTAACTGCCCGCGACATAGCTACGGCAAAGGTGGAGCTTCCCAGGATAATAGCCGGAAGCGGGCTCACTATGCGCCAGTACCAGATGGTGCTGCCCACGCTGGAGGAAGTGTTTATCGAACTTGTGGGAAACAGGAAGGACTGATGTCCAGCTTTTTCGTTCTATTCAGGAAGGAGTTCAAAGGCCAGCTCCGGACGTACCGCTTTCTCATAGTGGTCGCTGTGTTCTTCATCTTTGGCCTGATTACACCTTTGCTGTTGAAATATCTTCATGCGCTCGTGCCTGCTGAGAATGTGGCCATAGGTATCCCTGAGTTCACCGCTGTAGATGCAGTCCAATCGTATATTAGCAGTCTGGGACAATTAGGATTGATTGTGGCGATACTGGTGGCTATGGGCTCGGTAGCCACTGAAAGGGAGTCAGGCACGGCTGCCATGACGCTGAGCAAGCCGGTAGGCTGCGGCAGCTTTATCCTGGCCAAACTAGCTGCCCTAGCGGTGACCTTCGGCGTAGCCATAGTGGTGGGGGCCGGGGGCTGCTACCTGTACACCGTGGTGCTCTTTGGCAACCCGGGAGGACTCGATTTCTTCGTAGCCAACCTGCTGGGGGCGCTCTTCCTGTTGTTCTGCCTTGCAGTTACGGTAATGTACAGCGGGTTTGTTAAAACCCCGATAGTGGCAGGAGGACTGTCTCTGGTTACTCTGGTCATCATAGAAGCGACTGCCGGGCTGCCGGGGATGAAGTACTACAGTCCGGGCGCTCTGCTGAATTGGGCGGACAATATAGCTTCGTCGGGAGGCCCGAATACCTGGTGGGTGCTGGCAGTCAGCCTGGCTCTGATAATCATAGTAACTGTAATCGGCTGGCAGGTCTTCAAGGCGAAAGAGCTGTAGGCGCAGTATGCTCTACTGCGTGTACTTTCTTTCAACTCTCCCTGAATTCTTCGTCGAGCTGCTGCAGCACCTGAAGTGTCTCCTCTGTGCTGTCCAGGAAGTTATCGGCAAGCACCTCCTGCAACTCATGGCCGCACTCAGGGCATTTGTAGACCTCATTGTCCGGCTGGTCAGGCAGCATGTGCATACGGTAATAGAAGGTTCTCTGACACTGGCTGCAGTACAGTGCTCCGCATCTGAACTTTGCCTCGTCTGGCATTAAGGCACCTTCTTTTCTCGAGCTGGAGCTGATTATATTTGAAAAAGGCTTATTATAAAAATTATATCACTTAGAACATGTGAAGGCCGCCGTCGACCATCAAGGTCTGCCCGGTGACGAAATCCGAATCGGAGCAGGCCAGGAAAACAGCTACAGGGCCGATGTCCTTTTCGGGGTCTCCCACGCGCTTCAAAGGGATTTTCTCCATCTCTTTGGTCATTTCCTCTATCTTGTCAGGGAAGGCCATACCATAGGCTATCATCGACGGTGTCAGGGCTGAAGGGCAGATTACGTTCACACTGATCTTGTATTTGCCCCACTCACGCGCTGCGGTCCTGGAGAAGCCGCGAATGGCTTCCTTATTGGAGTTGTAGTCAACAGAGCCTTCCAGTCCCACAACGCCCATATAAGAGGCGAAGTTGATTATCTTGCCGCCTCTGTCCTTCATGTAGGGGAAAACGGCTTTACAGCAATACCAAGTGCCCTTGACGCCGCTCTGAAAAGCCATGTCCCACCATTCCTCGGGTAACGATTCTATGGGAGAGCTCAGGTGATACGCTGACCCGCCGGTCCATCTCTGCGCGTTGTTCACCAGGATGTCGATGGGACCGAACTTCTTGGCAGCCCTGGTGACCATTTTCTTGACTTGTTTCTCGTCACCGACATCGCAAACCACCGCGAGCGCTTCTGCCCCAAGCTGCTTGATTTCTCCAGCAACGGCTTTGGCGGTTTCTGGATTTATCTCGGCGATGACTACCCCGGCTCCTTCTTTAGCGAATGCCAGGGCTATGCCTCTGCCTACCCCCTGGCCTGCGCCGGTTATGATGGCAACTTTTCCTTCCAGTCTTCCCATGCCTGATACCTCCTTTTGCAGCCATTGGCTGCGCTTGCGTTGCGTATATCATAAAGGTTTGTTCTTTGTCAACTTTTTCCGATGTGCTTTCACAATTAAATCCTGGACGGATGCTCTGAATTGCCTGTGGAATAAGGTATACAGATGTGGTTATAATAGGCTACAAAGAGGAGGTAATTTTGCGCATCGTTCGCTTCGCTGCTCAAGGCAAAATCAAGTACGGCATATTGGAGGGCGATAATACTATACGGTGCTTTCGAGGCAGCCCGTTTGCCGGATTTAAGGGTTCGGTCGGTTCCTTCAAGTTCGAGGGGAGCACCTACAGGCTTGATGAAGTGAGATTGCTTGCCCCATGTGTTCCTTCGAAGATAGTGGCCCTGGGGCTGAACTACGGTCGCCATGCCCCAGAGATTAAAATGGCTCTGCCTTCGGTGCCGCTCATCTTCCTTAAACCATCTACGGCGGTCATAGGGCCAGACGATAAAATAGTCTTGCCCCGTGGTTCGAGTAGGGTTGACTACGAAGGCGAGTTGGGCGTCGTTATCGGCAGGAAGGCGAAGGATGTACCAAGTGATAGGGTCGAGGGTTATATTCTGGGCTATACTTGTGTTAATGATGTGACCGAGCGCCATATCCAGAAAGCGGATGGTCAGTGGACCAGGGCCAAGGGTTATGACACCTTTGCCCCCATAGGCCCCTGGATTGAGACTGATGTCGACCCGAATGACCTGAAGCTTGAGACCTGCCTGAACGGAGAGATTCGGCAGTCTGCTTGCACCAGCGACCTTATCTTCGGTGTTGCCGAGGTGGTGAGTTTCATCTCGGGCGTGATGACATTGCTGCCGGGCGATATTATCGCTACGGGAACTCCATCGGGCATCGGCAGAATGAGTCCGGGCGATGTGGTCGAGGTCAGCATAGAGGGGGTTGGAACGTTGAGAAATTTCGTGGTGGCTCAAGGGTAGGCCGGGATAAGGAATGAGCGGATGGCGAAGCCTGCGTACTTAGTTGTTTTCATCACCACCTCAAGCTATGAGGAGGCTCGCAAAATAGCTGACGCACTTGTTGACCGGAAAAAAGCAGCCTGCGTAAATATAGTGCCCGGGGTGAGCTCGCTGTTCAGGTGGAAGGGCAAAATCGAAGAAACCGAGGAAAGCCTTATGGTGGTCAAGACCAGAGCGGAGCTTTTCCCCGATGTTGTCAGCCTGGTTAAGTCCATTCATAGCTACGAAGTGCCGGAGATAATCGCCTTGCCCATTGTGGAGGGGAATCCCGATTATCTGGAATGGCTGAAAAAGGAGACGGGAGGGATATGAAAAGAAAGATAAAGATTACCGTGGGCAAGCTTGAGCTGGAAGCCTGGCTCAATGAGACTGAGACGGCCAGCAAGGTCTTCGAGGCGCTTGCTATCAATTCTACGGTGAATACCTGGGGTGATGAGATATATTTCACTATTCCTGTGACGGCGGGGCCGGAGGATGCCAGGGAAGTGGTGAGTCTTGGTGATATCGCCTACTGGCCTCCGGGGAAAGCGATGTGCATCTTTTTCGGGAAAACTCCTGTCAGCAAAGGAGATGAGATCAGGCCGGCCAGCGCGGTTAACATAATAGGGAAGCTTGAAGGGGACTATAAGTCGCTCAAAAAGGTAAAAGACGGCGAGGAGATAACCATACGGACAGAATGAGGGCTTTCTGATCTCAGGAGAAAATTATGCAGAGGCGAGAAGCCGAGAAGTTCGAAAGGCCTGACATATTCAGGCCTCCCAGCGAGAGGGAGAGCTATTTTCTACCTCTGACCAGCGGCTGCTCCAATAACACCTGCACCTTCTGCGGCTTGTATGGCTGCAAACTCAGGTTGAGAGACGTGCGCGAGGTCCAAAGGGAGATAGACGCCCTATCTATGTATGTGAGGCATGGCGTTCGTGTCCCCGACATCGATAATATAGTCTACGCCGTAGCTCAGAGGTGGGATGGGCGAAGGGTGTTCCTTCAAGATGGCGACGCCGTTGTCTATCCCTTCCCCAAGCTGGTGGCAGCGCTTCAATATTTAAATGAGAAATTCCCTGACCTGGAGAGAATAGGTTCCTACGCCACGCCTCAGGATATTCTGCGAAGGAGCGTTGACGAACTCAGGAAGCTGAAAGAGCTCAAGCTGAGCATCTTCTATACGGGTATCGAAAGCGGCGATGATGAGGTTCTGCTGAAGATTGGCAAAGGTGTAAATAGCAGCCAGATGATCGAGGCGGGTAGAAAAGCGAAAGAGGCAGGAATAACCCTTTCGCTGACGGTGATTCTGGGGCTGGGGGGAGTGGAAGGAAGCAGGAAACACGTGCTCGAGACAGCGAGGGTTCTCTCCGCTATCGACCCGGGATATGCCGGAGCTTTAACCCTGACCCTGGTTCCCGGCACACCTCTATGGCAGGAGTGGCAGCAGGGCACTTTCCATCCCATTACTCCTTTCGAGTCACTCGAAGAGCTAAAAGGGCTCATAGAAAACTCGAGCTTTACAGATTGTTTCTTCAGCTCGATGCACGCCTCGAATTACCTTTCTATCCGGGGAAGATTGCCCCGGGACAAAGAAAGAATGCTAAAGGAGCTTGAGCGCGTTCTGTCTAGAAAAGACCCCTCTCTGCTTAGACCTGAGTTTTTGAGAGGGTTGTAGCTCACGCACGAGGGAATGTCGGATTATTTCATACAGGGAAAGACCGGAGAGGTTCTGCCTCAAATAGTGGGAACGGTGCGGAAGGGGCTAAACAAAAAAGGAACTGACTGCCTCTCAGGTGGAGAATTAACTCTTGAGGAGGTCTGAGATGGGGACCAAGGGCTCTTCAGGTTCCTCACAAGGGTTTGCCGACACGATGGCCGGGCTTTACCATTTCATGTTTGACAGGGTACCCAAAAGGTTGGATATCGTGCCGCCGAGGCCGCGCAAAGAGAATCCCTTTCGCAAAGACAGTATGACATTGGTGAGCAAGGTTAGGGTTGAGCACGACCTCAAGGCTTCTGCAATCAAGGCAGTGGAACTCATCGGTGGTCTGGGGAAGGTTATATCTCCGGGGGACAGGGTGATGGTGAAGCCGAATTTCAACAGCCCCGACCCCTATCCGGGCTCCAGTGACCTCGATTTCGTGAAGGCTGTGGTGCAAATCCTCAGGGAGGCCGGGGCAAAGGTTGTGGTTGGGGAAAGCTCAGGCGCAATATGGAGACCTACCAGGAAGGTTATGGAAAAACTGGATGCATTGCGCAAATTGACCGACATAGGGGCTGAGGTTATAGCCTTCGACGATAGGCGCTGGGACTGGGTCAAGGTCAGAATAGATGGTGATTACCGCAAGGAGGTCACTGTGCCCAGGTCAGTCTATGAGGCTGACAAGATAGTGTATTTGCCCTGCATGAAGACTCATCAGCTAGCCAGGTTTAGCCTTTCGTTAAAGCTTGCGGTAGGCTACGTGCATCCTGGAGAGCGTCGCTCCATGCACATGAGAAATCTGGAGCGGAAAATCGCTGAATTCAACTTAGCCTTGCAGCCTGACCTGATAATAATGGATGGAAGGAAGGCTTTTATATCTGGAGGGCCTGCTAAAGGCGAACTGGTGGAGCCGGGGGTTATCATGGCCTCAGGAGATCAGATTGCCATAGATGTCGAAGCATTGAAAATACTCGGCTCTTATAAGGGTAAAAATAGGCTGTTGCCCAATCCCTATGATTCCCCTCAAATCGCAACAGCCCTCAGGCATGGGTTGGGGTCTAAAGATTACAAAGTGGTCCCTTAAGTAAGCTGTTGCGATTAATGATATAATTTGTTGCGAGGTATGATATGAAAGCTCTTGTTCGCGCTCCATTCTGGCCTGCTGCTCTGGAAAGACTGAGAAAGAAGCTGGAAGTTATCTATGAGAGTTGGATGGATGAAAACAAGCTCCTTTCTGCGGAAGAATTTATCGAACGCATTCAGGGGCAGGACATCGGAATCGTGGTGGTAGAGGCTGATTTCATTTCCAGGGAGATTTTCGAGAAGGCGACGAAACTGAAGTTCCTCGGCGTTTGCAGGGCCGACCTGGCCTTCGTAGATATTAAAGCAGCCACAGAGCGCGGCATACCGGTGGTCAACACACCCGCCAGGAATGCTGCCAGTGTGGCAGAGCTTACAGTGGGTTTGATGCTGTCTCTGCTGCGGAACATCCCCAAGGCGCACCAGATGGTCAGCTCCGGCGCATGGGTTGACCCTACCGCTGCCTACCATTCCATGCGTGGCAACGAGCTTGGCGGCAAGACTGTGGGCATAGTGGGGTTTGGAGCTATCGGACGGCGGGTGGCGAAGATTGTCAGCGCTTTCGAAACATCCATACTGGTGTACGACCCCTTCTTAGACCCCGATACAATAAAAAAGGCAGGTGCCAGGCCGGTGGAGTTGGACGAGCTTATGAAACAGTCTGACATCATAACGCTCCACGCCTCTACCACTCCCGAGGCTATGGGCTTGATCAGCGCTCAAAGGATAGCGTTGATGAAGTCTACAGCCTATCTTATTAATGCTGCAAACGCCTTTGTCCTGGATAATGAGGCCATAATCCAGGCCTTAAAAGAAAAGCGCATCGCTGGCGCTGCTTTCGATGTCTTTGAGACTTGGCCTGTGCGTTCTGATAGCCCCCTCTTGAAAATGGATAATGTCGTCCTGACGCCTCACATCGGAGGGGCTACTGCCGAGACTATAGTACGCTACTCACAGATGATAGTTGACGATGTAGAAAGATTTCTCAGGGGGGAGCGTCCTCTGAACATGCTTAATCCTCAAGTCTGGGGGAAAAGTGCCAAGTAAATATTTTCTGGCTATAGATGCCGGCTCTTCAGGTTGCCGTGCCCTTATTATCGACCTCAAGGGCAATCTGGTTTCCTCGGCTGCTCAGGAATGGTTTTACGATTTAACACCTCCTGAGGTTGCACCCATGGGCAAGGAATTCAGCCCGAGAAAGTTCTGGGACATAATCTGCCGTTTAATCAGGGAGTCCATTAAAAAGGCTCATGTAACTCCTGTTGACATAATTGCAGTAAGCTCTGCCAGCCAGAGGCAGGGTGTGGTCTTCCTGGATAAGAAGGGCCATGAGCTATATGCCGGTCCTAATACAGACATCAGGGCTATAATGGAAGGTTTCGCCATAGATGGCGAATTTGGCGATGAGGTTTACCGTATCACAGGCCATAAGCCGTCCCTTCTTTTCGTACCTGCAAGGCTGAAGTGGTTCCAGGCGAATCGCCCCCGTATTTATGAAAAAATAGCTACTGCTCTTTCCATCGGCGACTGGATTACATTCAGGCTGTCGGGAGAGCGGGTAGCCGAGGTCTCCTGCGTTGCCGATTTGGGGCTGATTGATATTCACGAGGTCAAATGGTCGGACAGGTTAGGTGAAAGGCTCCAGTTGTCTCAGGAAATTTGTCCCGGGATCGTCACCGCCGGCACTCGCGTTGGGATGGTTACGTCTGAGGCTGCCGGAAAGACAGGACTGTCTACAGGCACAGTAGTGGTTGCGGGTGGAGCTGACACCCAGTGCGGCTTGCTGGGAATGGGAGTTAAAGACAAAGGCCAGGTGGGGATAATAGGGGGCTGGAGTGGCGCCATTCAGATGGTGACAACCCGGCCTATCATTGACCCTAAAGGCAGGCTCTGGTCGGGCTGCCACGCTCTGCCGGATAGGTGGGTTCTGGAGAGCAATGCCCAGGAGTCGGGAGGCGCGCATCGCTGGCTCAAGGGGTTACTCTTCGATGCCTCAGGTAAGCCGGAAGAAGTATATGGCTTGATGGATACTCTGGCGCAGGAGGTGCCGCCTGGCGCCGGAGGGATGCTAGCCTTCATCGGGCCCGCAGTGATGGATATGAGTCGAATGAAGCCCAGCCTGGGCGGTTTCATTTTCTCTGTAACACCAAGTATTACGGCTGTGGAGAAGAAACATTTCGTCAGGGCGGCCCTGGAGAACCTCGCCTTCGCTTTTAAGGCTAATTGTGCTCAACTGGAGGAGGTATCACGGCAGAAAGTAAAAGAAGTTAGCATGGGCGGAGGACTTGCGCAGAGCCGCTGCCTTGTAAAAATACTATCCGATATACTCGCCATGCCTGTGACATGTTTCGAGTCGCCGCAGGTCACTGCCTGGGGGTCGGCAATGTGCGCTGCGGTTGGCTCCGGTGTCTATCCTGACCTGAAGAGGGCTATGGTAGCTATGAGGCCCAAATACAGGGTACTTGAACCTGATGCTCAATGCGGGCAGGAGTATTCTAGTTACTACGAAAGGTGGCTACTCACTGCAAAATGGCTGGAAGATTTGTACGAAAAAATAGGGTAAATGTAGGAAGGTTAAGCTTTAGCTGGTCCTCAAGCGATAGCCTACCCCCGGCTCGGTGATTATAAACCGCGGGCGCGCTGGATCAGGCTCGATTTTCCGGCGCAAATTGCTGATATTCACGTGCAAAATGTGGAATTCCTGCTCGTAGACTATTCCCCACACTTCGCGCAGCAAATGACGGTGGGTCAATACCTTTCCTGCGTGAGCTACGAGTATACGGAGCAGGTCGTATTCGTTTGGTGTTAATTGCACCTCGCGGCCCGCTACTGTCACCAGTCTTCGCGTCAGGTCGACTTTGAGGTCACCACTTGTGAAGATCGGTTCGCCTTTGGGTTGAGATGCATGGCGTAAGGCAGCACGCAACCGGGCCAGCAACTCTCCTACACCAAACGGCTTAGTCAGATAATCATCTGCCCCAGCATCAAGTGCCGCGATCTTGTCGCTCTCCGAGCCCCGGACAGACAGTATAATAATCGGGATTTGTGTCCACTGGCGTAGCAGACGAGTGATTTCAACACCGTCGATATCAGGTAAACCCAGGTCCAGAATAATTATATCGGGCTTGCGGCTGACAGCATCGGAGAGCGCTTCCTGCCCCGAGGCCGCTTCAAAAACCGCGTACGCCTGAGATTCCAGCGCAACGCGTAGGAATCTCAGGATAGCTTGCTCATCGTCAACTACCAGCACTCGCGGCTTACCCTCGCTCATATCATTGCCCCTTGTCCTTCGAAATAACCTCCGCAACCGGCAGCGTTAACCTGATAATCGTGCCGCCACCAGGACGGTTCCCGGCCACAATGTGACCGCCGTGTGCCTCAATAATCCCTTTGCTGATGGATAACCCCAACCCTGTGCCGGTCACATTATCTGGGCGGTGCACACGATAGAACTTGTCGAAAACATGCTGCAAGTCCTCAGGCGGGATACCGGCCCCCAGGTCCGCCACTTCGATCTCGACCTGCTGGGCAACCTGCCGCCCGCTGATTTCAATAGGCGAATCGGGAGGTGAATACTTGAGCGCGTTGTCCATAATGTTAACCAGCGCCTGTACGATAAGGCCAAAATCCACAGACACAAAGGGTAGCGCTGAGGATATGTCTATATTGATAGGGTGGCTGCCGGAGCGGCTGCCCAACTGTTCCAAAGCTACGCCTATTATGTCCTGCACATCGGATGACTGCCTGGATATCCTGATTGCACCAGCTTCAATTCTGGAGACATCAAGCAGATTGGTTATCAAGTGGTTCAGCCTTTCCGCTTCCTCAGTCGCGACCTGGATTAGATTCGTTCTGGCTGCATCATCCAGGCCCATTCCTTCTTCTCGAAGACTGGTCAGCACGCCGATGATAGACACCAATGGTGTGCGCAAGTCATGCGAGATTGAATTGAGAAGTGCTGTTTGCAGTTTCTCCGTGGCTGCCAAGATTTGCGCATTACGCGCCTCCTCAGCCAGTTGAGTGCGCTCAATTGCCACTGCGGCAAGGTCGGCGAAGGCCTCTAAAAGCCGTGTTTGTTCGATCGTCAACTGGCTTGTTGTGTCAGATACCCATAGAGCCATTACTCCCACTACGCCGCTGGCTGTATTCAGCGGCAAATATAGCGCTTTGGCATTAGGGAGCGTATCAGTACTCTGTCCTGCCCTCTTTCGGTGCTGAAAAGACCATACTGCTGCAGCGACTTCATTCTTATCAATGACAAGGTTTGGGTTCTCAGCATGGTGCTTAAGTATTTCCTTATTCTGGTCATCGGGCAGAAAGATTGCTGCATCTCGTCCAAATGTCTCCCTGGCGCTGCTAATAATAGCCTGTACAGTAGCCTCCAATTCCATCGTGGTGGTCAGGTTACGACTTAGAGCATAAAGGGTAGCTGTTGCGGATTCGCGGTGACGCGCCACTCTGGTTTGTCGGCGAACCCGTGACGTCAAATAACTGACCACAATACCTATTCCTAGTAATACGATGAAGGTGAAAACATATTGCGTGTCTGTCACAGCAAAGGTGAGATACGGAGGAATAAGAAAGAAATCAAATACTAACACACCAAGGACGGAGACCAGGATAGAAGGGCCGAGGCCAAGGTAAAGGGCCGAAACGACAACGCTCAGCAGGTAGATCATTACTATGGTAGTGGGTGAGAAATGGGGACGCATCGCAAGACCCAGCAAGGTAGACAAGCCTACCAATGCCAAGCCCAAAAGGTAGCGCCACCAACGATGTGATAGCTGCCTGGCTGCCGTTTCTTCTCGCTTCGGGCGCACTTCTCTATTGCCGCCGACAATGTACACATCAATATGTTCGGTCTGGCGAATGATTTGACTCGCAACTGATCTGCCCGGCAGGTTCCACCAACGTCTATCATCAGGCTTACCGACAAGTATCTTGGTGATGTTGTTCTTGCTGGCATATTCTGCTATGGCTGCGCCGACAGAGCGTCCCTGAACGGTCGCAGCCTTGCCTCCCAACTGTTCAGCCAGCCGCAACATATTCATGAGCCGGTCCTGCCGGTCCGGCGACAGCTGGGCGCTATCGGGTGTCTCAACGTAGATGGCAAACCATTCGGCACCCAGTCGAGAGGCCAGCCTGTAAGCAGAGTGCACTAAGCGATTGCCCTGAGGGCCAGGCCTTACGCACACTAGAATGCGTTCGACAGTTGGCCAGGGGCCAGGGATAGCACGAGTCTCCATATGAGCCCGCATCTGCTCGTCCACACGCTGCGCGGCAGTGCGCATGCTCAACTCGCGCAGTGCGATGAGGTTACCCTCGCGGAAGAAATTAGTAGCTGCACGCGTTATTTGCTGGGGGACATAGACTTTGCCTTCTTTAAGTCGTTTCAGCAGGTCTTCGGGAGGCAGGTCAACCAGCTCAATCTCCGCCGCATTGTCAACAACAGTGTCGGGGACTGTTTCGTGTACCCAGACGCCTGACATTTGCGCTACCGTACTCTGTAAACTCTCGATATGCTGGACATTGAGTGTAGTGTAAACATCTATTCCGGCCTCCAGCAGTTCCTCTACGTCTTGATAACGCTTGGGGTGGCGCGAGTCCGGGGCATTAGTATGGGCGAGTTCATCTACCAGTGCCAACTGGGGCCGACGCGCCAGCACCGCATCCAGGTCCATCTCAGTCAGCGTCACGCCGCGGTACCCCACCTCTCTGCGTGGAATGATCTCAAGCCCTTCCAGAAGAGCCTCAGTTTCAGGCCGGCCATGCGTCTCTACATAGGCGACAACAAGATCGACGTCCTTTCTGAGCTGGCGAGCGGACTCCAACATGGTATAGGTCTTGCCCACACCGGCGGCGTAGCCGAGAAAGATTTTGAGTTTGCCACGCTTTGGCTGCTTGGCCTCGGCTTTGATTCGCGCCAGCACTTCATCGGGATTAGGGCCAGAACTCTTTTCGGCCATATGATTTGCCTCTCCAAGTCACAGCCACATATTATACTCTGTTACGGGCAAGTCTATTTCAGTTCATCCAGCGCCAGATTAAGCTTCAAGACGTTTACTCGCGGCTCGCCTAAGATGCCGAACTGGCGGCCTTCAATGAAGCGATTTACAAGGCCATAAACTTGTTCTTCACTAAGTCCGCGGTACCGTGCCACACGAGGGACTTGATAGAGAGCAGCCGCGACGCTGATGTCCGGGTCGAGGCCACTTGCTGAGGAGGTCACCAAGTCCACAGGGATTGGTTGATCGTTTGTAGGATCGACCGCTTTCAGTGCATCTATCCGCGCTTGAATTTCCTCAGTCAATGCAGGGTTGAGTGGCCCGTAGTTTGAGCCCGAGGAGGCTGCTGCATTGTACGGGAAAGGCGCCGTCGCTGAGAGCCTGCCCCAGAAGTATTTGGGGTCACTGAACGGCTGACCTATCAACTCGGAGCCGGTGTAATTTCCATCTTTCACAATCAGGCTGCCGTTAGCCTGATGAGGAAACGCGGTTTGAGCAATGCCGGTCACGACCAGAGGATAAATTATCCCTGTGAGCACGGTGAACAGAGCCAGAAATATTATGGCGATTCGAAGCTGACGCAGCATAGAGCCTACCTCCTATGTTATGAACTATGCCAACCTCAGAGCCACCAGAATCATGTCTATTAATTTGATGCCGCCAAATGGCACGATTAACCCTCCTAACCCGTAGACTAGGAGGTTGTTACGCAGCAGTGTTGCCGCTCCCACCGGACGGTAGGGCACACCGCGCAGGGCCAGCGGTATGAGCGCGATGATAATTAGTGCATTGAATATCACGGCTGACATAACAGCGCTTTCCGGCGTAGACAGGTGCATGAAATTCAGGGCTCTCAGTGCGGGGTAAGTACTGGCAAATGCTGCAGGGATGATAACGAAATATTTGGACACGTCATTGGAGATGCTAAACGTGGTCAAAGCGCCGCGCGTCATCAGCAGTTGTTTGCCTATCTCCACTATTTCAATCAATTTGGTTGGGTTGCTCTCGAGGTCAATCATGTTAGCGGCTTCGCGCGCCGGTTGTGTCCCGGTGTTCATGGCTACGGCGACATCGGCCTGCGCCAGCGCCGGAGCGTCATTTGTGCCATCGCCGGTCATGGCTACCAACCGTCCGCCGGCCTGGTATTCGCGTATCAGCTTGAGTTTGGTTTCAGGGGTGGCCTCCGCCAGAAAGTCGTCCACCCCCGCTTCAGCCGCAATGGCAGTTGCTGTGAGCGGATTATCGCCGGTAATCATCACTGTCTTGATACCCATCTTTCGCATTTTGATAAAACGTTCTTTTATTCCACCCTTGACAATATCTTTGAGATGGACCACACCCAGTACTTCACCGTTGCGTGCTACCACTAGGGGCGTGCCACCTGCTTTAGAAATGCTCTCAACTATAGCCTTCAGTTCCGGCGGCACCGACTTGCCCTGCTGTTGAATGTAAGCCATGATGGCATCATAGGCGCCCTTGCGGATGCTCAGTCCATCCAGGTCTACACCGCTCATACGCGTCTGTGCCGAAAACGGGATAAAGTGCATGCCGCGTGGTTCGTCGCGACCTGCGCTGCCCCGCAGCCCATACTTTTCCTTGGCTAATACAACTATACTGCGACCCTCTGGCGTCTCGTCAGCCAGAGAAGCGAGTTGTGCCGCTTCTGCCAGCTCCCGCTCGTTCACCTTGCCCATAGGGATGAACTCTACTGCCTGGCGATTGCCCAGAGTGATAGTGCCTGTCTTGTCCAGCAATAGTACATCTACATCCCCAGCAGCTTCTACCGCACGGCCGGATAATGCAATGATGTTGCGTCGGATAAAGCGGTCCATTCCCGCAATGCCAATGGCTGGCAATAGCCCGCCAATAGTAGTTGGAATAAGGCAGACCAGCAACGCCACCAGCACAGTAATAGTAATAGGCGTGCCCTGATGGTTCACTTCAACACTGAATAGCGAATAGGGCAGCAACGTAATGCAGACAACGAGAAAGACGATGGTAAATGCTGCTAGCAGGGTATTAAGAGCGATTTCGTTAGGCGTCTTCTGGCGCTTTGCTCCTTCTACCAGACCGATGATACGGTCAAGGAACCCTTCGCCGGGGCTAGCCGTTACTCGCACTATCAACCAATCCGATAGCACACGTGTCCCACCGGTGACGGCGCTCCGGTCTCCTCCAGATTCACGAATAACGGGTGCGCTCTCGCCAGTGATGGCGCTCTCATCCACTGAGGCAATACCATCAATCACCTCGCCATCAGCCGGAATAATATCACCAGCCTCCACAAAGAACATATCATCCTGCTTCAAGGCGCTAGACGGAACCAGGTCATATTCAGCCCCGTATTTAGGATGACTGAGTTTCTTGGCCTGAGTCTCTTGCCGGGCTCGACGCAGGGCGGCCGCTTGCGCTTTACCCCGACTCTCGGCCAGGGCCTCGGAGAAATTGGCAAAGAGCACAGTGAGCCACAACCACAAAGTAATGGCGCCAATGAAACTGGCTTTTGCTTCACCATGTCCCAGAAGTGCTTGCACCCACAGAGCAGTTGTCAGTATACTGCCCACTTCCACCACAAACATGACGGGGTTGCGCACCATCCAGCGTGGATTGAGTTTAAGGAAAGCGTAGATAATCGCCTGACGGTAGACCTTCACTCCCAGGCGTGGTTGCTTTCTGGGATAGGTAGTCGCCACGCCTTCGGTCGGTCCAGTGCCTGATAGCTGCGGGTCCTGTGTCACTTCTGTTACCTCATCAGATGTTCTACTAAAGGTCCGAGAGAAAGGGCAGGTAAGAAGCTGAGAGCACCCACAATAATGACTACCGCTATGAGCCAGCCAATGAATAGCGGCGTATGTGTGGGGAGTGTGCCGGAGCTTACAGGCACACTCTTTTTACGCACCAACGAACCGGCTATGGCCAGCGCGGGAATGGCCAGCCAGTAGCGACCCAGGAGCATGGCGAAACCAAGCATGATATTGTAGTATGATGTATTAGCAGCGATACCGGCGAAGGCGCTGCCGTTATTATTGCCCGCCGAAGAGAAGGCGTACAGTATCTCACTGAAGCCGTGTGCGCCGGGGTTATACGCCGCCGCTTTACCAGCAGGTACTATCACAGAGATTGCTGTTCCCAGGAGCACGACCAGTACCGGGAGCAGCACCATTAGCGAAGCCATCTTCATTTCGTATGATTCAATCTTCTTACCCAGGTATTCAGGAGTACGTCCTATCATGAGCCCGGCCACGAAGACCGCAATTATCACGAAGGCCAGCATGCCGTATAGACCTGAGCCGACCCCACCATACACCACCTCTCCTAGCTGGATGAGCCACATCGGCACTAAGCCGCCAAGCGGCGTAAATGAGTCGTGCATGGAATTCACCGAGCCGTTTGAAGCAGAGGTCGTAGCGGTGGCCCATAAAGCTGAGTTAGCGACGCCGAAGCGCACCTCTTTGCCCTCCATGTTGCCACCGGACTGAAGATTGCTGGCCGTTTGGTCAACGCCGAGGCTGGTTACAGCGGAGTTACCGCTCTGCTCCGCCCATACGGTTACGGACAACAGCGCCACGAAGATGATAGTCATGGCGGCAAGTATAGCCCAGCCCTTGCGCGTGTCCCCTACCATCTTGCCGAAGGTATAGCACAGCGACGCGGGGATGAGCAGAATTGCCAGCATCTCCAGGAAGTCGGAAAAAGGCGTGGGGTTTTCGAAGGGATGTGACGAATTAACATTGAAGAAACCGCCGCCATTCGTTCCAAGCTGCTTGATAGCAACCTGGGAAGCCGCCGGCCCGAGTGCCAGGGTCTGCTGGTTTATAGTTTGATTACCTGCGTCCTGTGTTGATTGTAAGAGCGACACTTGCTGAGCGCTGTGAAACGTCTGAACTACACCCTGTGATACCAGAGCCAGTGCCAGTACAAAAGCCAGGGGTAATAAGATATAGAGGATGGTTCGAGTCATGTCAGTCCAGAAATTGCCTATGGTATTGCCAGAATGCCTCACAAAGCCGCGTACCAGAGCAACCAGTATCGCCATGCCTGTAGCCGCTGACAGAAAGTTCTGTACAGTAAACCCAAGCATTTGGATCAGATAGCTCATGGTGGTCTCTCCGCTGTAGCTCTGCCAGTTCGTGTTGGTAGCAAAGCTGACCGCAGCATCGAAAGCCGTATCGGGGCGAACTGCTCCTAAATTCTGGGGATTGAGCGGCAGTGAGGACTGAAAACGCTGCAGAGCATACAGGAGTAGCAATCCCACCAGATTGAAGAACAACATGGCAACGGCGTACGTCTTCCAGTCCATCTCTTCGTCGCCGTGCAAGCCTGCGATGTGATAGAGGAGGCGCTCGACAGGTCGAACCACGGGGGAAAGGAACGTGCGTTCACCCTTATAGACACGCGCCATGTAGGAACCCAGCGGCTTAACGAGCAGCAGCAGGACAAATAAGTACAGACCGAGTTGAAGCCAGTCGAAGGTCGTCATTCCAACCAATCAGGTTTCAAAAGTGCCAGCATAAGGTACACCAACAAACCCAGGGAAAGCACACCTGAAATAATGTAAAGGATATGCATTTATGGCCTCATTAAGCGCTGACAGACCCATATCAGCCCCAGGCTTGCCAGGAAAAACAATACAGTTATCGTTAGAAATATCAGGTCATTCATATGATAAGTACCACTTGGCCGCATTATAGCGATATAGAGGTCAAAAAGATGTCAAGAAAATAGGGTAGGCGGTCAAGAAAGTGTCAATTAAGCTGTATACGATGCTCTACCCATAATATTGACAAAGGGCTAAAAGGGTGTTACATTAAATAATGTCCTCGGGTGGGCGAACCAGTTAGAGAAGACTAAATCCGCAAAAGGAAACGAGTAGGAAACCAAAGGGACCAGGAAGCGGAAAAGGTCGAGGAAGCTGGGGAGATCACCCGAGGTTTTTTTATGTCTTCAGCGCCTCAAATTTTCCTCTAGAGGTTAACATTCGATGTCTTGCTATTTCCGCCATTTGAAAGATATTCTGGCTGAGGCCGGTGTTGAGGTGACTCCTGGCAACAGGAAAGAAATCGACCAGGCGATTCATAAGATTGTTGGGGTTGAGTACAAAGATTGCCCCGTTACCTGGAGAACGCTCAAGCAGCAGATAATTGGTGATGAGCAGAAACATCGCGATTTCATCAAGAAGCTAAGGGAGGCTGTGGGTTAGGGACTCCATCGCTGCTTTGTGATTCTGACATCTACTGGCAGCAATGACGCTTGTATTTATATTCCCTGTACGTGTAATCTTTTCGTCTGCTTCCTAAACTACCATGTTTTTTCATTACAGAAGGTTGCTTGACACCTTTCCTTCACCTATAATGGCACCAATAATCTGCCTGAGACGTAGCAAGGATGATTATCGCCCGGCCAGCGAAAGGAAGTTGCGGTGAGCAAACAGACTCATGGTTTCAATAAATCCTTGAGTGAGATTGCAGAGGCGGTTAACTCAAGCCTTACCGCCAGTGAGAAGCTCCGTTTACTGGTGAAGGCCACAGCCCGGGCTCTGGGAGTCCGGGGTTGTTCCATCATGTTGCTGGACGCACAGAGGAAGAGACTCGTTCATGCAGCTTCGCATGGCCTCAGCGAACGCTATCTCAGGAAGGGCTTTCTGGAATCGGAGAAAAGTCTTTCCGAGGTCTTAGATGGAAAAACAGTGGCAATCCACGATGTAGCCACTGACCCCAGGATACAGTTTCACGAATTAGCGCAACTGGAACATATCTCCTCTATCCTGAGCGTTGCTTTGAAAATAAAAGGAGAGGTAGTGGGAACCCTGCGTGCCTACAGCCGCACCAGCCGTGAGTTCACTTTAAGGGAGGAGATGTTCCTCACCACCGCAGCAAATCTGGCCGGTATCGTCCTGGAGTCAGGTCGCTTTGCCGAGATTGAAAAACCTCTACTAGAATCAGAAGCCAGAGTCGTACCTCATCATGCTTCTCTAGCTTCACAACTCAAGCCGACCACTTTTGCCCATCCCAGTGAGGAGGAGTTCGCCCATCTCCTCGACTTCTACCAGATCGAGTGGCTCTATGAGCCCCGCTCATTCGAGCTAAGGTGGGACGATGGCAAGGGCAGCGAGATGTTCACCCCTGATTTTTATCTGCCTGTCTTGGACCTTTATGTCGAGATGACTACTCTGAAGCCGGGGCTTACCAGGGTGAAGAACCGCAGGGTTCGCCGTATGCGGGAACTCTATCCTGAAGTGAACATCAAGCTTCTGGCACGTCGAGACTATGACCGTCTGATTGCCAAATATGGACATGGCCCTCTGGCAGGGACGAAGACGCGCGGTGTAGGGCGGGTATTCTTCAGCGCCGCACAGATACAGAGAAGGGTGCGGCAGCTTGCCAAAGAGATATCCCGTGACTACGAAGGACGTCACCCGGTATTGGTAGGTGTACTGCGGGGGGTATTCTGCTTTATGGCGGACCTGATGCGATACCTCACGGTTCCTGCGGATGTGGATTTCATGGCTATTTCCTACTATGGGGCTGAGAGCGGTAGGGCAGTGCATGTCACCAAAGACGTCGATCTGAGTCTGGAGGGCCGCCATGTTCTACTGGTGGAGGATATTGTAGATACCGGAATGACATTGAGCTTCGTCATTGGCCATCTAAGGGAACATAAGCCAGCCAGCTTGACGGTTTGTACCCTGCTCGATAAGAAGGTACGTCGGCTGGCTGAAGCCCCCTTGACCTATGTGGGATTCGAGGTCCCCGATGAGTTCCTGGTGGGTTACGGGCTAGACTATCAAGAGGAGTACCGCAACTTGCCTTTTGTAGCGCTGATGAGCGAGGAAAAGCCCGGCACCGAGCCAGGCACATAAAAAATCTCGGGTGACCTCCCCAGCTTCCTCGACCTTTTCCGCCCTCCCGGTCCCTTTGGTTTCCTACTCGTTTCCTCTTGCGGATTTGGTCTTCTCTAACTGGTTCGCCCACCCGAGATTAGATTTAATATAACACTTTTTCAGGACTTTGTCAAGCTTCACAAGCACAGGAGCTTCCCATACTAAAGTTTATAAAGTTGCTAGTACCATTTCTCCCCTTCATGAATGGCCAAAATGACTATTGTACATCTTGCGTTATGTATGTTAATGTTGAAAGAGTATTATTAATTAAAGACAGGTAAAGTGAGGATGAGATAGGTTTTATGAAGAAATGTAGGATAGGCATTCTCACCGGTGGCGGAGACTGCGCCGGGCTGAACCCTGCTATTAAATGGGTTGTCAAGACTGCTCTGGATGACCGACTGCAGCGGGAGAGGGGTGTCCAGTATGAAGTGTTGGGGATTCGAGATGGGTGGAAGGGGCTGGTTTATGCCGATCCTACAAACCCGGATAGTTTAAAAGAGTATACTGTGCCGCTGGATCAGGAACTGGTGAGGACCTGGGACAGATATGGTGGCACCATGCTGGGGACTTCGCGGACAAATCCTTATGACCCTAAGAATGATCGCTCGAAGACAGTATTAAGCAATGTAGATAAGCTCGATTTGAAGGTCGTGATAGCCCTCGGGGGGGAGGATACTTTGGGGGTGGCTTATAAGCTATCTCAGGAGGGGGTGAATGTCGTAGGCATTCCCAAGACAATTGACAAGGACCTTCCCGGTACAGATTACACCCTGGGATTTGAGACGGCTCTCAATGTCATCACAGAGGAAGTTGACAGGCTGAGGACCACTGCTGGCTCTCATAAAAGGATATTTGTGGTGGAAACAATGGGGAGGCATGCGGGCTGGCTGGCTTTGGAGGGTGGAGAATCCAGCGGAGCATTTATTATACTGATCCCTGAATACGATTTTTCTATTGAGAAGGTCAATGAGTTGGTCCTGGAGGGTAAAATAAAGGGCAACAGGTATGACATTATCGTAATAGCTGAGGGGGCGAAGCCAGCGGGTGGCACTCAGTTTGTGACCCGAAAAGGCGGGGACAGCTTTGGCCATGAGATTCTGGGGGGAATCGGCGAGGTTCTGGCTAACGAAATCCAGGATGCTACCAAGCTGGAAACGCGGAGTATTGTGTTGAGCCACTTGCAGCGTGGCGGCTCTCCTTGCGCTTATGACAGAAGGATGGGCAGGTATTTCGGCATCGCTGCTGTTGATTTGGTGGTGAAGAAGGATTTCGGTAAGATGGTCAGCTACAGAAACGGTGAGATCACCGCTGTCCTGCTCAAAGAGGTGAGTGGAAAGCTGAGGTTGGTTGATGTGAAGACGCAGTATGATACTGAAAGGTACAACGGGCGTCGGACAATACTAAGGTAGAATGGAGGAATAATATGCCTAAAGAATCTGTTGCGCCTGATAAAATCGATGCCTTGGCGAGGGATGCTGCTCTTGCTGCTGACGTTAAAGTTAAGGACAAAGCTCAGCGGACTATTAGAGAATTAGCTTCCGGGCAAGGCATCTTTGTATCTAGTATTCAAGGCTTGTACGAAGCGGCAGGTAAAGAGATGTATAGCGGCATAACTGTCCCGGCCATGAATATCCGCGGCATCACCTATTATGTCGCAAGGGCAGTATTCAGGGCCGCTTTGAAAAATAAGGTTGGCGCCTTTATCTTCGAGATAGCCCGCTCTGAGATGGGCTATACAGGTCAGAGGCCCGGTGAGTACGCTGCCTGCGTGCTGGCCGCTGCCATCAGGGAGGGATTCGAGGGCCCGGTTTTTCTGCAGGGTGATCATTATCAGGTTAACCACAGCAAATATAGCTCGGAGCCTGATAAGGAGTTGAACGCAATAAAGGAGCTTATCCGTGAGTCGGTGGCTGCCGGGTTTCTGAACATCGATATAGATGCTTCCACCATCGTGGATTTAAGCAAAAAGACTCTTGATGAGCAGCAGGAGAAGAACTGCGTGGTCACTGCTGAGATGACAAAGTTCATCCGCAGTATCGAGCCTAAAGGGGTAACAGTCTCTGTTGGTGGTGAGATCGGAGAGGTGGGGAAGAGAAACAGCACGGTGGAGGACCTCAGGGCATTTATGTCGGGGTATCTAAAACGGCTGGGCCCAAATATAAAAGGAATCTCCAAAATCAGCGTGCAGACCGGAACTACTCACGGCGGGGTGGTCCTGCCCGACGGGTCGATTGCAAACGTAGAAATAGATTTCAAGACCCTGAAAGAGCTTTCCAAGCTGGCACGTGAGGAGTATGGTATGTGCGGCGCTGTGCAACACGGAGCCTCTACCCTTCCCGATGAGGCGTTTCATCATTTTCCCCAGGTTGGAGCTGGAGAAGTGCATCTGGCTACGGGATTTCAGAATATTATTTATGAAAGCAAGTATTTCCCCAAGGAACTTATGGATAGAATCAATAGACATATCTCCGATAAATACGCAAATGAAAGAAAACAAGGGGAAACGGAAGAGCAATTTCTGTACAAAAACCGAAAGAGGGCGTTCGGCGATTTCAAGGCGGAGATGTGGAACATCCCTGAAAGCAATCTTAAAGGGTTAAGTGATGAGCTCGAAGGTCGCTTTTCTTTACTCTTCCAGAAGCTGAATGTAATAGGGACAAGGGACCTGGTTAGCAAGTTTGTAGTTAAATGACAAAAACAGGTCGAGCACAGGCAAATTGCCCAGGACGGGAGACGAAATATGTTGAAACAGGCTGCAAGAACTAAACTGCCCAAGCGTATAGATAGGCTGGATGAGCTTGCTCATAATCTATGGTGGAGCTGGCATTATCAGGGGCGCGAGCTGTTCAGGGCGCTGGATTATACACTATGGCTAACGAGTGGGCGTAATCCGGTCAAGCAATTGAGGGACATTAACCCTGATAAACTACAGGCGGCTGCCAGCGATCCCGCCTTTTTAGCCTCATATGATTCCATAATGTCAGCATTTGATGCTGACATGTCAGACGATAATACCTGGTTTACCACCAAATATCCCGACGTGCTGCAGGGCCCTATTTCTTACTTCTCAATGGAATTCGCTATCCACAGCTCGATTCCGATATATGCAGGAGGTCTGGGAATCCTTGCTGGCGATATTTGCAAGGAGGCAAGCGACCTGGGGCTGCCGATGGTCGGAGTGGGATTTATGTATCCCCAGGGCTATTTCCATCAGCGTATCTCTGCTGATGGCTGGCAGGAGGAGATATACAGGCAGTTGGATTTTAGCGAAGCGCCTATGGCTCCTGTCCTTTCCTCGCAATGGTGCAAATCACTGGCCGAGGTTCAACTGGACAATAGGCCTGTATATATTGGCGCCTGGCAAATCCAGGTGGGCCGCACGACCCTCTACTTACTGGATACTAATGTTGAGGAAAATACTCCTCAGGACCGCCAATTGTCCGCCCGTCTTTACATAGCCGACCGGGAGCTGCGCATCCAGCAGGAGATAGTTTTGGGGATCGGCGGTGTGCGCGTTCTCCGGGCCCTGGGCATCAAACCGGCCCTCTGGCATGCGAACGAAGGCCATGCAGCTTTCATGATGTTGGAGCGTATCCGCGAGGAAGTGGAGCAGGGTGCAACATTTGACAAAGCCGTGAAAAAGGTGCGGGCAACTACCATTTTCACCACCCATACGCCGGTCCCTGCCGGGCATGACGTTTTCTCTTCCCAGCTTGTGGAGAAGTACTTTCATAATTACTGGGGTTCGCTAGGGATCGACCAGGGGAAGTTTTTGGGACTGGGTCAGGGGAATGGCGTGGGTAATCAGGCTTTCAATATGACGATACTTGCCTTAGGAACTGCTGATAAGTGCAATGCTGTGAGCCAGCTACATGGTACAGCCTCAAGAAGAATGTGGCATATGCTCTGGCCGGATATTAAGGAAGAGAAGGTGCCTATCTCACATGTTACCAATGGGATTCACGTACCTACCTGGATTGCCTCGGAAATGGCGCGTCTTTACGAGAAATATCTGGGAAAGGACTGGATGGACAGGCACGATGACCCCAAGCTCTGGGAGCGAGTGATGGATATCCCCGACGAGGAACTCTGGGCGGTGCGTCAGGCTCTGAAGCGCAAGCTCAAGGGAGCCATGCTCGACTGGGCGCAGCAACGGTGGACAGAAGCTGAGGTAATGCCGCAGCAGGTGCTGGCGATGGGAGCCTTGCTCCACCCCGAGGTGCTCACTATTGGTTTTGTGCGGCGGTTTGCTGAATACAAGCGGCCAGCGCTTATCTTCCAGGATGTCGAACGTCTGAAGAGGCTGGTCAAGGACCGCTGGCGTCCTATTCAGATAGTATTCGCTGGTAAGTCTCACCCCGCTGATTTTCCATCAAAGGGCCTGCTTCAGCATGTTTACTGCCTGGCCACCGACCGTGATTTCCATGGTCGGATAACCTTTATGGAAGACTATGATATGCACATGGCGCGCTACCTGGTACAGGGTGTAGATGTATGGCTGAATGTGCCGCGGCGTCTCAACGAGGCATGTGGCACCAGTGGTATGAAGGCGTCGCTGAACGGAGTTCCTCACCTCAGCGTATTGGATGGGTGGTGGTACGAAGGTTACAATGGAGAAAACGGCTGGGCGATTGGCGATGGCCCCGGGACATACAGCTCGGAAGAGGAAGATAGAGCTGATGCAGAGGCGTTGTATCGTCTGTTGGAAGAGAAGATAGTGCCGCTTTATTATGATAGAGACCGTGGTGGCGTGCCTCATAACTGGGTTAGTGTTATCAAAGAGGCGATTAGCTCGGTCGTGCCCAAGTTCAGTGCCCGGCGAATGATAAAGGATTATACTGAGCAATTGTATGTACCAGCCGCTGGATTGCGTGCACGTCGGCATATTTCGCATTAGCCTCTTGTCTCAGGGCAAAAAGCCTTTGATAATATGTAGATAATATATAATATGTAGATAAAGAGAATCAGTCGTCATCTAAGGGAACAACATCCATACGGACTAGAGTTGGGTAGAATTTAGGGGAAAGGGTAACATATGTCCACAATTTACCACTTTACAGGCGCCTGGGATGATAAAAACCTTCTGGGCAACAAGGGGGCCAACCTGGTTGCCATGACCAAGTTGAGGCTCACGGTGCCTCCGGGCTTTGCAGTATCAGTTGAAACCTATAAGGAATACAAACGCACTGGCAAGCTCCCTGAAGAAGAAATCAAGCAGGCATTGGAAGCTCTGGAGAAGCAGACCCGGAAGAAATTAGGGAAAGGGCTGTCTGTATCGGTGCGCTCCTCGGCGGCAGCGTCTATGCCGGGGATGATGGATACGGTACTTGATGTGAGGGATCGGGAGGCGATGCTTTCCGCTATAAAGAAGGTCTTTGATTCCTGGGACAATCCCAGGGCAGTGGAATATCGCCGCCTCAACAATATTCCTGCTGATATGGGCACGGCTGCCATAATTCAAGCCATGGTTTTCGGCGATTTGGATGGGAATTCGGGGACGGGCGTGATGTTTACTCGCAATCCCAGCACAGGCGAAAAAGTGTTGTTCGGTGAATATATAACCGAAGCTAAGGGGGAGGACCTGGTATCCGGCCGCAAAACGCCGCAGACTATGGATGCTCTCAAATCGCAAATGCCTGACATGTATGCTCAATTGGAGGAGGTAGCCAGTATACTGGAGAACCACTTCCGCGACATGCAGGATGTGGAATTTACTATTGAGTCAGGCAAGCTTTATATCCTCCAGACCAGGTCGGGCAAGCGCGGCGGCCGGGCATCGGTTAAGATCGCAGTTGAGATGGCGAAGGAAGGGTTTATCTCGCGTCAGGAAGCTCTGCTGCGGGTGTCTGCCGAAGATGTGAGGTCTTTCCTGCACAGGCGCATTGAGCACGTGGAGAAATACCAAGCTATTGCCAGCGGACTGGGCGCTGCCCCCGGGGCAACCTCGGGGAAGGTAGTATTTAATACCTTGGATGCTGTGGCGGCCATGAAGAGGAACGAGCGAGTGATACTGGTCAGGCCTGAGACAAGCCCTGATGATATCCTCGGTGTCTCAGCCGCTATGGGGGTATTGACATCCCGGGGCGGCCTTACTTCCCACGCAGCCATAGTCACCAGAGCCATGGGCAAACCCTGTATCTGTGGGGCTGAGGAGATGAAAATAGACCTTCATGCTGAGAAGTTCGAGGTTAACTCACATACCGTCAATAAGGGTGATATTATTACCATTGATGGCAGTGCGGGTAAAGTCTATCTCGGCGATTTGCCGCTGACAGAAGCCGAAGGCAGCCCCGAGCTCGCAGAGTTGCTGACATGGGCTGACAGCTTCAGGAGACTGAGGGTGAAGGCTAATGCTGATACGGTGGAAACCGTAGCTCTGGCTAGAAAGTTCGGAGCTGAGGGTATCGGGCTCTGCCGCACCGAGCGGCAGTTTACCGGCGAGGAGCGGCTTTCTGCTATCAGAGCGTTCATACTGGCGGAGACCCCGGAGCAAAGGGCTGAGGCCCTGGTCCTGCTGCACAAGCTGCAGAAAAAAGATTTCATGGCGATCTTCCGAGAGCTTGAAGGGATGCCTATCATAATCCGGCTTCTCGACCTGCCTCTGCATGAGTTCCTGCCCTCGGAAGCGGAGACAACGGACCCAGAGCTCAAGCGAAGAATACGCGAGTTGAGGGAAACAAACCCTATGTTGGGTCACCGGGGTGTCAGGGTGGCTGTTACCTATCCTGAGATTTACCAGATGCAGATCGATGCTATTGCCGACGCTTGCGCCGAGGTCAACTGCGATGTCTCTATCATGGTGCCGCAGGTGGTTACTTCCCAGGAGCTCCTCTGGGTAAAGAGGATGGTTAAAGATAGGGGCGTTAAGTTTGGGGTAATGATGGAGACTGTGCGCGCCTGCATGCGAGCAGGAAGGCTTGCTCAGGTGGCCGATTTCTTCTCTTTCGGTACTAATGACCTGACCCAGGCTGTATATTCTTTCAGCAGGGAGGACGTGGAAAAGAAGTTCTTATCCATATATCTTGACGCCGGTATCCTTCAGGACAATCCCTTTTTGATTCTGGATGTGAAGGGCGTGGGCAGGCTGATGGAAACCGCTATAACCTGGGCCCGCAGGGAGAAGAAAGAGCTGGATATTGGTGTCTGCGGAGAGCATGGCGGAGAGCCGCGCTCCATCATGTTTTTCCACACTGCCGGTGTTGATTCTGTGAGCTGCAGCCCGTTTAGAATACCGATAGCCAAGCTGGCAGCGGCTCAGGGTGCTATCCTCGACAGTCAGATTGCGGCGGCAAGAAGTAAGTTACGTCCCCTTGGGTAGAGGGAAAGTAGCCGGGAGCACTGCACTTTGGGTTAGGGTCTACTTTGATTTGGTGTGTGTGCGGGGACTACCTGTCCTCAGACCTTGAAACAACGAGGAAAACGCTTTACCCAGCGATTCAAGATGTATGTCGCTGCTTAAGTCGCTATGAAGCGGCGTAATTGAGATTTTCTTTTTCCCCAGCGCGGAGATATCTGTTCCCTCTACTTCTTTCCAGTCGGGTTTGCCGCGCACAATCCAGTAGTATTTTCTCTTCCCATCGTGCCCCGCTTTGATATTGTCCATATAGCTTCGTTCGCCGAGCCGGGTTATCTCGATTCCGGCAATCTTATCAAGTGGCAGGTTGGGCAGGTTAATATTGAGCAAAAACTTCTGTGGCATATTGCTGGCAGCAACCTGTTGAGCGATGAGAGCGCCAAACTTAGCTGCCACATCGAAGCGTACCCTTTTGATAGCGGCAACAGAGATAGCAACAGAGGGCAGTCCATAGAAGTACCCCTGCAGGGCAGCGCTCACTGTGCCTGAGATTAGAACATCGTTGCCCAGGTTTGAACCTTCATTGATGCCTGAGAACACCATGTCTACGCCATCTTTTAATAGTGTTTTCAAAGCTAAAATAACAGTGTCGGCCGGGGTGCCCTCAACGGAATAGCTCTTGACCGTTGTAATCCCTGCCGGCACGGGGCTTACTCTCACCGGGTGGTGCAGGGTGACTGCCGTCCCTATCCCGCTCTGGTCGCGGTCAGGAGCGACTACAACTACTTCAGCTATTCTCCTGAGTTCTCGAACCAGCGCCCAAAGCCCCCTGGCGGCAATGCCATCGTCGTTAGTGACCAGGATTCTCAAAATGCATTCTCCTTATCTCGTCTTAGTTTAACACAATGGAGTTGGGTGAGACAATTTCTCAGCCTGCGATAGCGTTCTGAAGCGACAATAAGTTTGCCTGGTCAGGGAGCTTGGCTTATAATTGAAACCTTGAAATCAGGAGAAAGATTAGTTGGATAATATCGCGCAGGAGCCGGTCCTCTACATAGTCATAGGACTAGTTATCATAACCTTAATGGTGCTGGTCCTTCCTTTCAGAGTTAAGAAAATAGGGGAACATCTAGAGCCATTCTTCCTGGTCATGGGCATAATCGCCGTGAGCGTTTCCGGGCTCTGGAGCTGGGGGCTGGTGAAAGACGCCCTGAAAGCCCCGGTTATAATACGGTCACTCCCCATAGGCATTTTCCAGGTGGTGCTCATATTTGGCCTTCTCATACACCATTTCAACAAACCTTTCCGCAACGGCATAGTAAATCTGGCCGATAGGCTCGGCCCCAAAATCTTCCTCTTCCTTTTCATAGCTATTCTGGGTCTGCTCTCCAGCATTATCTCGGTGATTGTTACGGCTGTCATCCTGGCTGAAATCGTGGCGGTGCTTCCCTTCTCACGGCGTCACAAAATAAAGACCATAATCGTTACCTGTTTCGCTGCGGGCCTGGGTGCTGTTTTAACGCCGGTGGGCGAGCCTTTATCCACCATCCTGGTGAGTAAGCTGACGGGAGCGCCGTACAATGCCGGATTCCTATTTCCTGTAGATATCTTCGGAATCTATGTAATCCCCGGCGTCATCGCCCTGGCTATTTTCGGTGTGGTGTATATCGGCCGCGATATTTCTCTTCAGACCGAGACCGTAGATTCCACGTATAGCGAGACCGTAAGGGGAGTAATAATTAGAGCGGTTAAGGTCTTTATTTTCGTTGCCGCACTCATATTGCTGGGTGAAGGCATGAAGCCACTGATAGTGTGGTATTTAGATAAGATTTCACCCTGGGTGCTTTATTGGATCAACACGATTTCTGCGTTCCTCGATAATGCCACCCTGACTGCTGTAGAGATAGGGCCTCTTATGACACGATTTCAGATTCTCAGCGCTATCCTGGGCCTGCTCATTGCCGGAGGGATGCTGATACCGGGCAATATACCGAACATAGTGGCGGCAGAGAGGCTGAAGATAAACATGGGAGAATGGGCAAGGATAGGAATTCCACTAGGGGCAGTTATCATGGTCATTTATTTTATCGCCTTGATATTTACCCATACCCATGTTTGAGGTACAGGCGCTTTTCAGTAATCAGTTAAAGCATGAAATAAAAGAGAGGATGGGGGTGTCTCCCCCATCCTCTCAAAATATAAATAGCCGGCTTGTAACCGGCTATTAGGCCCCCAGTATTATGTTGTCGATGAGTCTGGGCTTGCCGATTTTGACCGCTAGAGAGACCACCGCCGGGCGGTCTATTCTGGCAAGCTCCTCCAGGGTCTCGGCATCTGCGATGCTGACATAGTCTATTCTGGCTGCACGCGGCTCTCTCTGTATAAGCGAGCTCATCTCTTTGCGGATAAGACCGGCGTTCGTTTCGCCTTTATTCCAGAGCTTCTGCGCCAGGGTCAATGCTTTGTAAAGTACCAGCGCTGATTTCCTCTCCTCCGGGTTTAGATATACGTTACGGCTGCTCATCGCCAGCCCGTCGGGCTCCCTCACCGTGGGCACAGCGATGACTTCGAGGTTCATATTGAGGTCGGCAACCATCTTCTTGATTACCACCAGTTGCTGGGCGTCCTTCTGGCCGAAGTAGGCCCTGGTAGGATCGACGATGTTGAACAGCTTGTTGACCGCTGTAGCCACACCGCGAAAGTGACCGGGGCGGACAGCTCCCTCCAGCCGTTCGGTGACTTTTTCCACATCTACCCAGGTGCTATATCCGGGGGGATACATATCTTCGGCGCTGGGCATGAACACGATGCCCACCCTTTCTTTTTTGAGCATGGCGAGGTCTCGTTCTGTATCGCGGGGATAGGAGGCGTAATCCTCCTTGGGGCCGAACTGGGCAGGGTTGACGAAGATGCTCACGACCACATTACGATTCTCCGCACGCGCTATGCGCACCAGCTCGAGGTGACCCTCGTGGAGGTAGCCCATAGTAGGCACGAAGCCCACTGAGCCCCTGAGCTTATGCCGTGCCTCTTTCATCTCGGCGATAGTATTTATGACTTTCATCGGCGTTTAGTGTTTCCGTGAAGACTTCTTCAACTCGGCGAGAACGCTCTCATCCATGGCGTAGCTCTGTTTAGGGGTGGGGAAAGTCCCCGCCTGGACTTCGGCTATATAATCGGCAGTCGCCTTCTTGATGATTTCGAACAATTTGGCGTATTGCTTGGCGTGTTTGGGCATGAAATCGGTGTATAGACCCAGGAGGTCGCTTATTACCTGTACCTGCCCGTCGCAGTACTTACCTGCGCCGATGCCGATGGTGGGCACGCTTATCGACTCGGTGATGAGTTTCGATAACGGCTCGGGCACGCACTCAAGTACAACGGCGAAAGCGCCAGCCTCATCGAGGGCTATAGCATCGTTGAGCATGCGGACTGCCGCCTCCGGCGTCTTGCCTACGATTTTGAATCCACCAAGCTGGTTTATCGATTGAGGGGTGAGTCCGATGTGCCCCATTACGGGTATGCCATACGAAACGATTTTCTTCACTGTCTCTGCCATGATCTCGCCGCCCTCGAGCTTGACTGCCTGGGCGCCACCCTCCTGCATGAAGCGGGCGGCGTTACGCAGAGCATCCTCAACGGATACCTGATACGTCATGAAAGGCATGTCGCCGATAACGAGCGCCCTAGTCGCGCCTCTGACCACGGCCTTGGTGTGATGGATCATCTCGTCCATGGTAACGGGGATGGTCGAGCTATAGCCCAGAACCACCATTCCCAGGCTATCTCCAACGAGTATTAGGGGTATCCCTGCTTCGTCAATGAGCTTGGCTGTGGAGTAGTCATAGGCGGTGAGCATGGCGATTTTCTCGCCTTTTTGCTTCATCTCTTTGATCTGGGTAATGGTGACTCTCACCGGCTACCTCCTCTGAGCATTAGCCGCAGACAGCAAGGGCTGAAAGACTCAGTTGTCGCTGAAAGCAGGGCAAACCTCTTTGTCCTTTTTAGCGATAGCGTTCCTGGAGTTAACATAGACCAGCTTGGGGACAATGCTGTGCGCTTCAGCATCGCTAACAGTGCAGTAAGAGATAATGATGACCAGGTCTCCTTTGGTAACTATCCTGGCAGCAGCTCCATTAATGCAGATCACCCCGGAGCCGCGCTCTCCCTCTATGGCGTAGGTCACCAAACGGGCTCCGTTGTCTACATCCAGTACATGGACCTGCTCGTAGGGCAGGATGTCCGCAGCATCCATGAGGTCTTTGTCTATAGTGATACTGCCTTCATACGCCAGGTTAGCCTCGGTTACGCGAGCGCGGTGGATTTTTCCTTTGAGCATGGTTCGCATGTTATGTCCCTCCTGCACGGGTTAGTTAGAAGTTGACGCATCTCTTCAGCTCTGTCGTTATCTATCTTCCCTTTGCCTAGAGCTATGGGGATAGTCTGCAGTCCCAGCTCCCGGTAAGCGGAAAGGAGCGCCGGGGCCGATTTCTCCAGGGCCTCCAGGTGCTTCTTTATGGTTCCCAGGTCTCCGCGGGCAATGGGGCCGGTGAGGCAGTTGGGCAAACCGATATTTTCGAGATTGTTGAGGGTGCCGCGCAGTAATGGCAGTAAAGCGCGGGTTGCTTCCGGGGTGGACACGTCGAAGGTCCGCCACAGGTCGGTAGCCATCTGCATCAGGGTTACCAGGTAGTTGCAGGCGACAACTGCTGCTGCATGGTAGAGCACTTTGTCGCCTGCACTAAGTTTTACCCAGGTTCCATCGAGGTCCTGGGCCATATTTTTTAGCGTTTCTAAAAGCTCCCCCTCTGCTTCCAGGGCGAAGGTGGAGCCGGGGATGTTCTTTATGGCGTGGGCAACATTGGCGAAGGTTTGCAGGGGGTGGAAGGCGCCTGCATTAGCGCCGTCTCGTTTTGCGGGCTCAAGCACATCCAGTGAGTGGGCGCCGCTGCAGTGAACTACGCTTTGTCCGGGGTGCCATTTGAGCTCTGAGGCGACCTGTCCGATGACATCGTCGGGGGTGGTGATGAAGACAAGCTCGGCGACATCGGCAACGGACTGTTTGTTCTCGAACGACTTGCACTCGGGCACCCTCGATGCCAGCCTGTCTGCTGACGACTTGCTGCGGCTGGCAACCGCTATCACGGCGTAGCCTCTTTCATGGAGCGTTATCGCCAGCGCTGTGCCCACTGTGCCTGCCCCGATGAAGCCGATCTTAGGCATCCTTCTCATCTCTCCCGGAAATTACAAAAGCCTTCTCAGACATTAATCCGAGAAGGCTTTGAGAGCTGCTCTATTCTATTCTGCCGTCTCGGTCGTGTCCGATCCAAGCGACTAATGTTTAAAGGTGCATCCAGAGAATCTTACCGTCCTTCTAGGGAAGGATCGATAGACATAATAATTATACCAACTTTAGTAGTATTGTCAAGTTTACTTTAGTTACCAGGGAAAATAGCAGTGCCCTGCGCCTCTTTCAGTTACGGATGGGGATATACTTCTCCCATTCGGGGTGTTCGTCGAAGCGATGATACACTATGTGGTAGCCAACTATGGGTGGTGCAGAGGGCTGGTGGCGGAGATCCATGCCTGCCACTTTGGGCGAACGTCCTGCTTTGCGCTGATTGCAGGACTTGCAGGCGCTCACCACGTTATCCCAGGTATGTTTGCCTCCGAGATGGCGCGGGACGACGTGGTCAATGGTGAGGTCTCTGGTCTGCTTGCCGCAATACTGGCAGGTATAGTTGTCGCGCAGAAATACCTCACGGCGGCTCAGCTTCCGCTGCACGCGGGGACGTTTAATCAGGTAAACCAGGCGGATCACTGAGGGCAGGTCGATAGTCATGGAGGCGCTGCTGATTGAACCTGAGTTCTTCTCCAGCATCTCTGCCTTGCCCCGCCAGAGCAAGACAATGGCCCGCCGGGCGCGGCAGACATCGAGCGGCTCGTAATTCTGATTCAGTACCAAAACCGGGGCATTGATCACGATAATCTCCGTATATGGCAAATTTTAGCAGGGAATCGGGGAGGTTGCAACCCCCGAAGCTAACTGCCCAAGCTGATTCATAATGAAAGGACGAATTTATTATGAACCATAGAACATAGCCATGCTAGAGCGATGTCGATTTTAAATTTGCTTTGACTAAGGAGATATATGTTGACGGGTTATAAGCGAATGGAAGTAGCCTAATCTTAAATTCAGAGTAATAGTTTCTTGCTATATTACCTTTGAAGAGCTACAATTTTAAAGTTAGTTTGGGAAGGGCAAGCGGATGGCAAGAGCACGCAGATGGCAAAACGATGTTAGCTTGAGAAAGAATAGATGACTGGTTTAAGTGAGTTTGGGTCTAAAGGGTTAATGCGTCGCTATTTTGATTTTTATAGTGACCAACTCGGTCTGCTTGAGAAACTATATCAGCGTCAGTTTTATGAACTTGATAATGTACGAGGTAGCCGTATAGACTCTCTTTATCCATTATTGTTCAGTTTGCATGAGATAGGCAAGTCTATCAGTATTTTGTTCTGCTACGGTCAACTGAACGAGTGCTTCATGTTGGCTAGGTCGTTATTGGAGCGTTTGATTTCATATCTATACCTATTGTTCTGTGAAGAAACAGAGTACTTAAATTACTTGGCTTATACGAAGCAAAAAGCGGTTAGAGTCCTAAAGCGTAGCATTACTGTTGGTGACCTGACTGCTAAGCTGGAATGGTCTGGTTCTATCGATTTAAACAAAGAATTGGAACTTAAGAAAGCAGTGGAACTCTATACTAGCAAGAAAGGTCGACAAATAACGCGTTGGACTACATCCAATCTGGAGGAAATGTTGAAAATTATTTCAGAGAAAGGGAACATTCAGATTGGCTTTCTAATGTTGGCAATTTTGGCGATCTATGATGACGCCTCTGAAGCTTTGCATGGTACGCTATATGGGTCGATTTTCCATATAGGTGTCTTTACAAGTGGTGTGCCATCTACAAAAGATGAACTGGAGCGGAGGTTCAACGAGCAATTTTCAATGCTGTTTTATGGGCTCGGCGCATGCATTCACACATTAATGAAAGGCATTCATAAAGTGTATCCCATTGAAGATATATTGAGCATGTCGACCAGGAACCTGGAAGGGACGAAAGGATGGCTCGCCAATAAGTAATAAGTAATCCCCTTGGTTCCCTTTTATAGGAAAGTGTGAATCTTCTGCTCGCTGTGGATGTTATCATCCACAGCATGTGTTTTTGGTGGGATGTTATCATCCCCCCAGAGCAGAAAGGTCATTATGGTTGCCCAATTCATCGGGCTTTCCTGACCTGATTCGCTTGGCAAGGTAACTACAAAGTTCAATCACGGGACAGCCTTGGATTCTCGATAGCGTGGGTGCTCTGGCACCCGCATTCCCTGGTAGGGGACAGAGCCCCTACCCTATGGTCGATTTGGGGGGCAATTTTATTGTAGGGCGGGTTTCCCAACCCGCCCAAACGGGCTGATTGGGAGGCATCCGAATGGGTAGGTTGGAGCACCTGCTCCAACCTTTCGTGGTAGGGGCAATTCATGAATTGCCCCTACGTAATCCCCATTGCCCTCTCCCTGGTCTGAGCCAGGGACAAGTTTACAAAAGGGGGGATTTTGAAGATGGAAAGGTATGTAATCTCCCTTTCCTCAAGGGAGAATACCCGATTAAAAGAATGTTTTGGCGGAATTCACGCAGAACGTTGTGATTTACAAAATCCACGATGCAGTGGCAGTTGATTCCTGGCAACCTTTAAGTTATTATTGTAACTTAGTCTTTTTGAGGAGGAGACCCTGATGAGTTTGCGTATCCCTGGCCCAACGCCATGCCCTGAAAATGTGCTTCAAGCTATGTCCAAGCAGATGATTAACCATCGCGGTAAGGAGTTCGCAGAGCTGATGACCCGGGCTACCGCGAGGCTCAAAGAGTTGTTTCAAACCAAGGGCGACATCTTCATCCTCACTTCTTCAGGCACCGGTGGGATGGAGTCCTCTGTCGTCAACACCATGTCCCCGGGAGACAAAGTGCTTTCGCTCTCCAACGGTGTTTTCGGGGATAGATTCGCTACCATAGCGGAGCGGTTCGGTGCCGATGTGACCCGGGTAAAGTTCGATTGGGGCCGGCCTGTTGATCCCGATGCTGCGGATAAAGCCCTTAAAGCTGACCCCAAGATAAAGGTGGTCTTGGTCACGCATAACGAGACGTCCACAGGGATGACCAACGACCTGAAAGCTATCGCCTCTATAGTGAGAAAGCACGACAAGCTGCTCCTGGTCGATGCTATCAGCAGCTTGGGCTGCATCGATTTACAGGTTGATAACTGGGGCTGCGATGTGGTGGTCACCGGCTCGCAGAAAGGCTGGATGGTGCCCCCCGGCCTGGCTTTCGTCAGCTTCAGCCAGCGCGCCTGGCAGGCGCATCAAGCTGCCAAGATGCCGCGTTTCTACTGGGACTTCACTTTGGCGGCGAACTTTCTCCAGAAGAAGCAGACCCCCTGGACTCCGGCGGTTTCTATATTTTACGCTCTAGATGTTGCTCTGGCGATGATGCTGGAGGAAGGGATGTCAAATATCTTCGCCAGACATGCACGTCTGGGACAGAAGACCAGGGATGGCATGAAATCACTGGGATTGACGCTGTATGCTGCCGATGAGAAATACGCTTCGAATACGGTCACCGCAGTCAATGCCCCGAATGGAATCGACGCCAAGAGGATTCAAGAGGTCATGCGGGATGAACACGGCATAGTCATCTCAGGAGGGCAGAGCACCCTGGCGGGGAAGATATTCCGCATCGGCCACCTCGGCTGTGTGACTGACTCCGATATCGATGACCTGCTCAGGGAATTGCGCCAGGCTTTGCCCAAAGTAGGATACGCAGTGCCGCATAAGTAAGCGGCAAGGATATGTGATATGAAACCGAAGATTCTTGTTGCCGATAATATTGCCGAAGAGGGTATAAATGTCCTGCGCCCGGAGGCTGATGTTGAGATAAAGCTGAAGCTGAAGCCTGCGGAGTTGATAGATATTATCGGCAGCTACGATGCACTGGTGGTTCGCAGTGAAACCAAGGTCACTGCTCAGGTTATCGAAGCAGGGGAAAAGCTCCAGGTAATCGGCCGTGCCGGGATCGGCGTAGATAATATAGACGTCGATGCGGCAACCAGGCGCGGCATTGTAGTGGTCAACGCTCCGGCAGGCAACTCTATCTCCACTGCTGAACATACGATAGCCCTGTTGCTTTCGCTTGCCCGCCATATCCCTCAAGCCTGCACTCGCTTGAAATCGGGCGAGTGGAAGCGGGAAGGCTTCATGGGCACCGAGGTGCGCAACAAGACTCTGGGTATCGTTGGGCTGGGTCGTGTGGGTTCCGAGGTAGCAAGGATGGCCAAAGGTCTGGAGATGAAACTTATCGTCTATGACCCCTTTGTCTCCGCGGAGAAGGCCAACCACACGGGTGTGGAGCTGGTATCCCTGGAGGAGCTGCTGAAACGCTCCGACTTCATCACAGTCCATGTCCCTTTGACCTCTGTGACAAAAGGGCTGATAGGTAAGAAAGAATTAGGCATGGTCAAGCCTACAGTGAGGTTTATCAACGCCGCGCGGGGTGGGGTGATTGATGAAGAAGCGCTTTACCATGCCATCGAGGAGGACAAGGTAGCCGGGGCTGCCGTAGATGTCTTCACCAAGGAGCCAGCTCTGGATAATATCCTGCTCAAAAGCGATAAGGTGATTGTGACTCCTCATCTCGCTGCATCGACTGCCGAGGCCCAGACGAGCGTAGCAGTGGATGTAGCGGAGCAGGTTTTGACTGTGCTCAATGGCCAGCCTGCCCGCTATGCGGTCAATGTCCCTCTGATATCTCCCGAGACTGCATTGATGGTGACGCCGTTTCTGGCTGTGGCCTCCGACGTAGCTAGGCTGTGCATCCAGCTCGCTGAGGGACGTTTAAGCACTATTGTGATTAAGTACGAAGGCGAGATCGCCGATTACGATAGCAGCGCTCTCAAGGCTACCATCATAGGCAGGCTTCTGGAGTCGATGACCGATGAACGGGTTAACCTTGTTAACGCTAATGTCATTGCCCAAAGCCGCGGGTTAAAGGTCGTAGAGCAGAAGACGGCGAAGTGCGAGAACTATGCCAGTCTTATCACTGTTGAAGTAACCACCGACAAGGGAACGACTACAGTTTCAGGCACATTGATGAGGGGCCAGACGCATATAGTTCGCGTCAACAGCTACTGGCTCGACATTGTTCCCACGGGAGGCTATTGGATATTCAGCGACCATCTCGACCGTCCCGGCCTCATCGGTGCGGTGGGCATGGTAACCGGCGCCGCCGATATCAATATCAGCTCGATGCTGGTAGCTCGCCTTAAACCGAGAGGCCCCGCGCTTATGGTGCTTGCTGTCGATGAGCAGTTGACTGAGGAGCAACGTCAGCGGCTTCTGGCTATCCCCGACGTGCATACCGCTAAGGCGGTAAAGCTTTAGAGCTGGCAAGCTCGCCCATCAAGCAATATCCTAATATTTGGAAACCCCTATCTCCTCCATCTTCCCGGTGACCACGAAAACGACACGCTCACAGATGTTGGTGACCCTGTCAGCGCTTCTCTCCAGGTTATGTGCTACCCAGATGAGGCGGGTAGCCCTGGTGATGGTCCTGGGGTCCTCTGCCATGTAGGTAAGTAGCTCTCGAAAGACCTGGTCGTATAAGGCGTCAATTTCATCATCCTCTTTGGCAATTTGCCTGGCTGCCTCTGCATCGCGGTTGACGAAGGCATCGAGGCTCCGTCTCAGCATATCACCTGTCTTCTGTGCCATGCGGGGCAAATCTATGAGGGGCTTCAGAGGGGGCTCATTGCCGATCATAATGGCTATTTTAGCAACTCCCTCAGCATGGTCACCTATCCTTTCGAGGTCGATAATGAGGTTCAGAACAGCGACAATTATCCTCAGGTCGCTGGCCACAGGCTGCTGGGTAACGATGAGTTCGATGCACTTCTCCTCGATATCGAAACGCTTTCGGTCTATCTCGTCGTCATCTGCAATGACCTGCTTTGCCAGCTCTAAGTCCCTGTTTTTGAGGGCTTCCATAGAGCGGTAAGTAGCCTTCTCAGCCATGCTGCCTAAAACCAGGACATCATCTTGAAGCTCATGAAGGTGTCGCTCGAAACTTGTTCTTGGCATGTTGACACTCCTTTAGCCAAAGCGGCCGGTGATGTAGTCTTCGGTCCGTTTGTCTTTGGGATTGGCGAATAGCTGAGATGTCTTCCCATATTCTACCAGTATACCTGCCCGGTCCTGGTCCATCAACAGAAAAGCTGCCATATCCGATACCCGCGCTGCCTGCTGCATGTTATGGGTAACAATGACGATAGTGTATGCCTGGGCCAGACTTCTCATCAAATCTTCAATTTTGAGAGTAGCTGCCGGGTCAAGAGCGCTGCAGGGCTCATCCAGCAATATTATCTCAGGCGCTACAGCTAAAGCCCGGGCAATGCAGAGACGCTGTTGCTGTCCGCCGGAGAGAGAAGCCCCGGACTGGTTAAGCTTGTCTTTCACCTCGTCCCACAGGGCTGCCTGGCACAGGCTGCGTTCCACAACTTCCTGTAAATCGCCGCGCCGGCTCCAGAGGCGTGTTAGCTTGAGACCTGCCGCTACATTGTCGAAGATGGACATCGTGGGGAAAGGGGTCGGCTTCTGGAAGACCATGCCGATACGCTGGCGTATGGTAACGGGGTCGACATCTCTGGCGTAAATGTCTTTTCCGTCCAGAAAAACGCTGCCGCTTACTCGACCTCCGTGCGAGACCTCATGCATTCGGTTCAGACAGCGAATGAATGTGGACTTTCCGCAGCCGGAGGGACCGATAATAGCAGTAATCGCTCTCGACTGAATACTCATTTTAATATCCTTGATTGCCAGCATTTTCCCATACCAGGCACTCAGGTTTTGGACTTCCAGAATACCTTTATTACCTTCAAGGTGGGTTGGCACTTCACAAGTATTGTCCTGTTTAGTAATGTGACCGACCTTATCATATACCGTAGCCATTCTTCTTCCCTCTCTTAAATATTACTCTATTCTTCCGGACTTATCACGCATGCCTGCGACCACTAATCCAACGGACGAGGATGCTTATACCAAGAACCAGCAGTACTAGGAGGAAAGCTCCGGCCCAGGCCTGCTGCTGCCAGTCCGAGTAAGGCGACAGGGCGTAGTGGTATATCTGCAACGGCAACGCCCCTATGGGCTTGGTCAGGCCCTGAAAGCCGAAGTTGCTGCCCAGGGCTGTGAGGAGGAGCGGAGCAGTTTCGCCGGAAATGCGGGCAATGGACAGCATTACCCCGGTAACAATGCCGGTGAGAGCGCCTGGTATAACTACTCCTACCACTGCTCGCCACCGCGTGATACCCAGGGCGAGCGCTGCCTCTCGCATTGAGTTTGGTACCAGACGCAATGACTCCTCGGCTGTCCGGGCGATAATGGGAACCATGATTATTGCCAGCGCTGCACCGGCTGAGAGTGCGGAGTATGAGTGCATTGGCCGGACTAAAATGGCATAGGCGAACACGCCCACCACAATTGAGGGCACTCCAGCTAGTATATCCGCTGCGAACCGGACTGTCGCAGCCATTTTCGGGCCGGCGAAATCGGACACGAAAATGCCTGCCATCAGTCCCACCGGGATAGCCAGTATTGAAGCTAGCCCTATCAAGATAAGGGTGCCGATAATTTCGTTGCGCATTCCGCCGCCAGCCTCACCAACCGGTTTGGCTGCGTGGGTAAGGAAGCCTATGTTGATGAAAGAGATACCGTGGAACAGTATATAACCCAGGATAAGGGCCAGAATCATGATAGCTAGTCCGGCGGCGCAACCGCTCAGGGCGAGCATTACCCGGTTGGACCACTTCCGTCGTAACTGGCTATTTTCAGACATGATTATTCACCTGCCGTCTTCCCTGCTGTCAAACGCCACACAAGCAGGCGGGCAACCACATTTACCAGCAGTGTGACGGCGAAGAGCACCAGTGCCAGTTCTACGAGGCTGCCAATGAAGAGCCCGCTAGAAGCCTCACCGAACTCACTGGCAATCTTGCTGGCAATAGTAGTGCCGGGAGAGAAAAGCGAGGCGGTCAACTTGTATGCATTACCGATGACCATAGTCACCGCCATGGTTTCACCGAGGGCGCGGCCCAGCCCCAGGATTGTCGCTCCTGCCAGTCTGGAGCGGCAATAAGGAAGGACTGCCCGGCGGATCGTCTCCCAGCGTGTTGCCCCCAGCGCTAGCATTGCTTCCCGTTGATGGTCAGGGACAGCCCGAATCGCGTCCCGGCTCACCGCGGTGATGATGGGAATAATCATCAGCGCGAGGATTACCCCTGCGGAAAAGAAACTATAACCGAACACCTGCCCGTGAAATATCGGGATGAACCCCAGATGGTCTCCCAGCCAGGTCTCAATCGGTTTCAAGAACGGCACCAGAACAAAGATTCCCCACAACCCGATGATTACGCTGGGTATGGCCGCCAGCATTTCGATGAGAAAAGAGCACGGTCCTCGCAGCCACGATGGCGCCATTTCCACCAGAAAAATAGCTGCTCCCAGGCTTATCGGTAGAGCGATTAGAACGCCGATTGCCGAGCTTAGCAGCGTCCCGTAAATTGCTGGAAGAGCACCAAATGATTCTTTGACCGAGTCCCACGATGTACTACTGAGAAAGGAAAGCCCGAACTTGCTGATAGATGGCGCGGCATCTATGTTCAGGACTACAACCAGGCCCAACAGAATCGCGACTATGACCAGGGCAAAAACAAGTGTAAGATTCGAGAATATCCTGTCGCCGAAGCGCCTGTGGCGGCCAAATATCCAGCCTTTTATCCCTGGAGGTGGTAATATATCCGGTGCGTTATACTTCATCGCGCCTACTGCTCTCCTGCCTCCTTTGCGAGACAAACAGCGAATGCAGAAGAGGGTTCACCTCCCTGCATTCCTCCTATTGATTGCTGTCCTGGCCGCCCTATGGACTGAGCAATGGCTGCCCCTTGTACGTAATGGACTTTATCTCGTTTTCCGCCTTGGCCACCGCCGTGCTTGATAGGGGGGCATAGTCAAGCGACGTTGCATACTGTTGTCCATCATGTATCGCCCACCAGAGCGCGTTTACCAGCGCTTCACCTTTGGTTTTATCAGTCTGGTTTACGTAGACCAGTATCCAGGTAAGGCCGCAAATCGGGTAAGCGTCCGGGTTAGACGAGTCGGTAATCATGACTTTCATGTCGTCAGGTAAAACAACGCCCTCCATCGCTTTGGTGGTTCCGGCCAGGGTAGGAGCTTCGTAATTGCCTGCGGCGTTCTGCAGTAATACCCAGGGCAGGTTATTCTGCTCGGCATAAGCCAGCTCAACGTAACCGATGGCGCCAGGTGTCTGCTGTACCATACCTGCCACCCCGGCATTTTTCTCGGCACCGATATCTCCGGGCCAACTGACCGAAGTTGCACTGCCTACCTGGGTGCTCCAGTCGGAGCTTACCTTCGAGAGATAGTTTGTGAAGATGAAGGTAGTGCCCGAACCATCAGACCGGTGCACCACTGCAATCGGCGTGTTAGGAAGGTTC
This sequence comes from Dehalococcoidia bacterium, assembly GCA_014874385.1. Taxonomy (GTDB): domain Bacteria; phylum Chloroflexota; class Dehalococcoidia; order SZUA-161; family SZUA-161; genus JACWAE01. Next base: position 20,731 of record JACWAE010000118.1, on the reverse strand, counting down.
AATCCCGGGTTCAGAGCTGTTATTTGAGGGTCATTCCAGGATGTTATTTGCTTCAGGTATATCTTCGCCAGGACATCACCTGTAAGCTTGAGCTGTCCCGAGCTGATACTGGTCAAGTTGTAGATTATAGCGATTGCGCCGCTGGTCATCGGTATATGCAGAATCGGGCCCCCAGCGGCCTCCGCCTTCGCCTGCTGTTCAGGAGTCATGATAGCGTCACTGGCGCCGAAGTCGACGGTGCCTGTTGTAATCTGATTGATACCTGCACCGGAACCGACCGGCTGATAGTTTATTTTTACGCCTGTGAGATTATAGTATTCGGCAAACCACTTGGTGTACAGAGGTAGAGGGAATGTGCCGCCCGCACCGTTCAGGCTCACGGTGTTACCGCTGCTGCATCCGGCAAGCAAAATTGTTGCCACGAGCAAAGCTGCTACCGCAGGAAATATGAGCCATTTCCATCTCTTTCTAATTTTCACTTTTTGCCTCCTGTTCACTTTATTTAAGTTATGGGACTCGTGTCAGGCAGGATATCCTGTATCTCCTCAATCAACTTCTTTACCTTTGTTTCGATCTCGTCTCTAATGGCTCTTACCCGCTCTATGGGTTTGCCTTCGGGGTCTTCCAATTGCCAATCTTCGGTGGGAACAAAGGTAGCGGGGCAAACACCTTCCACTCCACAGCCCATGGTGACAACTTTGTCAGCGTTTTCCACCATCTCGAGGGTCAGCATTTTGGGGTGCTGAGAGCTGATATCTATTCCTATTTCTTTCATGGCCTGCAACACGGTGCGGTCCGTGTGGCTGGCTGGCTGAGTTCCGGCAGAAAAGGATTGTGCTTTGCCCTTCGCATAGCTATTAAAAAAGGCCTGAGCCATCTGGCTTCGGCCCGAGTTGTGAACACATACAAACAGGATTTTCTTCATGCTTCTTAGTTAAGATTAGCAGGCGATTGTTAAGAGGTGTTTAAGGTTTTGTTAAAGCTTTGTTAAACTTTTTGTGGGTTATTAAGCCTTCTGCTCAAGGGGCAGAGTGAAGCTGAAAGTAGAGCCCTTTCTTTCCACACTATCCGCCCAAATCTTACCTCCGTGGGCTTCGATGATGTGCTTGGCGATTGCCAGGCCCAGCCCTGTGCCGCCGCCGGAGCGGGATTTATCGGCCTTGTAGAAACGCTCAAAAATCCGGGGCAAATCGTCTGCGGGAATGCCGCTGCCTGTGTCGGCCACTGAGACTAAAATATCAGTGTCCCTGGCTCTGGCGGAGATAGTAATTTTACCACCGGATGTGGTGAATTTGATGGCATTGTGGATGAGGTTGACCAGAACCTGCTCCACGCGCGACTCGTCGGCCATCACCTCAGGCAGGGCGGGAGGAATAACAAAATCGAAGTTGAGCCCCGCGCGGTCAGCCTGTGCCCTGAGCCTGTCCACAGCATGCCCTATAGCGTCGGCCATGTTGACGCGTCTTTTGTTGAGAGGTGTTTCTCCGCTTTCGATGTGGGCCAACTCTGCCAGTTCCTGCACCATTTGAGCCAGTTTATCCATTTCGACATTTATCCTGTTCAAAAAATCTTTCGCTACCGCAGTGTCTTCTATAGCACCCTCATTCAGTGTTTCAGCCAGGGCCTTAACTGAGGCTATAGGAGTGCGAAGTTCGTGGGATATGTTCGAGATGAAATCCCGGCGAACCATCTCGAGCCTGCGCAACTCGGTAAGGTCCTGGATGTGCATCAGACAGCCGCCGTCACCCGGTAAGGGCGTGGCTATAATTGTCAAAGACTGTTTTTTGGGCTTTATCTCCACAGCTCCGGTTTGCTGTTTTCTTGTGCTCAGACAGCGCTGAAGTATCCCGTTGACCTCATGGTCACGCACTGCTTCAATAAAAGTATGTCCCAGGGCTTTCTTCTCTGAAACCTGGAATATATTCTCTGCTGCGCGGTTCATTGTGGTTATCTTGCTGTCACTGCCTACCATGAAGATGGCATCATCTATGTTGGATAGGATAGTTGCCATCCTGTCGCGTTCATTAGTGATGAGGGCTACCATTTCCCTGAGCCTGGCTGCCATCTGCTTGAATGCTGTGGCAAGCTCGCCCACCTCGTCCCGGGACGTTATCTGGAAATCCTGGTCGAGTTCAAGTTCGCCTTCAGCCACTTTCCTGGACAAGTGAGTTAATTTTTTGATTGGCTCTGTGGTGATTCGCAATATCTGAAACGCCAGCAGAATAGCGATGATTGCGGCAATGACATCTCCAATGACGATAACGAGATTAACGCCCAGGGATTCATCTCCGGCCCTCTGGGACAAATAGACGCCGAGACCGCTTATACATGCTATGACGAATACGGCGAAAACTATGCCTATGCGCCATCTGATACTGCGAAACACTGTCATCCCTCGAATTTGTAGCCGATGCCCCGCACCGTCAAAAGGTGGCCGGGGGTTGCTGGGTCTGCTTCGATCTTTTGCCTTAGCCACCTTATGTGGACGTCTACGGTGCGGGTATCGCCTGCGTAATCATAGCCCCAGACCTTCTCCAGTAGCTGGTCGCGGCTGAATACCTGCCCCCTGTTCTTAATCAGGAAGGCAAGGAGGTCGAACTCCTTGGGGCTCAGCTCGATAAGGGTACCGCTTCGGGATACCGTGTGGCGAGCGAGGTCTATCTCCAGTTCGCCGACCTTAATGAGCGATGGAATCGCTTCTTGAGCGGAGCTAGCGGCTATCATCATCTCTGCGCGGCGCAGCATTGCCCTGATGCGAGCCAGGAACTCTCTGATGCTGAAGGGTTTGGTCATGTAGTCATCAGCGCCCAGCTCAAGTCCAACTACCTTGTCGGTTTCTTCAGCCTTGGCGGTGAGCATGAGGATGGGCACAGTCATCTCTCTGCGCAGGATGCGGCAGACCTCGAGTCCATCCATCCTGGGAAGCATAATATCGAGGACAATCAGGTCGGGCTTCTTGCTACGGGCAGTATCCAAGGCCTCTACACCATCGGCAGCGGTGAGTACGTCATAGCCTTCTTTGGCGAGGTTGTACTTCAGGACATCGAGCAGGTTTTGGTCGTCTTCAACGACAAGGATTTTGCTGCTACCCATTTTCATCCCCTGCAATACTATAAGGCTAATTGAAGAGTCAATCAACTTATTAGATGGATGAGTGTGATTCGAATTTCCCCTGAACGTCACTTTCCTGTATAATATGAATTGGTGGAGGTGTGCAATTAAGGTAGGGAATTTAGAGCTCTTGCGCATCAGCGTGCGCGGTGTAGTGCAGGGGGTTGGCTTCCGTCCCTTTGTTTATCAGCTTGCCACCAAACACAATCTCAAGGGATGGGTATGCAACACCTCGGGCGATGTCAAGATCGAGGTGGAAGGGGAGAGGAGCGCTTTAGACAGATTTCTCGATGAGCTGGTAGCTCTGGCACCGCCTTTGGCGCGTTTGGAAGACGTCTCTGTAACCAGCCATACACCGCAGGGCTACAGCGGCTTTGAGATTAGACACAGCATTGCCGAGGAAGGCAAGTATCAGCTTGTTTCGCCTGACATTGCTACCTGCAAGCCCTGTCTGGGTGAGGTATTGAATCCGGGCGACAGGCGTTATCGTTATCCATTCACCAACTGCACCAACTGCGGCCCTCGCTTCACTATCATCGAGGACATTCCTTATGACCGTCCCAAGACCACCATGCGCGGCTTCAAGATGTGTCCTCAATGTCAGCACGAGTACGAAGACCCTATGGACCGGCGCTTCCATGCCCAGCCCAATGCCTGCCCCAGGTGCGGCCCCAGTTTGAAGCTAGTTGACGGTGCTGGGAATACTGTGCCGTGTGACGATGCTCTGGCTACCGCCGCCGGATTTCTCAAGCAGGGGAAAGTTCTGGCTGTAAAGGGGCTCGGCGGCTTTCTCCTGGCTTGCGATGCTACCAGCGAAAAGGCAGTCAAGCTGCTCAGGGAGAGAAAGAGGCGTCCTTTCAAGCCCCTGGCCATAATGGTTGCCACATTGGACGACGTGAAAAAGCATTGCCTGGTATCTGAACCTGAGGAGGAGTTGCTGACGTCGGCGCAGTGCCCCATAGTGCTGTTGCGACGGAGGGAGGACTCTACGATATCGCCATCGGTAGCGCCTAATCTCAAATATCTCGGGGTGATGCTGCCTTACACCCCGCTGCATCATGTATTACTTAGAGAGACTGGCCTGCCTCTGGTGATGACCAGCGGCAACCTCAGCGAGGAGCCCATTGCCAAGGACAATGACGAAGCATTGCGGCGGCTCAAGGGCATACCTGACTATTTTCTGCAACATAACCGCGACATCTACTCACGCTACGACGATAGCGTGGCTGTTGTGGAGTTGAACAAGCCACAGATAGTGAGACGGGCCCGCGGCTATGCCCCATACCCTGTCCATCTTCCCTTCCAGGCAAAGCAGATATTGGCCTGCGGGGCTGAGCTTAAGAGCACGTTTTGTTTGACTAAGGATAACTATGCATTTGTGAGCCAGCACATCGGCGACCTGGAAAATCTGGAGACGATGGAGCACTTCGAGGCTACACTCGAGCTCTACAAGAAGCTGTTCCGCATCGAACCAGGGATAGTGGCCTACGATATGCACCCTGAGTACCTGTCCACTAAGTACGCGAAGTCGCTCGGCGATAAGCAGAAGGAGCTGAAGCTTATCCCGGTCCAGCATCACCACGCCCACATTGTAAGCTGCATGGTGGAGAACGGCGTTGAAGATAAAGTGATAGGGGTTTCATTCGATGGTACGGGCTACGGGAGTGACAGACATATATGGGGCGGTGAGTTTCTTATAGCAGACTACAAGGGATTCGAAAGAGGAGGGCATCTGGCATATGTGCCGCTGCCCGGCGGCACGGTCGCTATCGAGCGGCCTTATCGCATGGCTATCAGCTATCTGCTCACGCTGCTGGGCAAAGATGCGCTGACGCCAGATTTAGCTTTTCTGAAAGAGGTGAACAATCAGGAGCTTGAGCTTATTAAGAAGCAGTTGGAGAAGGGAATCAACTCGCCCCTGACCTCAAGCTGCGGCAGGCTGTTCGACGCTGTCTCAGCTTTAATCGGTATCAGGGGCAGGATAGATTACGAAGCTCAGGCAGCTATCGAGATGGAGATGGCAGCGGACGAGAGCGAGCGCGGAATTTACCCGTTCGCTATCGTTGAACAAAATGGGGTGAACATCGTTCATCTCAAGGGTTTGTTTAGTGCCATAATTCAAGACATTGTAAACAATATGTCCCAGTCAAGAATAGCGATGAAGTTCCACCGCACTATGGCTGAAATGGTTGTGCAGATGTGCCAACGTCTGGCAAAGATGAGTAGCATTAACAGGGTGGCTTTAAGCGGCGGCGTGTTCCAGAATAGATTGCTGCTGAGATTGACGGCGGCTGCTCTGGAGGAGGCCGGGTTCGAGGTGCTCACGCACAGTAAAGTACCCACAAACGACGGCGGGGTCTCCCTGGGCCAGGCAGTCATCGCCAATTTCATCAGGACGGGGTAGGGGCAGACCTATGTGTCTGCCCGAATTGAGGGGTAGGGCGAACACATTGGTTCGCCCCTAACAAGACGTGGTTGGCGCGGATGCTCCAACCTACCTGTAGGGCATGAAAGAGGGTTGAGATTATGTGCCTGGCAATACCGGCGAAGGTCAAATCAATAGATGGCGTGGAGGCCGAGGTGGAGGTCGGCGGGGTGAGCCGCAAGGCCAGCATTATGCTCACACCCGAGGCTAGGGTGGGCGACTATGTGCTGCTTCACACGGGCTATGCCATAAACGTTATCGACGAGGAGGAGGCTCAGGAGACTCTTAAGATATTTCAGGAGATCGCCGAGGCCGAGGACAGAGAGTCCTCCGGCTGAATTGACATAATATGAGTTTGTTCATTAAAAGGGGTTCAGGTACAAAGCTCCTTTAGCGTCAAATCCCCCTTTTTTAAAGGGGGATACAGGGGGATTACAAAGGTCGTGGGGTGCAGGGGTTGAAAAAATGATTGGTGAACCCCCTCATAATAACGAAGATGAAATATATTAACGAATTCCGCGATGCTGAATTAGGTAAGAGCCTGATAGCCAGGATTCGACAGAGGTCAACCAAACCGGCACGGCTTATGGAGTTCTGCGGCAGTCATACCGTCAGCATCGCCAGGCACGGCCTCAGACAGCTTTTGCCGCCTAATATCACGATGCTTTCGGGGCCGGGTTGCCCTGTCTGCGTAACCGCCAACGCTGATTTGGATAAAGCTATCGCCTTAGCTGAATTGCCCGGTGTTATCATCACCACTTTTGGCGATATGATGAAGGTGCCTGCAAGCCGTTCCAGCCTGCAGCAGGCCAAAGCAGAGGGTAAGGATATCAGGATAGTCTACTCCACGCTTGATGCCATCGAGATTGCTCGGAGCAACCTCTCGAGACCGGTCATATTCATCGGCGTCGGCTTTGAGACGACTGCTCCTACTGTCGCCGCCTCGGTGCTCCAGGCGCAGCAGCAGGGCATAGACAATTACTATGTACTATCGTTGCATAAGCTGTGTCCCCCTGTAGTAAAAGCACTGCTTGATTCCGGTGAGGTGAAGATTGACGGCCTCATCTGCCCCGGACACGTCAGCGCCATCATCGGTTCGCGGCCCTACGAGTTCATACCACGCGACTACGGAATCGCCTGCGTCGTATCAGGCTTCGAGCCTCTGGATATCTTGCAGTGTGTTGATATGCTGGTGGCTCAGATTGAAATCGGGCAGCCCAGGGTGGAGATAGCCTATCGCCGCGGCGTGAAACCCGAAGGCAACAAAATAGCCCTGGAGCTTATGGATAAGGTCTTCGAGGTATGTGAGGGGAACTGGCGGGGTATAGGCGTTGTCCCGGGCAGCGGACTGAGGTTGAGGAAGGAATATCAGAGCTACGACGCAGAGCACAATTTCGAAATCAGGCCTGGCAAGCCGATTGAGCCCAGGGGATGCATCTGCGGAGACGTCCTGCGTGCCGTAAAGACTCCTCTGGACTGCAAGCTATTCCGCAAGGTGTGCAACCCTGAGCACCCCATAGGGCCGTGTATGGTCTCCTCCGAGGGCACCTGCGCCGCCTATTTTCAGTACGGTGAGGTTGGCCGGTAACTAATTCAGCTAGGAGAACTAATTCTCCTGTATGTGGGTATTGAAAATTCATCCGCTAACTAATGATTTACCTGTTCGAATCAAAAACGAATGGTCGCAGTCTAATGTGAGCACTCCCTTGGATTTCAACAGTACGCTGGTCAAATGATTCCCAGACTTGACGTTTCCTTAGATTAGGCCATAGGTAGCTCACGTAATGAAGATGGGAACCATAGTTCCAGTGACTTTTATTACCAGATTCTATATCGCTGTAAGTGTAATAGAAACAATGCCATTCATTATCCTTCTCGAGTACATGAATGTGGATTCGTTTCCGCTCCTGGAAAACCCCACGTACCTTTTTTAAAAATTGACGAGAATTTCTGTTCTTCATAGCAGAAATGTCAGAGTCTAGAATTCTTAGGTGAGTAGGAATGAACTCTGTGAACTTAGCTCTATGCTTGAAGCCTATTTGATAACAATTATGCATCAGAAGGAACAATTCGCTTTCTGATAATTCGAGGTTCTTGCAGTATCCTAAGACTTTAGATTTTTTCTTGATTTCAAATAGGGGCATCAATTTGTCTGGTATTCCTTCTATATTAATTTCACTATCCATTTCATCTAATTTTTTTTGAACTACTTCTAGGATTTCTTTTTCAATTGCTGGCGTTATTTTCTCACCTTTCAACTTCAACGCGCTTTTACAAATGTCGGCAAAAAGCTGAACAACGCCTTCTTTGCCCCTAGCGACATAAATTGCTCCTTCTGGGGCAAACAGAGAGCCAAATTTTGTCATTGATTTGAAAGTCATTATTTAAACACCACCGTCAACTCTACACATTGCTAATGAACTCTTTTTATGAATGGTAGCATCATATATTGAGAGGACAGGGGTGTCAAGAAGATTCGGAAGCCGTTGACTGGGACTATAGTATGTGATAGGCTCACAGTGAGAGGGCTATGGAAGATAAGATTCTGCTGGCTCACGGCAGCGGCGGCAAGCTCAGCCACGACCTGGTGAAGCAGAACTTCGTTCCCCTGTTCGACAACACCTTTCTGAACAAGCTGGATGATTCAGCGGTTTTCGAGCTTAAAGGGCGCCTCGCTTTTACGACCGATAGCTATGTGGTCAATCCCATCTTCTTTCCCGGGGGCGACATCGGGAAACTGGCGGTTTGCGGCACGGTGAACGACCTCTCCATGAGCGGCGCTGTCCCCAAATACATGAGCATAGCCTTGATTATCGAGGAAGGTCTTCCCATGTCCGACCTGAAGCGCATCATCGGCTCGATTAAGAAGGCTGCTCAGGAGGCCGGGGTCAAGGTGGTTACCGGTGATACCAAGGTGGTGAACAAGGGAAGTGCCGACAAGCTGTTCATCAACAGCGCCGGCGTAGGGGTTATCCCGCCCGGCGTGGAAATCTCGGGCTCCAATGCCAGGGCAGGCGATAAGGTCATACTCAGCGGCTCCATAGGCGACCACGGCATCGCTGTGATCAGCCAGCGAGAGGGTCTGCAATTCTCCTCCTCTGTCAAGAGCGATTGCTCTCCTTTGAATAAGCTGGTGGCCGAGATGCTGGATAGCGGTGTCGAGATACGCTGCCTGCGCGACCCCACCAGAGGAGGGCTAGCGAGTACTTTGAACGAGTTCGCCGAGAGTTCCAGGGTGGGCATCAGGATAGAGGAAGCGAACTTACCGGTTCATGAAGTGGTGCAGGCTGCCTGCGAGCTGCTGGGATTCGACCCGCTATATGTAGCCAACGAGGGCAAGCTGGCGGCCGTGGTGGCTGCGAATGGCGCAGAGAAGATGATTGAGGTGATGCGCCGCAACAAGTACGGCAAAGAGGCTGCCATTATCGGCGAGGTGGTGTCGGAGCACCTAGGGCGGGTGGTGATGAAGACCCGCATGGGCGCATCCCGCATCGTGGATATGCTGGTCGGCGAGCAACTGCCGCGGATTTGCTAATCAGTTCAAAATTTTATCGTAGACCCAGGGAGAATTTTGAAGCAGACTTTTTTATGCAACTACTGTGAGTATGATTGGCGGGGCTGCCGCAACCCCAAACGGCCCAATGTCACGCCCGAAGAAGGGTGCAAGGATTTCTGGCGGAAAGGCAAGAAGCGGGAGCAGAAGCTCGAGAAATTGAACGATGCCTGGGTTGAGGGATTGGACCTGTCCGGATTCAAGAAGGCCAAGAAGCCGAAGTCCAAGAAGTGAGATTCTCAGTAACCTCCGCCGCAGCAGGGTCGCCCCGGGTAGATATAGCCGCAGGCCATACCGATGCAGTCACAGCCGCAGTCAGCTCTTATCTCTCCTAACTCGAGTCCACATTTAGGGCAGACTATCATCTCGGTGCGCCCTCCATCTTTCTCCAGGCGGCACTCAAAGACAAGGGTAATATTGCATTCAGGACAGTATACCCAGCTAAAATCATATTCCAAGGTTTCACTCCTTAAGGTCTGGCTCTATGCCCAGCGCCCTGCGGGCTACGTTAGGGTCGAGCCTCCCCCAGATGCGGGATGACGAGCCCGAGTCCTCGGCCAGCATGTCGCAAAGCTCCTGCTTATGGGGACAATCGTCATCTATGTTTTTGCCGAGGGCCAGAGCCGTGCAACTGATATTGCTTGGGCAGCGTAACACCTGTTTTTCAGGATCAATTATGCCGGTGACTTCCACATTCTCACCGTCAAGGTATACCATGATACCGAGCATATCTAAGGCAAGGCGCTTGCCCTCAAAGTCCAGTTCCGGCAATCGCTTCTGCATATCCTCAATAAAGCGTTCAAGGTTCGGCACCTTGATAACGGCGTCCTGGCTGGCCTTAAGCTGTGCCTCTAGCTCGGTCTTTTGAGCCTTCAGTGTTTCTTTCGCCTTGTTCAGACGCCTATTTTCTGCCTCTACTAGGTTAGCCGGGAAGTCCTTTAAGGCCCACTGTAAAAGCTGGCGCTGCTCACCATCAGCTGCCTTAAGCTGGCGCTCCACGCGCTCTAGTTCAGCCTCAAATGCCCCTAACTGGCCCGCGTCCTGGCGCTCTTTTTCAAGCTCATTTTTTATAAGGTCACGGTCACTCAAATAGCGTTCAAGTTCGGCCCATACCATGCCCTCAAGCCTCTTAGCGGACCAGCCCTTGTTACAGCACCGCTCAAGCGGCACGTCGACCTTCGACTTGCCCATACAGCGATAATATAGCTTGACATATTGCTTGCCGTTCTGCAGGCTCCTGCGGGCTATGCAGCCCACGTAGGCACGTCCACACTGGCGGCAGCGTAAATGCCCGCGCAAGAGGTATTCATGCTTGGTAGCGGGTACTGTCTTAGTCCGGTTTACCTGTAGCTGTTTCCGTGCCGCGTCAAATACCTCTTGGCTGATTATGGCCGGTGTAACGCCCTCAATCTCAATCCACTCTGATTCTGGCCGGGTGAGTCGCCCACGGCCCCTAACGGTGGTGAAAGTGTAGGTCTTGCCAGTGTAAGCCGGGTTAATCAGTATCGCCTGTACGCTGTGCCTATTCCACATTTTACCGAACTTGGTAGGCGCGTCCAAAGCCCTCAGACGATAGGTGATCGCATTGGTAGACAAGCCCTCATTGACTAGCCATTGATACATCTGGCGCACCCAGGACGCCTCAGTTTCGTTTATGACCCGCCGCCCGCCGTTCTTTTCTGACACCTTTTTATAGGTATAGCCGTAAATAGTTGTACCGCCGCCGCCAGGTATGCGGCCTTCCCTTGCCCTGGCCCGCTTACCGCGTGTGCAGCGCTCCCGTATCTTCTCAGCCTCTAGCTTGCTGGCATAGCCCCGGATATAGCTTATCAGCTTGCCCAAATCGGAGCTATCGACATTCTCGGTTACTGCTTCAAGTGCAACTTTGTACTTTTCAAGTTCCTCAGTGAGAATAACACCATGCACCGGATCGCGGCTCAGTCTGTCCAAGCAGTAAACCACCAAAACGGCTATTTGTTTGTCTCTTATCAGGCTGCGCACTTCGTTCAGCTTAGGCCGTTCCAGGCTCAAGCCTGAATATGCCTCACTGAATTGATAGGCTATCTGATAACCTTTAGTCTGGCAATGCTTCTGGCAAGCCTCTAGCTGCGTGTGTAGGCTCGTGCCTTCGCGCTCCTGATTGTCTGTAGACACCCGGCAATAGACACCTGCTTTCATGGCTTCACCTTCCTTTTTGGCCCTGATTGCTTTACCTTTGGCTTGTTCCAATAAGGACTGTCACACTTAGGGCAATTCTTAGGGTGTGATGTGCGTGGTATCCACGTATGTCCGCACCTGGTACAGGTTAATTTCGGAAGTTCAATACTATTCATGCCTGTTATTATAAGGACATATCTGTAGAATGTCAACACTCTTTGCCCTGTTTTTTAGGACTATTATTAGTCTCACCATAGTTCAACGCCTTGTTGAATTTTCAATGATTCATCCGCGCTTAATGTCTTTAAGTAGCGCAGGGTCATTAAGGCTGATTTGTGCCTTAACTGGCTTTGGGTAGCTCTCGGATTGCCGGTAAGCCGTAGGCGCTCAATAGCCCCGCTATGCCGAAGGATATGGACGCCGCCCACGTGGTCACGTTCCTTTGACGGCCTCGGTATGCCCGCCTTGTCAAAAGCCTCGGTCACTACCCTGAAAGCCTGTGACCGACTCAGCGGGAATATGCGCTCGCTTTCGCCTATCCTGGCCCGGTAGCAGTAGGATTGCAACTCAGCCGCTATGCTGGCTGATATTGCTACCACGCCCGGCTTGCTGCCCTTACCCAACACTCGCACCGTCCAGCCGTCCGGCGTCCGCTGCAAGTCAACGGGCCTTACCCCTAGCGCCTCACTTACTCTCAGGCAACTGTCAAACAAAAACTTGATTAGCAAGGCGTTTCGCTCGCCATGCCGCTTATTCTGTCCGGCCACCACTGCCATTAGCTTGACCTGGCCCGCGCTGACGTGCGGTACATAGTCGTCGGCTCCGGCTTCCGCCCGTTGAATTGCGAACACTTGAGAAGTTTTGTTGCGTAAAGCGGCATTATCCGCCCTTACCGTCAAGGCCGTCTCATTCTTACCGTCCGTCACTTGCCGCCCCCTTATGCAACAAACTGTTATCTTTTGTTGCTAATACCTTTATTACTTCCGCCGGTGTTAGCCCATCGGCTTTCAGGACTTTGTAAATGTATGCGCGGCTACACCCCAGCTCATTAGCCGCCGTCACTACGCTACGGTGAAGCCGTAGAGCGTCACAAACTTTAGTGACTGGCATATCAAACGCTTTCCGTCCTAAACCATTCACCGCTACCGTTCCCCCGCAGTGCGGACACCGGATTAACTCTGTTCAGCGCTCTTTAGGGAATTGCCACACAGACAAGTAGGTTCTTACCCGCCGTCCTTTATCCCATTTTCATCCCCATTTCGCTATCTGTAGCCCCGGGCTAAGCTATCAACGCATGAGCTTCAGTTATACTGAGATAGTGCCAGCTTCCTGTGTGCGCACAGCCCATAATTCTCCCATAAATTTTCCCGCATGGGAAGCACTCGATGCTTTCAAGCACCCGGTCAACCTTCGTCCAGTGCTCTACCGGGCCCTCGGTGCCACAGGACGGGCATTTTTCAAGGTGTTTCACCTCTTTTTCAGCCATTGTTCCCCTTACCCTTAACATAATGAGGTGGTGCATTTGTACCACTTGGCGAAATAAGGGGTCGGCGTAGGGAGAGCATACCCGCCCCCTCGCACACAGAGCCGGGGGAGAGATCTCTGGCTCTTTTGCACCATTTTGTTTAACCTACTCCCAAAAGTTCTAAAACCGTCCATCGTGCTCCATATATTATCCATATAAGCCCAAAGAGCTTGTCAAAAAACCGTTAAAAGTTAAAACCCTCAAGGCTTGTTCGGAAAATCTTTATATACGCGCGTATATAACACTTTATAGAAGAAGCCTTACAAGAATTAACTTTTAATTAATTACCCCCTCTGATAATTCTATCCCCTTCCAAAATTGAGCGTTGCCTGTTCCTGCGAATGTACAAAATCCCTTTTCCCTTAGTAGCTTGCCAAAGTTGATCTTGCCCAGCACGTCCTTTTCTCCAGTCGCAGCACACCAGTTTTGATAGCAACGATAAAGGTCATGGCCTAACACAGTGGCATTTTCTTCTATGTTGCACTTCTCGGCCAAGAACTCCTGTAGCACGTCCTGGGACCTTCGGTATTCCTCTGTTGCAGTCTTGACTACCATCGGCTCAGATAATCCAAACTCATACCACTCCATCGCACCATGTACGAGCCAAGCTAGGATTGCTTCGCCATGTTCCGTGACTAACTGCTGCCGTAGACTAGGGTTCCGCTCTTCGGGACCAAAGAAGTGCCTGAAGGGAATCTTCTTAACTCTACACCAAATTGAATTAGTCGAATCCGCAATAGTTGGCTCATGGTTGCTCATCAGCCAGAGCTTGAAGTCCGGTTTGAAGTTGAATCCGTGCTCGTATTTGCGCTCGTATCTCAACTGTTCGCCGCCGGTCATGCGTTTTACCAGGCTGACGCTCAGACGCATTTGAGTGTTGATCTCAGCACTCAATACAAAACGTTTGCGGTATAAATCTGCAATATCTTCATTTGGGCCTGTGCGGTCATTCCTTGAAACCATGAACACCCTTGGGTCTGCTTCGTGCGCGTATGGCCCTAACACGTCATGGATTACACCCAACAGTGTTGACTTCCCATTAAAACCCGCACCTTGCGGTAGGAAGAAGGCCATATCTTTATTGGAGCCAGTCGCGGAACAGCCTAGCCCTCTCTGCATAAACAAGATAAGATCGTCATCGTTTGAGCAAATCTGCCTCAGCGTATCTTCCCATAGCTGACTTTCAGCATCACACTTGTAATCTATAGAAATGATCCGGGTTATCAGATCATCTGGGCTGTGTGGTAGCAGCTCTCCGGTTATCAGATTCACGGTTCCATTCTTGACGTTCAGCAGCCAAGGATTACTATCTAGTTCGTCCGGCAAGACGGTAATGCCGTCGAGGGTTTTAGCCTGGTTAATCATCCCCTTGATCCGAGCGTCGAAGCCGGACTGCCTGGCCCAGGCCCCTAATTTATTGGCCATATCCTCATCTGCGTTCGCTGCCTCAGCATAGATGCTGGAAACTACCCTTTTGGCCATGCGTCCTAGCTGCTCTCCGTGGTCGAATTGCCAGAATTTTCCAGTCCAGACAATCCACTTGTCCATATCTAAGACAAACCGGATTCTGTTACCAAATAGCCTGAATAACCGCTTGGCGTTCCCCACGTCATTAAGTGGTAATCGCTCATGTGCTAAGGCTAGCTTGATTGCCAGCGTTGCCGGTGTGTGGACTTCGAGTTTCTCTGTCTGAGCTATGCACGTTGCCGGACAGTCAAAGCCAGCCGTGCGGATAGTTGCGCATAGCGTTGGCCCCAAGTGCTTCGTTTCCCTTGCTTCCCGAGCGTACTTGATCTTCTTAGCGGTATCTTGCTCGGAATAGCCCCGATTATCTTTTCCCACGTAGCCTGTTGACAGTCTATGAGCCTCGTTATCTCCCTCTGGCCCAAAGGTGATATTCTGGTCAATTACCACGTCTTTCCAAAGGGATTCGGAAAGCATGGCCCTATTATCATCACAATACTTGACACAGGGTAAAGTTCTGAGCATTTCTATGCACTTATGGCAATCCTCAGCAGTTAAAGATGGGAAGGTGCCTGCTTTGTCTTTGTCAGGCTGAGGCTGAGTAGCAGATTCAGGCGCTAGCGCCTTCTGGATGATAGCTGGTAACGAATTGAAGGGGATAAGATTCTCAGGAGTCGGCCACCGGATCAGCCTGTAGGGATGGCCATCAACTATCCCGGCAAAGTTCATGAAACCGCGATCACCGCGTATATCAATCCCCCTGGTCAGCCCTGGTATGGGAGCGTTCGTCTTGACTGTCCAAGGGGGCTTTGTGCAAAGGAAATGACCTCCGCCGTGGGGGGACTGCAAATGTGGTTTGAGTCCAGAGGCAAGCATGAAATTGGCCCATTCGGGAGTGTCAACCTCTATATCTAGGAAGTCAATCCCAGTGACTGCACCCCACACTTTTGGGTGTAATTCCTGTTCCCATCGTTCAAGTTGCGCCTCAGTGGGGGGATTATTCTTGGGCTGATAGATTTTCCAGCCTGCGATTGGCTCCTTTCCTGTGGAGCCGCCGCCGCTAGGGGCTACGTGAAAACCGAGAGTGAGCATCTTGTAAGCAAGGGTATAGGGATCGCTGGGGATATCAGGGTCAGACGCTATGTTGTCCAGTGGGTTGCCGCGTGCATTAGTTGATTGCTTCGCTTCCATTCGCTCCGTATCCTTGCCCTGTCGCGCCTTCGTTTCCTGTTGGTCCCGGCCTTTCGATAGAAACTTCGCCTACGTTGCTCTCCATGCCGCCGCCAGACGGAATGACGCTAAACCCCAGGTTTAGCAACTTGAAAGCAGTAGCATAAGCCTCACCCATTTTTAGCCTCGCTTTGCTTCGCTTCCGCAATAAGGCGCCGCCAGAACTTGCGCCAAGCCTGTTTTTGAGCCGGTGAAGCTGGCGCAGGCTGAATGTCCACAATGACCTTAATCTGTGGTTTGCTGGTTCGCTTTCTTATCTGTTGTGCCACTGTCTTGTCCCCTCAGTGGGCGAATGGTGAGTTCACCGTTGGCGATCACTTGAACCCTGTCACCTGGTTTCAGCCCGTAATAGCGTAGCCAGTCCTGTGGGATGGCTACTACCACGCTGCCCCGCGGCCCAAGTTTGTGCAAAACCCGTTCATTTAACGTAGGCATCCTTGACCGTCATCGTTCCTGTGCTTTATCATTAACGCAGGCATATAATATTTCTGTATGCTTTCATGGAAGCACATGAATGCGGACAAGCGCCAGTGGACAAATACGGACAAATAAATTGACCATATGGACAAGTTGAATAATTCCGAAGATGCGAAAAGGTTGCTGCAAGGACTGGGCCTCCACATAGATGAGTCAGTGGTTCGTCAAGTGGTAAACGTGCTATCTGGTAAAGCTCTTGAGTCTCTTTATTCGCTCTACGCTACGAGACCAGATAAGGGAGCACCTGTTTGCGGCAAGGGTTCCGTTTATAAAATCAAGAAGCTATACGATGAAGGTGAACTTGAGCCATACTTGGCTTATCTTTCACACTGTCCAACTGTCGATGAGGCTAGGCATGAACAAATTAAAGAAGCGGAGCAAGAAGCGCGGAGAGAGGCCCCAATCGAAGAGAAGCCATACCAAGAGACTCCACACAAGCAGAAAATGCGCGAGCCCCTTCAAACAAATGAGGACGGCCGCTTGCCCGAAGTGCGAGAGCACTGGAAAGACCTGGCTGCCCTGGCAGATTTCATGGTAAGGGGTGATCATCTGCGCTTGCCCGCGATCTGGGAACTTCCAGGATTCACTGACCCAGCGAGCCCAGAACAGATTCCCAGAGATAGGGATGGCCTAGAAGCAATCATGTTTCTAAAACGCAATTATCAGTTCAGATACGCAGACCTGCCTTACCACCCCGGCGAGAGCGCGGTGAATTTCCAGCTCTACCCCTATCTATCGACTCACCTGAAGGCAGAGGATAGTCAGTGGGATGCTAGGTTATTTGACTTGAGGAAAAGCCTGGCTGATCTCCACCGTTTCACTTATTCATTGGCCCAAAGGATTAGGGTCGAGGCTGAAGAAAGAACTGGACTTAAGCACTCCTACGGAAGCGTTCAGATTGGAACGCTGAACTTCTGCTTTGCACAGAGAGTATTCGAATACGCCCTCGCAGGAAGGCTTCCCACATACGGGTTTCCGTCAAGTCGGAAGGATGATGGGGTGACCCTGTTTGGTGATATGGGCATATTGGCTTGGGCTCGCAATGCCGCCGAGCGGCCCCGCCTTCAGGATGTCCATACAGCCCTTATCAAGGAAGCCAAGGAATGGGAGGCATTCAAGGCAGCGCAGGAGGCCTACAGGCAGGCTGAGGGACATCTGGTGCCAATGAAGCAGAAGTTGGTTCTAGTAGCTTTGAGGAAGAGGTTCCTGGGGATATGCGAAGTATACGACGTTTACACATCCTCACTCTGACCGGCTCCAGTGCTTGGTAGTGGCTTCCGCTGAGAAGACCACGTCGCAGGGTAGCCGGGTCCTGATAGATATTCGGCCCAGGAGTGGAGAGGTGCTAGGCGATTGGCCGGCCATCGCCGATGTTATAGCTGCTGGGCAAGCTGGTGAGCCTTTGCTCGTACGACGGAACGAATTCGATGGTAAGATTTGAATTCGCCCCCACAAAATGATAGCAAAAAAGAGACAAACCCCGCATAAGTCAAATAAGTGACAGCTTCACATGTCAAAAGAGTGACATATCTCGAGGTTCTCTAACTCCCGCTCAACCTCATCGTCTTCCGGGTCCGCGGAACTGACAAAGAGCACTTTCTCCCCATAGGGAGGTTCTGAGGCAGCTTTTTGGCCTGCTGTGACGCGCGGAAATGCGCCGAGAAATGCGTTCGCTTGACACGTCAAAATAATCTCATAGAATAATGATATCAACGGTATCAGGAGGTATCAATGGTATCAAAGATTGACCAAATTAGGGAGGCACTGGCCCGTGGTGACTCGACCCGGACGATAGCCACTAACCTTAAGGTTAGTCTTCGTGATATTGCGAAGGTTAGGAAGGACCTGGGTATTGACTTCGGGGCTTTGGAGCGGCAGAAGACCAGCTTGAACGAAGAAATCGAGCGTTTGAACGAAGAAATTCGGCAAAAGCAAAGCTATAATAACACATTAGCCCATTCTATCGAGGTTGCGAAAAACCAATTAGCCCAGGGGCTAGATCGAGAGTTCTCGGCTAAGAAAAACGAGTTAGCCATGTTAGACGCTGAGGTGGAGAGTAGAAGGCGACTGATTCAAGTGGTGCCCAGGTTTGTGATTCAAGATGTTCGAGCTCCGTCAAATTCTGGCGATGTGGAGGCTTGGCTTAACCGTTTGGATCCCGATCAGTTAGGGTGGCTCGGTGACAAGGCGTATGAAGTGTGTATTAGGAAAAGAACGCAGCGGCTGCAACGGCAGATGGAAGGCAGTATAGAGCGTTACCCTGGTGCTAGGAAAACTTGACATCGCTCAAAGGTGATGTAGGCCAGGGCTTGTCTCAATATCTATGCCTGCGAGTTTAGCCTCACCCGTGAGCTGCTGCCGGTGCTGCAGGTAGCTACGAATTTTTGGGTCGCGGCGATATCACTTTTAACATAATAATTGGGGTTGACAAGTAGGGCCAGAGCTCAAAGCTCTGGCCCTTTGGTGTCTGCCGCTTGGCCATGGTCTTGGCCCTGGCGGTGCTCCGGTGATCCGAGCTGGTCCACCTGCTAGGTTCTGGCCCGGGCGCAGCGTACAGGCAGGCGGGAACCTGCTCAGTATGCTTTTCTCCAGGAGCAAATCCTCTACTCGTTGACCTCCCAGGGAAGAGCAGCAGCGCTGCCCTGGCCAGACCGGATAGCGCCTACTCGTCCTGGGGCACCCTTGCCATCATGAACATCCTTTTTCTTCGGCAGCAGGCCGGCTTTCCTGGCTGCAGTGATGCTATTGATGTCCGCGTGGGCGACACCGTTGTCGTCAACAAAGACCAATGTTCTATTCTTAAAGAACCTATTCCTGAGCGCATTGATACGCTTGTAGCCTTCCTCGCTACATTCCTCTTCCTTATCTGTGTCCTGAATTATCCATTTCGCCATGACGACCTCGTGACGCCCTCGATTAATTCTATGCTACTACACTTTTTCTCTTGTCAATTTTGAACGGATTTGGATGCACTTAAACGCTGATTTTGGTACGCCATAGCTTCATAGGGAGAATAGTACCCCACGATATCGTCACGATTCAGTGGTTTTTTCAATGAATTTTCCCGATATTTGAACGTATTCTCGTCAGTCCGTCCGACGACCTCAATTTCTCTGGGGATTTGAACGTAATTCCTTCAGTCGGTCTGTCCATCTATCCCTTTGTCACTTGAACGGATTTAGACGCATTTGAACGGCGCATTTCGGCGCACCACAGGTTCATGGAACAACTATACCTCCTACACAGAGGATAACAGGGAGGATAGGGAGGAATATAGGGAGGATAGGGAGGAACATAGGGAGGATAGGGAGGAACATAGGGAGGATGGTATTACACGATCTCCGCTGGACCCCCGTGACATTTTTTAGTGAATTTCTGCTAGACGTTTGAACGTATTATCATTTTTCTGTCCGTCCATCTCCATTTCTCCAGTGATTTGAACGTAATTCCTTCCGTCGGTGTGTCCGTCTATCCCTTTGTCATTTGAACGGATTTAGAGGCTTTTGAACGGCGCATTTCGGCGGATTACAGCAGGCCGCTTGGCAACCGCAGAAACTTGAAGGAAAATCGAGCTGAGGACCGGCCCTGCACTTCCTTTTCCTTCCCCTTAACCAGCAGGCCGGCCTTTCTTGCATCCATTGGGTTATCGACGTCGGCATGAGTCGTTCCACGGTCATCAACAAAGATTATGGGCTTCGCCTTGAATAGCTTCTCTCTATTCCTGGTCGCATTTAGTCGCTGCCAGCCTTTTTGAGTCCCTTCCTCTGTCTTATCCGTGCCCTGAATTAGCCATTTCGCCATGTTGACCCCCTATGAGTCGTTATGAGTCATCTATGACCGTCATACTTACATTTTTAGATTAACGCACTTTTTGGCGTTGTCAGGTTCGAAACTTTTTTATTAGCGTAAACGTGACGCCCGACTTTCCTTGAGTCACTGACTTTTAAAAGTCGTACCGAACGTATTTGTCAGTGACTTTTCAGTTCTATTTGTCAGTGACTTTTCGCTTTCTTGACAATGACGAAAAAAGCAGGAAAATTAAGCTTAGGAGGCACAGTTATGGATGGCTGGGATATCGTGATGGGCATAGTCAACGTAATCCCCAGGCTACCGCTGGAGAAATTCTTGCAGCGGGACTCGGTTAAAGACTTCGACCAGTTCGCACAGAGCCTTAAGAATAAGGGCGTGCTGACTGAGACACCGACCCCAAGCTATGCGCCTGCGATTTCAAACGAAGAATCGGCGCATTTCGGCGGACCACAAGTCGCCCCTACCAAGATCGTCAACAGAGTAGGATTGGATGAGAAGACCCAGGCATATCAAGAGCGACTTACGTATGCAGAACCTTATCTCACCGAGGGCCACGCGAAAGAGGACTTCATGGTGTGCGCTGCCGATGTACACTGTGGATTTAAGCACGGATTGAACTTGGTAGCCCTGGCCAGGGAAACCGAATCGATGACTCTTCTATCAGGGGCTGTGGGATAACATCATCAGCCTCGATGAAGAACCTGCCAGGAACGGCAACAAGCCGACTAAACGGCCAGACTGTTCCATACTTCCACTGGTTCCTCATCCCCGGTTTGATGCGGCGCAGAGCGAAGCGCAAACCCGCCCAGTATGGCTGTCTCCAGCAGCGAGTGTTCTACTCGCTGACCTCCCAGGGAAGAGCAGCCGCTCTGCCCCATAGGTCTGCCGGGTCCGCTTGTGTGCTGCCCTAATCTCCACCCCCCGCCGCATTTCCTCCTTCGCTCGCTCAGAGGGAGGCCGCTCCAGCCAAGCATAGTAG
>JACWAE010000117.1 GCA_014874385.1 Dehalococcoidia bacterium | reverse complement strand
GGAACCGCTGTCAGGTATATCGTCATCTGGAAGGTCTCGCCGGCATCCAGTATGAAGTCACCATTCCCCTTGGCCACTTGTGTTGCAGTCCAGTACAGGTCGTCAATGCGCTGACTGTTGTCCGCATAGGAAACAACGCACACGTTCTGACTGCCTGGGGCAGCCGTGCCATTGCCGTCATTATTCGGTCCTGTCAGGTCGATGGACTCGCCATTCAAAGCATTGGTTACGTCGACCACCAGCTCGGTGATAGAAACGTTACCTGTGGTGTTACCTATATTGCTCTCGGCAACCACATCGCCCTTCAGTGCCAGCGTGGACCTCGCAGTCTGCAGCCCGGTATAGACTGCCTCCTGGGCCTTCTGGGACGAGAAAATACCTGCCGACAACACAGTGTAGGCAAATACGGAGGCTACAACCACGAAGGCAATCAGGATGATCGCCGTCTCCAGGCCGGTGATGCCTCTCTCGTCCCTTCGCATCGTCTTTGCTAATCTTTTCAACATCCTTATTTCCTCCTTATCAGTTTGATGCACTTGTAAACCAAGCCTGCGGTTCTGTTGCAGGCTATCCTGAGACCCTGAGTTGAATTTTGATCATCCCGATCACCTCCCTCAGACCTTGACCTTTGGTGTTTGTGTTTATAGTAAGAAAGGCTAAAACGTTTCGCTGCCAATGTCTCCAGTGCCATGATTCCTAATCACCGGGGACTCTTAGACAAGTATCCGTAGAAATCCTAACAACTGCCTACTATTTGCACAATCACCGCACAGTACCGCAACAAAGAGTCATATAGTAATATCTTGAAAGCAGTAAGCAGTACTACCTTACCGAGCAGCTCCCCCTAGAGGGCTAGACGCGCCTGCCGCTCGGGTGAACATCGGGCCGAATCCAGCTTCAAAAACGCTCTGATAATCAGTGAGCGGGCGTGGCTCCTTTTGGCCGGATGCAGCGGTTAAATAGCGCAGATGCTCGCTGGTCTTGTTCTCCCGTGCGACGCTGACGGACCGGTGAGGTAGAAAAGAGGCCCCGAGGTTGGCTTTAACGCCGTATCCCTCGGGGCACTGGTCAAGGCCAGAGGTATCGGAAACAAACGTCTCTGAAGCGGCCTATTCTCCAGAGCGACATCAGTATTGTGCTTCAGGTCTTGAATGATAGCAATATTACCAGCGTACTTTTATCCAGCATACTTTTGTAATTTTATCTTAAACAGCAGCGGTGGCAACCAGATTTAAGGATATAGCTCTCAGCGTTTCCAGACCAAGGGCTTTGGTGGTATTATATTGAGCCTGTGGAACAAAAGTCAGCACGGCGGCGTCTGTATTGGTGAAAGGATAATTTTGGACGGTTGCAACACTTCCTAGAAATCAGTGAAAAGGAGGGGAAAATGAGAAAAACGGCGTGGGTAATTCTGGGACTTATACTTTTGGCAGGTCTTTCCGTGGCAGTTGGGACGGCGTGCTCGGGGAGCGGCAACGAAGTCAACGCAGATTCTTCACACCCGGCGGTCAATGTGGGCTCTTCCTACTCGGGTAAACAGGTCGAGCTTTCGGTGGGCCAGTCGTTAGTTGTGACTTTAGATTCAAATGCCAGCACAGGTTACAGTTGGACCCAGCCTCAGATTAGCGACGACAGCGTGTTGAGTGCAACAGGAAATCAAACCATAGCTCCTCAAACTACCCTGGTGGTAGGAGCGCCCGGCAAGGAGGAGTGGACTTTCAAGGCGCTTAAGAAAGGCACCAGCACCATCTCTATGGAATACAGCCGCCCGTGGGAAAGCACACCGCCGGCAGAGACATTCGATTTGACCGTAGTCGTTAAATAGATTGACCCCGGGCGATAAAACGTTTGGTTTACTTGATAAAGAGGCCTCCCTTCGAGGTCTCTTTTTTTAATTCGTTTGCTTCAGGTATAATAGTGGGCATGAAAACAAATGCAGGGTGCATATTACGCCCTTCATGAGACTCTATTAACGTCGTTAAGGTGGATTAGAAATGATTCAATTGACTTCCGAGCAAATCGCAGAGTATTTTCATCGCAGCTACACTAAAGTGGATGGGCTGTGGTTCATGAAGATTGAGGAAAAGTACGGATTCGATGTAGCACTCGACATTGACAACGAGGTGTGGAAGGTCTTTCCCAAGATACAGGCCCGCCTGCTCAAGTCCCTGGGAAAGACAGGCGATGGAATAGATGCCCTCTTCGAATGCCTTACCACCAGGCTCACCCTGGAAGGTTTTGAGTTTAAAGCTGAAAAAACTGGCAACAGGGGCGATTTCAAGATAATCATAAACGGATGCCCCTGGCACAATCTGATGATTAAATCTGGCAGAGAAAGGCTTTCGGGTAGAGTCAGCACTCTCATCTGCAATACGGAGAATTCCGTATGGGCCTCTGAGTTCGGTGAAAACATAAAATTCGAGCTGAAGGATCAAATCTGCCAGGGCTCTCAGTCCTGCATATTGCACTTCTATTCCACTTAAAGCTTCGTTGGGACACCTCACGATAACTCGGCCGAGGTAAGCCAATTGGCTTATACCCACAGCGGTTGGCTGAGAAAATCAAAAGAGCCCCTTGATATCCTCCTCCGCCTTCTTTTTGAGCTCTGCGGCGTCCCGGAAGCCGAACTCTTTGTAGGACTCCGCTGAGCCGTATTCCCTGGTTTGTATTACTACAGGCATGGGCAGGGCATGGCCGAAGATAAGCGCCTGCTGCTTCGCCTCCAGCTTGGCCAGCACTGTCTTGAGCTCGGTTTTGCCTGAGATACCCATGAGCACGCTGTCTATATCCCTCTCGTTGTCCATAAGATAGGCGACCTTGGTGCCGAGCTGGGACATGACCTCGTCGTCTATCCCTGAGGGGCGCTGGTCTATGACCAGCAGGGTGACGTTGTATTTCCTCATCTCGCGGGCTATAGCGCCGAATATGGTCTGCCCTGCTACCTCGGGGTTAAGGAACTTGTGGGCCTCTTCGATGGTTATCACCAGGGGATATGGTTCGGCTTTCTTCTCTCCCATGGCAGCTTCCTTACGCTCCCTATACTGTGCGTAGATGCGGCGGGTGAGGATATTAGCCACCAGCACGTAGGCGGTGACATCGGTGTATCTGCCGAATTCGAGCACTACGTTCATGCCCCGGTCGAGATATTCTAAGATTCGCTGCACCGAGTTCTCCCGGGCATGGTGCACCAGGAAGGGGAGCCTCCTCAGTCTCTCCAGGCCGCGGCGCAGGTTGCGATAGCTGCTCTCGTGTATGCTCAGCCTGTCCAGCAGGTCTTTGGTCTCTTCCCCCCCGCTCAGTTTGAAAAAGCCTTCCAGCCAGCGCTGCTCGCCGAAGTTGCGTGCCAGTTGATATACCGCCTCAATAGCCGGCTGGGTCAGGTTCAGCGTATCCTTGAGCAGCTCGATGTCCTCGGGCTCTATCTCATCGTAGCCTATCTCCACGATGCAGTCGGTTTTCACCTGACGGCGTCGGGCGCTCTCTTCGTCAAGGGCAAAAACTGCTATCTGCGAGGGAAAGAGTTGTTTCAGTCCTTTTACGCTGCGTCCCCCCTCGCTGGTGCCCTCCCAGCCGTACTCGTTGTGCATGTCGAAGATGAGGTTGGCCGCCGCCTTCTTCTGCACCATGCCGATGAGGAGCAGCCTAGTGAAGAAGGTCTTGCCGGTGCCGCTCTTGCCGAAAACGCCGTTGGAGCGCTTCACGAACTCGGGTATGTTAAGGCAGACCCTGGTTTCCATATCCAGGGGCGTGCCCACATAGAAATGCTTTTCGTCTTCCTCGCCGAACACCGTCTCCACATCCTGCTCCGATGCCTCCCGCACCACGGAGAAATGGGCGGGCACGGTCTTCACCGGCTGCGGCCCTTCGAGGATGCTCACGGCATCGCCGCTGATGGTGAGCATGGGCACTACATGGATGCTGCCGTAGGTGCTGGTGCCGGCGATAACCTCGGCGATGAAGGGGTCGGAGACATCGGGTGGGGTGATGGCAAGCTGCGGGTTGGTGGTTCCCAGGGTGATATCGGTAATCATGCCGAAGAAGCGGCTCTTCTGGCCTTCGATGACCACATAGCGTCCCACCGCCATTTCCTCGATCGGCGTGGCGCTATCCAGCTTGACCTCCATGCCCCTGGTCAGCGAGCCGCCGACCACGATGCCTAAACGGTTTGCCTGAGGCGTTGCTTCGTTCACAGTCTAATCCTCCTCAGGATAGCGTTGAGCCGGTTCAGTTCGGCGCCAAGCAGTATAGCGAGCTCCTTGCCTGACCTGACCAGGAAGGTTCGCTGGTCTTCGTGGGCGCAGCTTGCCTGGCGCAGGCAGGCCGAGACTATCTCGTCCACAGCCTCTGCCCTGGTGCTGAGCAAGATGGGGAGGAAATCCAGCGACTGGGTAAATCGGCATACCTCGTCCTTTTCGCATAGATAGACGAAGCTGTGGACGCGGGCTGGGCGGGGTGGCAGGTAATGTAGGGGCGAGGTTGCCTCGCCCTTGCTATGTCCCACGACCAGCGTATCGAAAGTAGTACGCAGCAGCTTGGAGAGCTGCGGATTTTGACGATAAATATTCTCCTCTGTGACTTCCTCCTTGCCGCGTGCAATGGGACGGCGGTTGGGCTCAATGCTCTCCGTGGCGGCATTGCAGACCACGCCGTATATCTCTATCTCCCCATCGGCAGTCTTCACCAGGCTGCCCAGTGGTGGGGGTGTATGGAGCTCATAGCATTCCGCCACAAGCTGGCTTGTGCTGGCCTCGATAACCTCGCCTATTTTGTCAGACAAACCTGTTCTCCTTGCAGTTTAAATTCAATGCCGTGCTCTATCTGCATGTCTGGATTATTTTCATCCACATCCCATTTTACAGGGTTGTCAAGGATATATTGGCGAATTTCGTTCAAATCGTCTTCATTGCGGATAACGTGTTCATAGTAATTACGCTGCCAAGCAAAATAAGAATACCCGGCGCGGTGGCAACGGGTTGTCACGGCAGCCTTAAATGTACGTACAATTATTGACAGTGTATTTCGATGTGGTGAAATGGTGGAATAGCGGTTGGCAGTTTTACGGGTTGTAGGGGCGTTCAATTGAACGCCCCTACGTTGTTCTATGATCACGATTGCATGTAAATGATTAGACATGATAATCCATTCATCCAACTGAACGCATGGGAAGTGTTCAGGAATTTCCAACCAACATCGTTCTGCAATTTTGCGAACCCTGTCATTTTCGAATAAGAATAACTTATTCTGTGTACATATGGTCACGAAATATGCGCCTTCCTGGGAATAATCGTAATCCTTTAACCGAATTGTATGACGCTGGTGCTGTTCCATGTCGAACATCGATTGTGCCTTCAAATCCACCTTGTCTTTTTGCTGCGGCTTTTGGCGGAGGTGGTGGTAGACAGGCGCTTTTCGGACAGGGCCAGCTCTACCAGGTACTGGAACTGTTCGCGGTCGGCGCCAGTTACCACTGCCTGCTCGTGTGCCTCGCTGAGTGCTACCGGGTAGCCCTGTCCGCGGCGGCACTGGTCCAGGACCAGCGCTTGAACTAAATCAACCAGCCCCCGCTCCTCCACCCACCGCGGGAACTCCACACGCGCTATCTCCTCATCTCCTTGAAGGTAAAAAAACCGCACCTCATTCTCTCCATAGTGCTTCTGCACTACCGAGGAACGGCTGATAAAAATCGCTGACCTCTCCCCGGGCTCGAGGATTCGGGAGAAGATGGAGCTGTCCTGGACTCCGGCAACAGCCTCGCACTCCCTTTTTGAGGAGGGCACGCTGCGAGGGCAGTTGCGGTCGCAGTCCGGCGGGTCATAGGGGCAGATAGCCACCCTGAGCGCGTTTACCACCTCAGTGCTGCGAGGGAAGCTGATATAGCTTGCCAGCGCCAGCTTCTTTTTTTTGCTGATATCTTTGATTCTATTCAGAGCTTTAAGGTAGCCGTTTTCTAATAGTTCCCTGCTTACATAGTCGGGCTGCCCCGCCAGCCTGAACAGTATCAGCGAGCCATCGAGCAAAGCCAGCGTGGGCAGGTCAGGTGGTAGCTCCTCGCAGAGCTCTGCCAGGGCCTGGCACTCTGCGACGGCGCGCTTTATCCCCAGCAGCTCTCTCTCCAGTGGCTGCTCGTCATTGCTCAGGGGGTCTGAAATGGTTAAATCCTGCTCGCTGGCGTAAAGGGCAGGCCGACTGCGGAGCATAGCGTCAGGATTCTGGCCGTAGCGCAGTATCACGCTGCCGATGTTTATCAGACAGCACCTTGCTGCGCTGTGTCGGTCGACATCTATATGAGAGCCGTCTACGGCGATAACGGCGAAGTCGGGAGGACATGAGATGGACTCGTGACGTCCTATGAGTTCACTGGCAATCCCTGCCACCAGCCAGGTGGTCTTATTGCTCTCAATTCTCTTCCTGAGGGAATCGAGGTCGCCTGACTTGAGGCGCAGTACATCCAGGGCGTGGCTGAGATGGCTTTCCTTCTCCTTCTGCTCCGCCTTAAGGCCTGCTGCCATGCCTTCGATTTGGGCTGCTACCTGGTTGAGGTCAAGTGACATCTTGGCATCTCTTACGGCGAGTATAGCATTTTGTAGGGGCGGGTTTCAAACCCGCCCTTGTCCCGGACAACGAAGACCCCTGACTATTTTCTCTTTTTAGTTCTTTTACATTTGTGTTATAATTTATTGTCAAATAGGTGCGAACATGCCGAAAATATCTCGAAGCTTAATTATCTGGCTTATCGTCCTGGCGGTGGTGATAGCTGTATTCTTCACCCTGATGTCACCAGGTACCAAAAGTGTGTCTGTCCAGTCTTCAGATTTGATCAGCAGGTTGCAGCAGGGGAACTATACCCATCCTGCAGACATTACCATCAAGGATACATCGTTCACAGCGGTGATAGATGGCACGACCTATACTACGAATGTCCCCTCGAACTTCGACGCTTTTCAGGTATTTGCCCCTCAGATTGGAAATGGCACCGTGACCGTCAACTACCAGGGCGCGAGCCGGTGGGGCAGCATCGGTACGATACTGTTCACCTGGCTGCCATTGATACTCTTCGGCGCACTCATCATATTCTTTTTCCGCCAGGCGCAGGGTGGCTCAAACCAGGCGATGTCTTTCGGCAGAAGCCGGGCGCGCATGGTCAGCGGGGATAAGCCCACTGTCACCTTCGGCGATGTAGCTGGTGTCGATGAGGCGAAGCAGGAGCTGCAGGAGGTGGTGGAGTTCCTCAAGTATCCCGAGAAATTTATTGCTTTAGGTGCGCGTATACCGCGCGGTGTGCTGCTTGTTGGCCCTCCGGGTACGGGTAAGACCCTGCTGGCCCGGGCTGTCGCCGGGGAGGCAGGGGTTCCTTTCTTCTCCATCAGCGGCAGCGAGTTCGTTGAAATGTTCGTCGGCGTAGGCGCTTCCCGTGTGCGTGACCTCTTTGACCAGGCCAAACGCAATGCGCCGTGCATTATCTTCGTGGATGAAATAGACGCTGTGGGCCGACACCGCGGCTCCGGCCTCGGCGGCGGACACGATGAAAGAGAGCAAACACTCAATCAGATACTGGTGGAGATGGACGGGTTCGATTCCAGCACTAAAGTTATAGTGGTTGCGGCCACCAACCGTCCCGACATCTTAGATCCGGCGCTGCTGCGCCCCGGAAGGTTCGATCGCAGAGTGATTCTGGATCAGCCCGATATCAATGGTCGCAAGGCCATCCTTCAGGTTCATAGCAAGGGCAAGCCACTGGAGACAGACGTTGACCTGGAGATAATCGCCAGGCAGACACCGGGCTTTAGTGGCGCCGACTTGGCGAATGTGGTAAACGAGGGTGCTATTCTGGCAGCCAGGCGCAACAAGAAGAAGATTGGCTTGAGTGAGCTGGAGGAAGCTATAGACCGCGTCCTGCTCGGGCCGGAGCGGAAGAGCCGTGTCATCAACATGAAAGAAAAGGAGATTATCGCCTACCATGAGGCAGGGCATGCCCTGGTAGCCCGCAATCTGCCTAACGCTGACCCGGTGCACAAGGTATCCGTTGTAGCTCGAGGAATGGCCGGTGGCTATACCAAGCAGCTACCCACCGAGGACCGCCGTCTTCACTCTGTCAGCCAGTTACGGGACATACTTACTACTCTCATGGGTGGACGGGCTGCCGAGGAGCTTATCTTCGGGAAGGCGGAGGTGACCACCGGGGCACATAGCGACCTGGAGCAGGTCACTGCAATTGCCCGCGGCATGGTAAAAGAGTACGGCATGAGCGAGGAGCCACGCTACGAAGAGATGCCCATTAGCACTGTTATGGCGGAGATTCTGGCAGGCAACATCGAGGCTATCGAAGTGTACGGTGACGACCTTCTAGTTCGAACTAAAGACAAACATATATTCCGCTCTCGAAAGGAGGCGGACTTCAGCCTGGTGGAATTCTTGCGAGAGCGGGGAGCCAATACAAGTTCTGATGGAGTTCAGGTCATTGTCAAGGACTTGAGCAGCTTAGGTGGTCTGGGGCCGCGCACCTTCGGCCGCAGGGAGGAGCTGGTCTTTCTGGGCAGGATGGTTGATGAGCAGAAGGACTATGGCGACAAGGTAGCTGACTCTATCGACGCTGAGATCAAGTCACTTATAGACACCGCTTACGCTCAAGCAAAAGACATACTGACCAAGAATAAGGCGAAGCTGGTTCAGATCGCTCAGCGCTTGATCGCTGAGGAGACGCTCGAGGGGGAGAAACTCGATGCGCTGTTTAAGGAGCCTGTGCCCTCCTCTACTCCGGCGGTTGAACCCTCAAAAGGCGGTACAGCAAGCGAGAGCAAAGCCAATTAGATTCTGAGGTTAGTCTATTAGATGTAGGGGCACGGTGCACCGTGCCCCTACTTTCGATTTTGTGAAGTTGTTTAGGTTTTATCTTACCCGTTCTCTTCGTGTTCCTCCCGCTCCCAGATCGGCCTGGTGAAGTGCTGCAGGTACTCCCTTCTTACCTCGTCACCTATCTGCCTGAGTTGTTTCTCTGTGCCCTCGGCAAACTCTTTGAGCTCGGACATGTCTATGTTCACCTTAAGGAGCTTGGTCAAAACCTCGAGCACAGCCTGAGAGGACCGCGGGTTCGCCAGCTTGGCAGCGTACTTTACAGTCTCGCCCAGCAGGCAGATTCCCTCAATATCCCTTTCCTTGGCTGCGCCCAGTAATAAGCCGTTCAGTCCGGCTACATAGAAGTCGCCTGCCGGCACTACACTGTGCCTCTTCAACTCATCGAGTAGCTGTGGCGAGGTAGCTGCCCCCAGAACTCTCGGTTCATCGGGATGGTGTTCCGTGATGGCTGCGGCCAGGGTATATACCCTGCTCACCCCGAAACTCTCCGCCACATCCAATACTCTGCCTACATATTCATAGGCTCCGAAAGAGGGCTGCGCCTCAGATAGAAATATTATCATGTCTTTACCTTTACCCCGGCTGCTCCAGTAGTAAAAAGTGCTCTGGGGGAACTCCGGCATCTCTATCAAATTGTCCTTGATGAAAACGCCGCCCAGGTCGAAGAAGCCCAATGGGTCTAGCTCTCCGAGCACTTTTGCCTTCAGCTTATCCTTCAGGTATGTGACTGCGATCAGTGCTACATTGCCCACGCCGGGCCAGGCGGCAACCAGCGATGGGTTGACCAGCTTGGGCGTGCGGACTCTCTTCAGTCTTTTCTCCAATTGTGCCCTCCCTTGTCTAGATTATCATCATAATATGAGAGCGATATAAGCCCATTTCAACCCCCTAAGTCCCCCAGTCTTGGAGGACTTAGGGCACAGTGCACTGTGCCCCTACAGGGATACCCCCAGACCCCCAGCAAAGGGGCTCTGCCCCTCTGCACTCCCCAATTTGCACATTATCTCTGTGTAATTTCTCACTTGCCGATGCAGAAGCGGCTGAAGATGGTATCGAGAAGCTCATCTGTAACCGTCTCCCCGGTTATCTCACCCAGCGCATTCAGGGCAGCGGTGAGGTCGATGGTGACGAAGTCGTCAGGCAGCTTCTCTTCGATAGCAGTCCCGGCATGTGCCAGATGTCTCTTTGCCCTCTGCAGCGCCTCCTTGTGGCGGGGACTGGTCACCAGCAGGGCATCCGAGGTCACTATCTTGCCCCCCAGTACAGAGTTCACCATGGCGTTCTCCAGCTCCTCGAGCCCCTCGCCGGTCAGCGCCGAGGTTGAGACCTGCAGCCAGGGCAGCTCATCCAACTCGGCCTGGCGGAGCAGGTCGCACTTGTTGGCCACCACCAGTGCCGTCTTTTCGGCGAGAAAATCTGTCAGTTCTTTATCTGACTTGGCCAGCGGCTCGCTGGCATCTATGACAAATAACACGAAGTCGGCCTGCTCGATCGCCTTCCTGCTCCGTTCCACAGCCAGCGCCTCCACCACATTAACGCTCTTCATAATACCAGCAGTGTCAATAAGAATGAAGGGTACCCCCTTTAGATTCACCGTCTCCTCCAGGGTGTCTCGGGTGGTTCCGGGGATGGGGGTGACGATGGCGCGGCTCTGGCGCAGCAGGCGGTTCAGCAGGCTCGATTTCCCCACATTGGGGCGTCCCACGATGGCAGTCCTCACCCCCTGCCTGTATACTATTCCGGCATCGGCGTTGGCAATAAGATTCTGCAGAGTCGCCTGAGCTTTCTCCAGAGGCTCTTTTACATCCTGCTCCTCGACCTCGTCCTCGGGGAAATCTATCCGGGCCGTGAGATAGGCGAGGATGTCCATCAAGCTGCGGCGCACTTCTTTGATAGGCTCCGAGAGCTTGCCGCCCAGCCCCTGCACCGCCAGCCGCAGGCTGGCCTGAGTTTTTGATTGAATTACATCAAGCACCGATTCCGCCTGCGCCAAATCAATCCTGCCGTTGAGGAATGCCCTCAGGGTGAACTCGCCGGGGTTTGCCACCCTGGCGCCGCAGCGCAGGGCCAGCCCCAGGACGCGCTGCAAAGGCAGGGGCCCCCCGTGGCAGTCTATCTCGACGATATCCTCCCTGGTATAAGTGTGGGGCGCTTTCATGTAGGCTACCAGTACCTCATCAATAACCTCACCGCTATCGGGGTCAACGATGTGTCCATGGACGAGGCGGCGGTTCTGAAGCTGCCTGTCGAACAACCCCTGGGCAATGGGCAGGGAATCCTTCCCGCTCAACCTCACGATGCCGATGCCGCCCTCGCCGATGGGGGTGGATATAGCAGCGATGGTGTCCTGATACATGGCTATCTTTAAGATGATACATCTTCTGCTTGGGGTGGGCAAGGAAAAGCGCTCAGCCGACAACAGGTGGCTTTCAATAGGGTAAGATTGGCGCATCTGCTCCAACCGTGCCAAAGGAGCGACCCATAGGTCGCCCTCACAATACTCTCATCAACTATAAAGGGACAGATATGACCGTTCGCCCTGAGCTTGTCGAAGGGTGAACGGTAAAAAGGCTATCTTCAGTACTGTAACGCTACTTGACTAGCTTAGTATTTGTTGGTATTATCATAAACCGATATCAGCAGGCGATATTAAGGCTTTGCCATGTTTCAGGACTTCTTTTTAGGTTTCGTCAAGATTCATATCCTCTATCATGCCTCGAAAGAGCCTATCTACGGCGTCGAGATATTAGAGGAATTGGCCCGGCACGGCTATCGTCTCAGCCCCGGCACGCTCTATCCCACGCTGCACCGTCTGGAGAAGGATGGCTATCTGTCTGTGGAGAAAAGGGTGATAGAGGGCAAGGTGCGCAAATACTACGCTATAACAGAACAGGGGCTGGCTGTGCTCGGCGAGTCCAAAAAGAAAATCGCTGAACTTGTGGATGAGGTGCTTCTGGATAAATAGGTTATGGAACAAGAAGGCAAAAAGAAGG
This sequence comes from Dehalococcoidia bacterium, assembly GCA_014874385.1. GTDB lineage: Bacteria > Chloroflexota > Dehalococcoidia > SZUA-161 > SZUA-161 > JACWAE01. The sequence continues at coordinate 6,729 of JACWAE010000117.1, read as the reverse complement.
TTCTAGGGGTCAGCCGCAATGTCTTCTTCCTGGGCTGGGTGAGCTTGCTCACCGATATGTCCAGCGAGATGATTTTCAATGTGTTACCCCTGTTCCTGCTGAACGTGCTCAAGGTTAGCACTCCTCTTATAGGTCTCATCGAGGGCATCGCCGAGGGCACTGCCAGCCTGTTCAAGCTGGTCAGCGGCTGGCTCAGCGACCGACTGGGGCAGAGGAAAAGCCTCACCGTCTTCGGATACAGCCTCTCGACGCTGGCGAAGCCATTTCTCTACATTGCCAGCAGTTGGGGCGTGGTGCTGGCGGTGCGCTTCACCGACCGCGTGGGGAAGGGCATTCGCTCCGCGCCCCGGGATGCCCTGGTGGCCGACTCCACCTCCGATAACGAGAGGGGCAGGAGCTTCGGCTTCCATCGTGCCATGGACACTGCGGGCGCGGTTCTCGGCATCGCTCTGGCTGCCTTGATTGTTTACCTTGTGGAGCGACAAGGACTCCAACTGACTCTGCATGCCTTCAGAGCCCTGGTGCTATCGGGAATCGGACCCGCTGTGCTGGCTGTGCTCATACTTCTGCTCTTCGTCAGGGAGAAGAAAAGGGGCGCTCAGCCTAAGCCTGGCGAACCCGCAGTGGCGCCACCGATAGCTGAAGCTCCGGCGAAAACAGCGCTCGATAGACGCTTCAAGCTGTTTCTGGTGATGATGGTGCTGTTCACGCTGGGGAACTCCAGCGATGCCTTCCTCATCCTGAGGGCTCAGAACCTGGGCTACTCGGTCTTCTGGGTGCTCGTCCTGTTCGTGGCTTTTAATCTGGTTTATACTCTGGCTGCCATGCCTGCGGGGGTAGTCTCGGACAGGCTGGGCAGGAAGCGCGTTATCGTAGCAGGCTGGACTATCTATGCGCTTTCCTATCTGGGACTTGGATTGGCATCGGCGAAATGGCAGTTATGGCTGCTGTTCGCTCTCTACGGGCTTTATTACGGCATATCCGAGGGGGTGTCCCGGGCTTTTATCAGCGACCTGGTGCCTGCAGAGAGGAGGGGTACTGCCTACGGGTGGTATCACGCTGCCGTGGGCGTCTCCCTGCTGCCAGCTAGCGTGATCGCAGGCTGGCTGTGGTATCTGGTCAGTCCGTCCTCGACGTTCTACTTCGGGGCGGGGATGGCAGGTGTGGCGATGCTGGGGCTGTTGCTGTTTATCAGGGAGAAGTAGAGCGGTTCCAGAGGGTTGCAGTCAGCCTGGAAATAGGTTAGTATTTCTCCAAACAATGCTGGAGAAGGGGTGTTTATGGAAGATAGAGTAGCAATATTTATAGATGGCAGCAATCTTTATCATGCGTTGCGCGCCAATTTCGGCCGCTACGACCTGAATTTTGCCGAGTTCACCAAAAAGCTCTGCGGGCTGAGGCGCATGTTCAGAACCTATTATTACAACGTGCTGCAAGACCCCGCTCAGCGGGCTGAGGGGCATCGCGAGCAGCAGGACTTCCTCAACACCCTTCGCGAGACACCTTATCTAGAAGTCAGGCTGGGGGGCACCAAGATGGCCCCGGGCGGCGTTCCCGTGGAGAAGGGGATAGACGTCATGCTGGTCACAGACCTGCTGCATTTCGCCTGGAACAACCTCTACGATGTGGCGGTGCTGGTCAGCGGTGATTCGGACTTCGCCTACGCCCTGCAGGCGATTAAGAACATGGGCAAACATGTCGAAGTGGCCTACTTCGAGAGCAATGTTTCCAAAGACCTTCTGGCTGTAGCCGATAATAAACATCTCCTGGACCGAAACTTCTTTAAGGACTTGTGGGCGCGCAGCAAACGTCCTCCTTACAGGCGCAAACCGAAGAGGCTGGGAGTGATATTGCCCAGAATCGGCATCCCCGAGGCAGCAAATACCCCACATTGATTTATTGACTGCGTAAAGTTATCGCATGGTAGGGGGCATGGCAAGCCGTGCCCCTGCAGTTCTTAATCGCCATAGCCGCACTCAAATGTCATGATTTCTTAACTTTTTATCAGTCTGTTTTATGATTTCTTCATGTCTCTAAGTGTATGATATGGCTCATGTGAACACCGTCTTATGTGTTCTAAGGGAGGAAGAAATGAAGCCGATCGGTCTTTTGATGAGGGAACACAGGCTTATTGAGCATATGATAGCTCTGATGAGCCTGCAACTGTCTGAAATAAACAAAACTGGTAAAGCCGACCCTGAGTTTATCCTGGTAGCAGTAGACTTTATCAGAACCTACGCCGATAGAACCCATCATGGCAAGGAGGAAGATATCCTGTTCAAAGAGCTCGCCACCAAGCAGCTTGCTTCGGAGCATAAAAAGATTATGGGTGAATTAGTAGAGGAGCATGCCCTTGCAAGGAGGTTGACAGTTAATCTCGTTAGTGCCAGAGATAACTATATGCAGGGCAGCAAGCAGGCTTTAAAAGAGATTGTTCATTCTATGCAGGAGTTGACCAAGCTTTATCCAGGCCATATTGAAAAAGAGGATAAAAGATTTTTCTACCCTTGTATGGAGTATTTCAGTAAGCAAGAGCAGGACAATATGCTTCGGGCATTTTATGAGTTTGACCAGAAGATGATACACGAGAAGTATCAGAAAGTTGTGGAAGAGCTGGAGAAAGCAGCCAAGCAAGCTCAGGGTATTCCCAGTTAGGGGTCGTAGCAAGGCTTCTAATGTCAGTATTCTTGCAGATACTTGAAGGATTGCTAGCAGGGATTGCTGCGGGATATGTTTATGAGCTGGGCTATAGAATTGTTGCCAGAAGTTTGAAAAGAAAGCCAGTCTACAGAATTAAGGGATTTCGCATACATCACAGTATTTACGGCATAATAATTGCCGCAGTCAGTCTCTGGATAAGAGATTATTTCCTGCTATCTCTGGGTATCGGGATAATCATTCAGCATATCCTTGTCGAGAAAAGGTTTACCGTAATCGACAGGTCATAAAAGCAGTCTTCCAGGGCTTGTTCAGCTTGCTGCAACTAACTCCTCCAAATTGACAAGGGTTCGGCTTTCGGGGTATCATGCCCTCAGGTTTTTTGAATTGGCGCGTTGCGTTGCGATGAGAAGTCAATAAGGAGGAGAGAAAAGTGTCCGAAAAGACTGTGCTTATTGATAAAAAGGAGATGATAGCCACCATAACACTGAATCGTCCCGACTCTAACAACGCCTTCGATTTTCCTATGATGGAAGCGATTGACAATGCTATCAACGATGTGGCTGCGGATAAGGGCGTCAGGGTTGTCATCATAACCGGAGCAGGCAAGGCTTTCTGTGCCGGCGGCGATGTCAGCTACTTGGGAACCCTGGTCGAGGGCAGGTCGGAATTCGCCAGGACGGTCATCGGCGATGTGGTTAAAAGGGTAGGACATATGCCTACCGTGGTGCTCAAAATCCGCAACATGACGAAGCCGGTTATAGCCGCAGTTAACGGCATAGCGGCGGGCGGCGGCATGGGGCTGGCTCTGGCCTGCGATATGAGGATTATCTCGGAGAAGGCCCGCTTCAGCACCATATTCATCAAGAGGGGCGTTATACCCGATTGCGCCGCCAGCTACAACCTGCCCCGTCTCATCGGCATGGCCAGGGCCTGTGAGCTGGTGCTCACCGGCAAGATTATCAATGCCCAGGAAGCGGAGCGGATAGGGCTGGTGAACAAGGTCGTTCCCCACGATGAGCTGATGAAAGCCACCAGGGAGCTGGCTACGGAGATAGCCAAGAACCCGCCTCTGGCGGTAGGATTGGCCAAGGCGGCGCTCTATAGAGGACTGCTTGACCCCGATATCGGCGCTCACATGGACTACGAGAACTACACCCAGAATGCCCTCATGGGCACCAAGGACTTCAAGGAAGGGATCGACTCCTTCATGGAGAAGCGCGAGCCTGTGTTCAAAGGAGAGTAGATTGTAGTTTCACCCTCATCCTTCGACAAGCTCAGGACAGGCCTGTCGAAGGGCCGTTCATGGTTCGACAAGCTCACCACGAACGGCATCCAATACACATGAAAGGGGCAGGAATTGGCGTACAAAACCGTGATTTATGAAAAAGAGGGTGGGGTGGCGGTGATGACCCTGAACCGCCCCGAGGTCAAGAATGCCTTCGATGCTAAGATGCAGGCGGAGATGGATGCTGTGCTCACCAGGGTAGCTAAGGACCGCACCGCCAGGGTACTTATCATAACCGGAGCAGGCAAGGCGTTCTGTACCGGTGCCGATGTGGCCTACCTGATGTCACTGGGTGAGACGCATAAGCTCCATCAGACCACTATGGAGGAAATGATGCGCGGTGATGGCAACATACTGACCACCGTGCTCAAGATAAGGAACCTGCCCAAGCCGGTCATCGCTGCGGTGAACGGTACCGCAGCCGGCGGCGGCCTTGCCCTCGCGCTGGCGTGCGATATCAGGATTGCTTCCGAGGCAGCCCGTTTCAACATGATTTTCACCAAGAGAGGGGTCATACCAGAGTCGGGCTCCACCATGACTCTGCCCCGTCTCATCGGCACTGCACGCGCCCTGGAGCTGGTGTTCACCGCCGAGGCCATTGATGGCAGGGAGGCGGAGCGCATAGGGATGGTCAACAAGGTAGTCCGCGCCGACCAGTTAATGACGACGGCGAAGGAAATGGCGGCGAAGATATCCCAGAACTCCCCTATAGCGCTGGGTTTCGCCAAGGCAGCTATTTACAAGGGCGCTAACGAGACTGACATCGCTGCGCAGATGGACTACGAAGCATATGTTGAGAGCGTCCTGTTCAATACCGAGGACTTCCAGGAGGGCATCAAGTCGTTCATGGAGGGAAGGCCCGCTAAGTTCAAAGGCAAGTAGGAGGGAAGAATGGCTGTCGATGGGCTGCTCTTCAAAGTAGAGGATGGGATCGCCACCATAACCTTTAACCGACCCGAGAAGCTGAATGCGGTCACGGAGGCAATGAGGACGGAGGTGCACCGCCTTGCCACACAGCTTCGCAGCGATGATTCAGTGAAGGTGCTGGTATTCACTGGAGCCGGCGAGGCGTTTAGCACTGGGGCGGATGCCAGCGAGTTGACCGCCGATTACAGCGGACCCATCGAGCCTTATATCCTCAAGAGGCCCCTGGGCTGGTGGACACTGCCGGTGCGCTATTTCCCCAAGCCGACCATCGCTGCCATACCCGGTGTCATCGCCGGTGTGACCTTCTCTTTGGCTCTGGCCTGCGATATAAGGATAGCCTCGGATAAAGCACGCTTCAGCATGGTATTTGTTAAAAGAGGGCTCTGTCCCGACGGCGGCGCAACCTACTACCTGCCCCGCATGGTGGGGACCTCCAAGGCGCTGGAGCTGATGTGGATGGGGGAGACCTTCGATGCCAAGGAGGCGGAGCGGCTGGGTCTGGTGACCAGGGTTGTGCCTCACAACGACCTGATGAAGGTTACCAGAGAGTTGGCAACCAAGATAGCCAAAGGTCCCTCGGTTGCTATCGAGCTTATCAAGAAGGGTGTGTACAAGGGCGCAGTGGGCGACCTGGAGTCCCAGTTGGACTTCGAGACCCTGGCGCAGCGCATCTGCTTCCAGACCGAGGACTTCAAAGAAGGGATGACCTCGTTTCTGGAGAAAAGGCCGCCGGAATTTAAGGGTAGATAGCAGAGGTTCCGGATGTGTTTGTAGGGGCACGGTGCACCGTGCCCCTACATGCTAGTATAGGCGATTTCGCTGGTAATGACAGGGGTAAGACGAGTGATTGAAGTAGGGGCGACCGGCCGGTCGCCCCTACGTTATTCCGACAACCTGCGACCGCCTTTTTGTGTCGGAGCACTATGCTCCTATGTAATTCCCGCGGAAGCGGGAATCCAGGCACCCGGACTCCTGTTCCCTGATCGGGTCAGGGACAAGTTTCGCAGGAGTGACATACGATGTAGAGGGTGTGGTAGTGACATACAAATGTGGGGGCACAGCGCGCTGTGCCCCTACTCGTTATCCTGAGGTGGTGTATCTTGCGATAGCCCTGCCCTTATTGCCTGAGACAACGAGCTTACGGCGATGGGTTTCATCTCGCGAGGCAGCTTCTGGCCGCTCTGCGGCGGGGGGATGAGGCAGGAGGTGAAGCCGAGCTTGGCTGCCTCAGCCAGCCGCTTCTCCAGTTGAGACACAGCCCTGAGTTCGCCGCTGAGACCTATCTCGCCGATGACCACCAGACCGGGTTCAACTCTGGCGTTTTTGAAGCTCGACGCGATAGCCAGGGCAATAGCAAGGTCTGCCGCCGGCTCATTTACCTTGATTCCACCCGCTACATTGGTGATAATGTCCTGAGTACCTAAAGATAGCCTCGCTCTCTTGGTGAGGACTGCGGTTATCATGAGCAGACGGTTGTAGTCCACGCCGTTGGCATTGCGTCTAGGTAAGCCGAAGGCGGTGGGACTGGTCAGTGCCTGAATCTCCACCAGCAGAGGGCGCGTGCCTTCGATGGTGGGCACGATAACAGAGCCTACCGCTCCCTCGGAGCGCTGTGAAAGGAAGACCAGGGAGGGATTGGCCACTTCGATCATCCCCCGGTCTCTCATCTCGAACACGCCCACCTCGTCAGTGGAGCCGAAGCGGTTCTTAGCACCGCGCAGCAGCCGGTACGAGCTGTAGCGTTCGCCTTCGAGATAGAGCACGACATCCACAATATGCTCCAGCGTATTGGGGCCTGCTATCGAGCCGTCCTTGGTGACATGGCCGACTATGAAGATAGGGATGTTGCTGGATTT
>JACWAE010000116.1 GCA_014874385.1 Dehalococcoidia bacterium | reverse complement strand
TTGTAGGCCAGATCTGCCTCGATCACTCCAAATGTCCTAGTGGCCTGCTCTTTCGTTACCTTGATAGCACATATCGTCAGATCTGCCTTCTTCATCCTGTGATAAGTCAGCATCTGAAGATAGTTCATCTTGTAGATATGGTCACCAGAGAGAATTACAATAGACTCAATGTCCTTCCCGGCGACCAGATCGAGGTTCTGCCGTACAGCATCAGCCGTACCTCGGTACCAATCCACCCCCACTTTTTGCTGAGCAGGCACGCAGTATATATAGTACCCCAACCCTGAACCAGAGATGCCCCAGCCTTCCTGGATATGCTTATGCAACGAGCCGGACTTGTACTGTGTAAGGACAAGAACCTGGCGGAGGCCTGAGTTGAGGCAATTGCTCAGAGTGAAATCGATGATGCGGAATTTCCCCCCGAAGGGAACCGCCGACTTAGACCGCTCCCTCGTCAGGGGCTGTAGTCTCTCCCCCACTCCCCCAGCCATCACTAGCGCCAGCACTCTATCCACAGCTATCACCCAGCCTGAGGCACAAACTGACTGGGATTCTACCCCAGTAGCGTCCCTTCTTCTGCTATTATATCAAACTTGGTGGGCAACGGCGAAGGCACTCATCTATCCCTGCAGGGGTTGGGCTAAACAAATGTCAGAATTGTTGACCTTGGGGCCGCGCCCTTCACCGGATTGCCTGCGTGAAATCCACAGCCTTTGACGCTTGTTTACTTTTGATGCCCCGTATATGTCGCCAAGCTCTGATTTCGTTGGGAAAAGTGTGCTGGAAAATCTTGGCTGTTCTCCGAACACACTGCTTAAGAGCACCTTGGCAAGTCAACAAGTCTTATGAAGATGGCTCATCAAAAGAGAATAACTCTCTTGTCGGCACACCCAGTGCCTGGGCTAGCCGCCTAACGTTACGTATTGACGGATTGCGTAAACCCCGTTCCACCCCACTGAGATAGGTCACGTGGATTCCTGCTCTCCCAGCAATTTCCTCCTGAGAAAGGCCCACCTTCCTTCTGAGGGAGCGGAGATGGCTTCCGAACGCCGACAGAAATGGATCCGAAGCAGCTTGGCTACACATATCGTTGCAACAATAGTAAACGGGTGTTAGAATATAAGTCCATAGACTATAAGTAAAGTTACGGCAAAGGATGATGTAGTGGACGAAATAAGAACACGAATGAGCAAGCGATGAAGGGCGGTGTAGTAACAAAATAAACATACAACGACGCAAGAAAAGTTAACTCTGGATTTTCCGTGTAAGAAGTCAGCATCCTATGTCGTAGAGGATACGAGATCGGACAAAAAGGCCAGCGTTCAGTGCAAAGCCTTTTAGGGAGAAACTTAACATTTCAGGTACCTCCAGCTTGCCAATGAGAGGAATTAACAAGCATGCTATCAACCCTGCGTGAGGAAGTGCAGAGAACAGAATCAGGGATCGAACACTTGAGCGCTGCACGACGCATCTTCGATACAATCAAACAGGTAAAGGGCAAGGCAGCATCTTGCCGACGTTGGCCCTGGGAACTTATTCAGAATGCCTGCGATTCTGCGAAGAATAGCCAAGGCACAACCGAAGTCAAGGTTAAAGTAGCTCTCCATGATGACTGTCTGATTTTTGAGCATTCCGGGGGCACGTTCTCCGTGGAAGATCTTATCATGCTCATTCGAGCAGGTTCGCTGAAGGAGCTCAGGCCACATGACTACGCGGGAAGATTTGGATCGGGCTTTCTTGTGACCCATGTGCTATCCGAGACAGTTACTATCGAGGGGAAGGTTAGGAGGGATGACGGCAGTGTTCAGGGTTTTGAATTCGTGCTTGATCGTTCTGGCAAGCCAGAAACGATCCTGAAAAACATTGGAAGCGTCTATGACCAGCTAGACATTCCCAAATTTGACAAACCTGTCGCCAGATACACCTACCGTCTTTGCGATGCTCATAGCAAGCAGGTGGCGAGGGAAGGGTTGGAAGGTCTTCACAATCTGGTTCACTACGTGCTTGGCCTCGTACCGCATTTCAAAGCTATTGAACTGGACATTAATGGTTATCTTTATTCTTGGACCAAAGGACAGGAAAGAAAAGAAGGCATCATTACTATTGTGCCTATCACAGCCTGCAAACTCGCTGACAGTCACAGCGAAAGAAGTCTTGCAATAATCAGAATTTCCTCAGGCCAAGATGTAACTTGTTGTGTAATCGCCGCCGAACCCAGAGAAAACGGTTCGTACAAACTAATCCCCGCATCAAACACCATACCAAAAATCTTCTGTCCCTTTCCGCTCATGGGAAAAACTGAGAAGATAGGTATTTCTGTAGTATTAAGCAGCAATTTCGAGCCTACTGATGAACGCGATGACATCCTGTTATCGGGACCAACCTCTTATACTCCAGTTGAGGAAAACAAAAAGAAGATCGAGCAAGCCCTAAGGGCTATCCCGGAGCTGGCGGAATTAGCAAATAAGAGACACTGGGACAATGCCCATCTTGTAGCTCGACTGCAGCCTATAGAGCCGGCCTCGGGTGTTGCAGGCGCCGAATGGTGGAATCAAGAACTGAAATCAGTTATTGGTCACTTATTAAAAAGGGAAATAGTGCTGACTCAAAATGAGCAACTCAAATCTCCCTTAGAGGTGAGCTTCGTTTTCCCCCTTCTGGATTATAGCGTTTCTAGTGATGATCCAAAATCCACGGACGTTGAGATAGACAAACTCTGGAACCTGGCATCGCAGAGGGCAGCGGTTCCCTCTCTTCGAATAGCATGTGACTGGCAGATGACTATTAGACAGTGGAACCGCATTCGTGGAGCCAACACTGTAGATGATATTATCGATGTCAAATATCTAGCCGAGGAAATTCGTGAACAAAAAACTCTAGCGAAATTGTCTGAGCAGTGGTTTAATGGAGACTTAAGAAGATCTGTGCAGTGGCTCAGTAATTTCTTTGATTTGCTGGACGAGTATGTTAGCCAGGGACACAAAGCACTACCCAAAAATTTCCTAAATGGACTTCTCCCAAACCAAGCAGGCTTGTTGAAGTCCCCCAGCGAATTGCAGAAAGACGAGAACATTCCAGATAATATTAAAGATATTGCCGAGTCACTTGGGTGGCCGATCCGACAGATATTACTTCGGGGTGATTTTTTGAACAACCTGCTTGACCAGGAGATCCAAGGGAAGCTGGACAAAGGTGAATGCGTTGGCAGGCTGGTTTCCTCGTGGATGAAATGGAGTGAAGGGCAAACAGTAGAGGAACGCAAGATGCGAGGCGCCGTTAGGCTGCTGGTGTGGATGGCCTTGGATAAAGATGATTGGATGGACGCTGCTCGCGAAATGCCCATTTTCGCTGAGAGCATGTCCGAGAGCAAGCTTGTTAGGAGAACGAAAGAAAAGCCTGCACTCCTGTCTCCAGTTTCGGAGTGGGAACAACATGCCTGTTCCTTCAAGAAGGTATTTGAGTTCAAGAAGTCCAGGTTTATGGCAGAGGCCTATTTGGAAGGCCTGAAAGATGAGCAGAAAACAAAGCTCCTTGACAAGGTTGCTCAATGGGGTATCATCTATCGCAATCTTGTTCACCGCGCGGTGGAAGTGGAGTTGGACGGCAAAGAGCTTAATGCTATTTTGGAAGCACCACCGCAGGGTCAAACATTGAAAGGGAATCACAAACTTCGCTCAGCCGTTCCGAACAGGTCCGTTTCTACGATACCATTTCTCAGTGAAGAACTTTTGGGAGCTCTAGGGCAAGATCCTGACAGGGCCACGGCTTTTCTATACT
>JACWAE010000115.1 GCA_014874385.1 Dehalococcoidia bacterium | reverse complement strand
GCCACTCCCTGATCGCCCCCTGGAAGCCCCCCCTTGCCATATGCCGCAAGCCCAACCCCCTGTTGCAAGGCAAAGAGCCACACAATAATCGCAGGAAATGGAAGCAGCATAAACGAGGCGAGAAGCCAATCCCTACGCACCACGCAGACTATGGCATAACCCAACAAACAAAGCGCAACGGGGACATAAGCTGCCATCACCACCCATTGCATGCCACTTCCCAGCATAAATCGGGATAGTCCCTGACCAACCGCAAGCAGAACCAGAAAAACGATAACAAACAAAGTTAGCAGAGAATAGCCCATCCAAGAATAGAACCACGAGGGTCTACCATGCCGCCAGGCGTAGAGCGTCACCGCTACTACCACCAGCGCAGTAGTAAGCAGCCAGAAGTTATTTCGCCAGAGATGGAAGCAAAAAGTGAGGGCTAGCAAAAAGTGGGGGGTAGCTGCGAGTAAAGCCTGCCTCCAGGTTCCGCTGCTATACACCTCATAAATCTGACGGCCGAGCGCTTCCGGTGCGCCGAATCGCTCTGTCGCTACATCCGCTGCCTCAGTGGTAGAGAAACCGGCCTGGCACAACTCCCCTATCTCGTCTTCAAAATGGGCCTGAAGCTCCCGAACAATCTCGCTCTCGGCCGTAGGGTCCAGCCTCGAGCACGATTTGACTCTTGCCAGATATCGTTTAAGCTTTGGCAACATCTGATTAATCCCCTATCTCAGCCCGTATTTGCCCGTTCAGTAACCAAATTCACTGCAGCCGAGAAGCCCCGCCATTCATCTCTCTTCTCATCCAAGACACGGCGTCCCGTCTTGGTGAGGTAGTAATACCTTCTCTCCTGCCCATTCGAGAGACGTTCCCACTTGCCTTCGATGAATCCCTCCCTCTCCAACCTATGCAAAGCCGTGTAAAGAGTGCCCTCCTTGAATTGGAAGTAACCACCGCTTCTTTTCCCTATCTCCTTAATCAATTGATATCCATATATCGGCTCCTGCCCGATTAGTGACAGAAGCAAATGGTCAGTGCTTCCCTTCAACAGTTCACGCCCGTATTTCATCTTCTTAGCCCAGTACCTCGTACTACGAGGTACTGTATATCACAGGCTGCTGTCATTGTCAAGCATTTTGAGTGTAAGTAGAAAAGTAGGTGAGACAATAAAAGCTTGGCACAGCCGAAACTATATGATAAAATTCACTGAGCGGGCAAAAGGAGGTATTAATGCCTGAGATTACATCCGAATTGCCGCACCGCCAGATATTCTTCGATATACAATACGGTTGGATAATCTACATTTTGGCTGCCATTTCTCTGGCAGCCTTCATCTATGCGCTTTATCACCGCTATCGTCTCTGGAGGGTGGGCAAGAAAGACGGTGCCCCCGCCAGCATGGGGAAGAGGTTAAAGACTTTTATTTATACCGGTTTTGTTGACGGCTTCGTCCACAGGAGAATACTCCGGGACTTCTACCCGGGTTCAATGCACGCTCTGCTGTTCTGGGGTTCCCTGCTTCTTCTCCTGGGGACTGCAATGGACGTAATCAACCACTACATCACAACACCGCTGGGTGCAGACTTCCTACAGGGTAACACCTATCTGGCTATTTCTTTCCTCACCAACCTTGGCGGCGTGATGCTCCTCTTAGGCGTAATCATAGCTTTTGTCCGGAGATATATCCAGAAACCATCGAGACTGGACAATATATTCGGCGATGCCACCGCCTTGGCTTTCATCTTCGTCATCGTGCTCACCGGCTTCATATTGGAAGGGCTTCGCATCAGGGTAACCAATTACCCCCCGCAATGGGATGAATGGAGGTTCCTGGGTTTCGCCTTCTCCAAAGCTTTCGCGGGCGGGTCTCATTTGGTTGGCTGGTATCAAGGCTTATGGTGGTTCCATGCCGTATTAGTCATAGGGGCTATTACCTACATTTCACTTGCTTTCCACAGGCTGACGCATATTATTGTCTCGCCTGTCAACGTATTCTACAGGTCGCTGACACCTAAGGGCGCCCTGAGCACAATCGACCTGGAGAACACCGAGACGTTCGGCGCCTCCAAAATCGAGGACTTTACTTGGAAGGATATGCTTGATTTTGACTCCTGCACTCGCTGCGGCCGCTGCCAGGACAATTGTCCCGCTCACCTCAGCGGCAAACCGCTCTCTCCAAAGAAGGTAATTCAGGACTTAAAAGCACTCTTTGTCGAAAAAGCGCCGCTTCTCCTGAAAGCCAAAACCGTAGTCGTAGCCGCGGCCACGGCCAGCGCCGACAATCCAGGGCAGGGCAGTAACCCCGCCGTATGCGAGACCCCGGGTGAAACCACAGGGCGCAAGATGATCGGCGACATCATAACCGAGGACGTAATCTGGGCATGCACTACATGCCGTGCCTGCCTCGAGGCGTGTCCTGTCTTCATCCAGCCCATGCAGAAGATAATAGATATGCGGCGCAATCTGGTGCTGGAGCAGACTCAATTCCCCGAGACTGCCATGGGAGCTCTGAGAAGCATGGAGCAGAGAGGGCATCCCTGGCGAGGCACTATGGCCACCAGAACAGACTGGGCTGACGGCCTTGGAATTAAGACGCTATCGGAGAATAAAGACATAGACATACTATACTGGGTCGGCTGCACCGGTGCCCTTGAGGAACGGAATATGAAGGTGGCAGCTTCTGTAGGGAAAATATTGAAGGCGGCGGGAGTCAATTTCGGTATACTGGGTAACGAAGAGACCTGCTGCGGCGAACCTGCCCGCAGGATAGGGAATGAATACCTGTACCAAACACTGGCCCAGCAAAATGTAGAGATTCTTAACAATTACGGGATAAAGAAAATCGTCACCTCATGTCCTCACTGCTACAATACAATCAAGAACGAATACCCCCAATTCGGCGGCAAGTTCGAGGTTATGCATCACACTGAGTTTATCGCCGAATTGCTGAAACAAGGCAAACTTACCATTGCTCAGAAATCGGACAAGAAGGCCACATATCATGATTCCTGTTATCTAGGCAGGTACAACGATATATACCTGCCACCGCGAGAGATACTGCGCTCTGTCACCGGAGCAAGCCCGTTGGAAATGCTACATCGGAAGAGCAAAGGCTTCTGCTGCGGCGCTGGCGGCGGCAGGATGTGGATGGAAGAGCAGATCGGTAGAAGGATAAATCAGATGCGCACCGAGGAGGCTCTCAACACCAGGGCTGAGATATTAGCTTCGGCTTGCCCCTACTGCCTGCAGATGTTTGAAGACGCAATTAAGACTCTAGAGGCAGAGGGCAAGCTCAAAGCCATGGACCTGGCAGAAATAGTAGCAGAGTCAATTCAGTAACATAGTTGAGAGTTATCTCATAAGCAAAGGGGCGTCCTTCCCGAATGGGAAGGACGCCCCTCGAGATTTCTCCGGAGGTCGAACTACATTTTCGCATATCCGCGGAATTTTATACGCAGGTAACCACCGATTCCCCAGAGGATATATAGAGGCACTTCCCACCGATGCAGTATGCGCGAGTAATCCCACACAAACTTGGGAAAGGTAACCACAAAATATAGCCAGGCTGCCACAAGCTGAAGTTTAGAGAAATGTTTATCCATAAATAGAAACTGGCCCCTTGTGGCGTAATAGATAGGTATCCCCATGAGCCTATCCCTTTTATCGATCCCAAAACCCTTGTGCCAAATCCTGGACTCCGGAACAAAAAGAACCTTGAACCCTTTTCTGGCAGCACGGACACAAAGGTCGACATCCTCCCATCCAAAGAAAAATCTCTCGTCAAGCATGCCTACAGCCTGCAACACATCTCGTGAAACAAACATGAAACACCCGCTGATCCAATCAACTCTCGCTATTTCGTCAAACTGACCTTTGTCGGCTTCGCCGCTGCCTTTGATGGGGGTTCTCCCCGTCCTGTAGTTTATGATACCTCCGGCGAACCATATCAGCTCGGGGAGCTCATAACAGAAAACCTTGCCACCGGCGACCCCCACCCTCTTATCGCCCTGGGCGACGCTGACCAGACCTTCTATAAAATCGGGGGCGACCACTGTGTCGTTGTTCAACAACACCACATAATCAGCGCCTCTGGCTAGAGCATCCTTAATCCCTATATTGCACCCCCCGGCAAACCCGGAGTTCTTCCCATTCACAATTAACTTGATAGAATCTCCGAATCTCTCCCTCAACAATCTGACATCATCACCCACCGAGCCATTATCAACCACTATCACCTCAAAGTTAGGGTAGGTTGCCTTTCTGAGGGAATCCAGACACTCAGCGCTGTCGTTAAAGTTGTTCCAGTTTACAGTGATTACTGATACTTTGGGGAAAGACATCATGAGCGGCTCTTGCTTTGCTTCCTCGCCACGGCAATCATATAGGCTGATGACATGAGCTCATTATCGTTAAAGTCATGCACACTGTAGTTAGTCCGGTCTACCGAATTATCTGAAAGTTTAACATCGCATTGCCCGTACAGAGCGATATCGTCAAAATATCTGCGCAACAAACGGTAAAACTCTTCGGGCCAGAACTCCTTAACATGGTAAGTGTTCATAGGCTTGGCCAGCTTGGGAGAAAAGATTCTCCTGTTTGGAGTCGAACAAATCAACAGGCCATTCTCTTTAAGCACCCTGCGGCACTCAGCCAGAAACTTCCCGTACGGCCTGATATGCTCTATAGTCTCGAAAGAAACAACAATGTCAAAAGTATTGTCTCCAAAAGGTAACCTGATGGCGTCGGCGCAGATAAAGCTTGCCTTATCATCATTACCGAACCTCTCCCGGGCATAATCTACCGCTTCCACCGACATGTCCACACCGACAACCTTACTGGACCCCTTCTCCGCCATGTAACCTGCGCCATAGCCGGTGCCACACGCCACATCCAGAACAACCTTGTTCTCAGCCAAGCTTGCAGCAAAGATATATCTGTATATATGCTCGTCATAAATCGTTTGAGGAGTCTTGCCCGGCACAACACGTTCCCCCGTGAACTCCATATCTGTTCGACACATGTTCTGTAATCCGATTAGATAACTAGCTAATTGACGATAATGAATAACAGGCGATATCTTGTTTATTTTACCACACGAGAGACAGAAAAAGCATATCGCTCACATAGATCGTTTAGCAACGGGAAATATAGAGGGTTGAAAACTGATTAGCAAACGCTCTCCTCATTATCATAAGTGTAG
The DNA here is from genome assembly GCA_014874385.1 of Dehalococcoidia bacterium. Taxonomy (GTDB): domain Bacteria; phylum Chloroflexota; class Dehalococcoidia; order SZUA-161; family SZUA-161; genus JACWAE01. The sequence goes on along the minus strand of JACWAE010000115.1, from coordinate 441 downwards.
ACAAACCTGGCAAAAAGCGTTATATTCTCGCAAGAACAGTTTAGAATATATCCTGCCATTTCAAATCGCGCTGTCCCTATCAAGGAGACGCTTATGGAGAACAAGAAGGCCGAAGAGATAAAGAAGAAAGCTGAGGCCGACGCAGATAAGATACTCAAAGAAGCCGAGCAAAAAGGACGCCGGATCATAGAGGAAGCAAAGAAGAAGGCCAACGCTTTGTCAGGCGAGGTCCTTAGAGAAGTAGAACAAAAAGGACGTTTGATCATAGAGGAAGCGCGAAAGATGGCCGAATCTCAAATTAAATCCGCCCAGCCGGCCCCAGAGCAGAAAACTCGTCAGATTCTGGAGGACGCCAGGAAAAAGGCAGAAGCAGAGGCAAATAAAATAACCGGCGAAGCTGAGCAAAAAGGACGCCAGATTATCGAGGAAGCCAGGAAACTG
>JACWAE010000114.1 GCA_014874385.1 Dehalococcoidia bacterium | reverse complement strand
GGGTGTAGTTAAGCGGGGATGTGCTCGGGGGGCCTGACGAGGTGCATCCGGAGGGCCCGGGGTTCGCAGACAATGGTGCAGACTCCACAGCCCCAGCACTTCTCGGGGTTCACGACAGCCTTCAGCTGCCCGGAGCTTTCTTCTCTGCGCATCTCAATGGCGTCGAACTGGCACCGCTCCACGCAGTCCTCACATCCCATGCACAGGTCTGCTTCAACCCGGGCTTCGTAACGGCTTTTGGCGAACATTGCGTCATTGGGCACATTGCGGATGTCGGCGGCGTGCCAGATGGTGCAGCAGCAGCGGCAGCAGCTACACAACGCATAGGGTTGAGCAGCTTCGATCTTGCTGTGGTTCATCCATTGATGGACCAACCCGTCGTCCTCATTCCTGTCAACGATGGCCAGGGCTTCATCTACGGAGATGCGCCGCCCATGCCCTCTGCTCAGGGAGTACTCCGCCGATTTGGCGAACTGCAAGCAATTAGCTTCGGCATCTGATTTGCGGCAGGGGTTGCCTATCATTTTCTTGTGCTTGCGGCAGGAGCACGAGACAACCGTGATGAGGGGCTGAGCCCTGACAATCTCACGCGGGTCTTCATGCGGCAGTATCTGCGGGCTGTCCAGTATCGCCTTGTAGGCCGGTACGATCCTGAGGCCGTGGATGCCCATGGCCTGCAAATTGCGCCACCGTTCAGCGGTCATATCGGCGTAATCGGTCTTCTTCCAGTCTTCCCAGAGTGAGAAAAGCCTCTTCGTCTCCTCTTCGGTGTATATGTCCAGGCCCAGCAAAGATTCGCTCACTTCCCACAGCCGTTCGGCGTACTTGCAGAACATGTAGGAGCTGGGATTCTTATAGTCCGTGGGAACGATTACGCCTTTGCGACGCAGTATATCGAGGCTGCGCTTCACCGCGCCCAGGTCGATGCCGCTCTTTTGCGCTACTTCTTCGGGTGAGCCCGGCAGCAGGGTTACCATCTCAGCCTGCTCGGGCGTCATGAGAAACCGGAGCACACGGAGGTATGATTGAGAGGTGGCGAAGCCATGCTTCCCGGCCAGTATAGTATAAGCGTCGCTGTGTGCATTCATGGGTTTCTCCGTTCCCCAACAGGGCTGCAAAAGGGATTTCACAGGTATTGTATAACAGGCTGGCCATGGATACAAATGTTCACCACAGAGGACGCGGAGGGCGCAGAGAGATAATATAGAGAAATGCAAGAGGGTTTTTTCATGGACAGGTCACGGGGCGCCTAATCCCCCTGTATCCCCCTTTATAAAAGGGGGAGATTTGGAAGGAGGACACTGCACCTCGGAGGGGCAATTCATGAATTGCTCCTACATAATCCCCCTTGCCCCCTTTAAAAAAGGGGGAATGAACGAGGGCACCTGGATTCCTGCTCAGGGCAGGAATGACATGTAGGGCGACCTGCAGGTCGCCCTACTACATATTTGGACAGGCTGGGGAGCCTGTCCTACCAGGGAAGGACTCAGGGCGAATGGCTCGATCAAACCGTCTGCTCTCCTTTATGACTAAGGGCTTAAGCGTTTGGGGTGGTCGTTCACTTCACAGAGCCAGTGAGATGTGATAGGATTGCTGTAGACGTTTCAAGGACAGAAGAACAGAGCATATTATGCGTCATGTTAGATAAACAACCTTCTCATATCCTGTTTGTTTGTGATGCGAATACCTGCCGCAGCCCCATGGCTGAGGCTATGCTCAAAAAGATGCTGGCTGATTTTGCAGGGGAAGCAGGTGAGATCAAGGTCAGCTCCGCAGGTGTAGCACCCCGTGCCCGCGATGGCAGCGATATCACGCTGGATGTGAAATGGCTGCTGCAGGAAGAAGGGATTGCTGTGGAGAATTTCCGCTCCCGAGACCTGAAAAGGCATGAGGAGCTCCTGGTGGAGGCAGACCTGGTATTAACTATGAGCCAGGAGCAGAAGGAAAGGGTGCGCCTGCTGCCACAAGCCGACGGCAAAGGGATATATACATTGAAAGAGTACGTCGGAGAAGCCGGCGATATCGCTGACCCCTGGGGAGACGACGCGTACGCGTTATGCAGGGACGAGATAAAAAGGTGCCTGCAAAAGCTGATCACCAGGTTGCTTTCCGGTCCTTCATTATAGAAAAATGGTTTACCCCGGCCCTTATAAGCCCAGGGCCTGCACCAATGGTAGGAGGAGTGACATGTCAGAGGTTGACGGAGGCAGTCTTGTCGCTAAAGCGCTGAAGGCAGAGGGGGTGAAATACCTTTTCGTGCTATGGGGCTTCCACATAGTCCCCGTCATTGAAGCCTGCGAGCGTGAGGGAATTAAAGTAATCGATACCAGACATGAGCAGGCGGCAGGGCATGCTGCCGAGGGCTGGGCCAAGGTGACGGGACAAACGGGTGTAGCAGCAGTGACTGCGGGCCCGGGTGTCACCGACGCGGTCACCGCAGTGGCTAACGCATTCCAGGCAGGAAGCCCCATGCTGGTCATAGGAGGGCGCAGCCCGGTGAACTCTTTCGAGAAAGGCACGCTTCAGGAACTCGACCATATTGCGTTCATGAAGCCCATCACAAAATGGGCTCGCACTGTGTTCGAGGCCAAGCGCCTTCCCGAGTATGTCAGCATGGCCTATAGACATGCCCTGGCGGGAAGACCGGGACCTGTGTTCCTGGAATGCCCTCTCGATGTCCTCTGGAGCCCGGTCGATGAGTCCCAGGTCTTCTTCCCGGAGCCCGCGAAGTCTCGAGCAGCCTCCAGTATGCCGGGGAATCCTGACCTGATTAAAGCAGCAGCCAAACTCCTCACCTCGTCACGAAGACCCGTAGTTGTAGCCGGGAGCACTGTATACTGGTCCCGGGCAAGCCAGGAACTTCAACAGTTCATTGAATGCCTTGATGCCCCGGTGTTTTTGAACGGGATGGGACGCGGCTGTATCCCGGCCGACCACCCTCAGTTTTTTGTCTATTCACGCCGCTTGGCCCTGAGCCAGGCCGATGTCACGGTGCTCATGGGGACCGAAATAGATTTCCGGCTGAACTACGGGGCACCACCGCTGTTCAATCCCAAGGGAAAGGTCATCCAAATCGACATCGACCCCACCGAGATCGGGCATAACCGAAATATCGATGTCGGCATCGTGGGAGACGCCAGAGAGGTATTGCAGCAACTGCTGGCGGAACTGGACGGGAAAAGAACACTCAGGAGAACGACCTGGCTGGAGAAGGTTCGAGGCTCCGAGATGGAGAGGGTAAAGTCTCTCGAGCCCCTGTTGAACTCCGATGCGGTTCCGATCCATCCTCTCAGGCTGCTCAAGGAGGTAGGCGACTTTCTGGACCGCGACGCTATTATAGTCGGCGATGGAGGTGACATCGTCTCTTTCGCTGCTCAGGTGCTAAAGACCCACTATCCCGGACACTGGCTCGATACAGGTAAGCTGGGATGTCTGGGAGTGGGGACGGGTTTCGCTATGGCGGCAAAACTGGCCAAGCCGGACAAGCAGGTACTTCTTGTGTACGGGGATGGTGCCTTTGGCCTCAATGGCATGGAGTTCGACACCATGGCTCGACACAAAATACCGGTAGTATCGGTTATCGGAAACAACCGTGCCTGGATGCCCATCACTGAGGGTGACCGTGGCCTGGCCAGACATCTGGGCCGGGCTAGGTATGATAAGATGGTTGAGGCCCTGGGCGGACACGGTGAGTTCGTGGAGCGCCCCGAGCAGATCCGCCCTGCTCTGAAGAGGGCCTTTGCCAGCGGGCTTCCTGCCGCCGTTAATGTAATGATCGACCAGACTGAAGCCTATCGTCATGTGACGTCGACCCTGGGTGCGCCGACATAATATATGTGCACCGGAGCCGGCCTGAACTCTGAGTGGAGAGGTGGGGGAATGCGCATTGTTTTAATTGGACAAGCCACCTTCGGGCAGAAGGTCCTGGAAGCTCTGCTGGGCAAGGGAGAGCAGGTCGCGGCTGTTTATGTGCCGCCCGATAAACCAGGCTCCAAGACTGACCCGCTCAAGGAATCGGCCCAAAAGCAGGGTATCACCGTTTTTCAGCCCCAACGAATGCGCGAGCCCGGTGTCTATGACAAATTTGTGGAGCTGGCGCCGGACCTGTGTATTATGGCATTCGTGACCGACATCGTGCCCGCATCCATCCTGAACTGCCCCAGGATGGGAACTATTCAATACCATCCTTCATTGCTGCCCAGGCATCGTGGCAGAAGCGCCATTAACTGGGCTATCATCAATGGCGATACCAGAACAGGCATCACCATTTTGTGGCCCGACGCAGGGATTGATACCGGTCCCATCCTGCTGCAAAAAGAGGTCGAGATTTCACCTACCGATACTGTAGGCTCGCTCTACTATGATAAGCTTTTCCCGCTGGGTGTCGACGCCATAATAGAGTCAATCGACCTCATCCACAAAGGAGAGGCGCCCAGGATACGGCAGGACGAGTCTCAGGCCACGTATGAACGTCCCTGTCAGGAGAAGGACGCCGTTATCGATTGGGCTCAGCCTGTAGAGAAGGTTTACAACCTCATTCGCGGCACCAACCCCCAGCCTGGCGCCACCACCTCACTGCGCGGCCAGAAACTCAAGATATTCGATTGTGAGCTAATTATGCAGGACGTGCCGGCTGCGCCCGGCGAGATCAGGGAAAGCTCCGATAAAGGCATAGCTGTTGCCGGCCGCGGCGGATGGCTGCTGATTAAGCGAGTGCAGCCCCAGGGACAAGCTCCTTCGGCAGGCTCAGGACAAGCCAAGATGAGGGCTTCGGAGTATGCTATCTCGGTGGGTCTTAGGGCCGGGGAGAGACTTGGCTAAAAGGTCAGGGAAGTGACTGTTATGGATACCCCGGATTACTGCCGAAATGTTACGACTGTTTAACTTTTCAGTGGCTCATTTTATGACTTCTTGATTGTTATCAGCTATTATTTGTCGAGGCATGGAGAGGAAACACTGGTAACTATTTAGAAGGAGGATGAAGTGAGAGAGGTAACTCTGGACACCGCAATCGAACTCGGGTCGCCCTATCCCTACACGCTGGTTGTTACTGTGGATAAGCAGGGAAAGCCGAATGTCATGGGCTTGTCATGGTGGACTTTTACTTCATTGCAGCCACCGATGATAGCAATCTCCGTTGGCCACGCCCGGTACACTCACGAATGCATAGAAGGCTGTATGGAATTCGTGCTCTGTTTTCCCTCCAAAGAGCAGGGCAAGGCTGCCTGGCAATGTGGAATCAAGTCCGGTCGCAAGACTGACAAGTTCGCTGATACCGGGCTGATTACCTCTCCCTCGCAGGTCATAAAACCTCCGATCATCGAGAAGGCTACTTTAGCCTATGAGTGTAAAGTTGTGGGGAGATTAGAGTGTGGCGATCACACACTTTACAACGGCGAGATTGTTGCTGTTCACGGTAACCCTGAGCTGGCAGAGCACATTTATTCCATTCACTACAGGAAACTGATCAGTATCGATTCTCGAGGTAACGTGGGTTCTGACATAGAATTTAAGTAGGGAAGAGTTACGGAGAAAAGTCCTGACTGAACGGTATGGTGGAGGTCAGCGACATGGAACGAACTGAAGGCACATTCAAAGGAAGCAAAGGCCTCAATCTCTTCTATCAATGCTGGCTGCCGGATGGGAATCCCAAGGCGGTGCTGCTGGTCGTCCCTGGTTGCGCTGAGCACAGCGGACGCTATACAAACCTGGTGAACTACTTCGTGCCCAGAGCTTACGCAGTTTGCAGCCTTGATATTCAAGGACACGGTAAATCAGAGGGAGTTCGCTGCTACGTCGACAAGTTCTCAGACTATGTAAACGATGTCAAGATTTTCTTCGATATAGTCCATCAAAGATACGGTGACCGCAAGGTCTTTATGGTAGGCCACAGTATGGGGTCAACCATAGCGATAGCCTATGCCATTCAGCACCAGGGCGACCTGGCTGGCCTGATAATCTCCGGAGCGGCTTTGAAGCCAGGCTCCAGTATTCCGCCGGTATTAAAGGCGGTGGTGCGAGTAATCTCCAGATTGTTCCCTAAAATGGGTGTAACGACCCTCGATGCTACCGCCATATGCCAGGATAAGGCTGTCGTAGATGCCTATGTGAACGATCCCCTCGTGTACAGGGGCAAGATCACCGCACGGTTGGGTGCCGAACTGGTCAAAACCCTGGATGAACTGCCAGCGCTGATACCACAGATCACCCTGCCCATCATAATCATGTACGGGACGTCGGATCGGCTTTGTAACCCAGAGGGTAGCCGAATGCTTTATAACCTGGTCGGCTCACGCGATAAAACAGTGAAGCTATATGAAGGATTCTACCACGAGATTTTCAATGAGCCTGGGCACCTTCAGGTAATGGCTGACCTGGAAGCCTGGCTAGCCGCTCACACCTAATTTGGTACAGAGCCTCATGTAGGGCAAATCCTTTATGAGACAATATATTTTATCTATTGACCAGGGTACTACAGGCAGCACAGCGCTTGTGGTTGACCACCAAGGCAATGTGTGTGGACGTGGCTACGCCAGAATTGACCAGCATTACCCGCAACTAGGCTGGGTCGAGCAAGACCCTGCGGACATCTGGCGGAAAACCTTGCAAGCTATGGAAGAGGCGAAGGGACAAGCCAAAGTAAATGAAAAGGAAATCGCAGCCATCGGGATCGCAAACCAGCGGGAGACGACTATTTTGATAGATAAAGAGACGGGAGAGGCGATAGGTCCAGCCATCGTGTGGCAGTGCCGCCGCACAGCAGCCAGATGTGAGGAATTCAGGGGTCAGGGGCGGGCAGAAATTATCCGCAGCAAGACGGGCCTGGTGGTGGACGCATATTTCTCCGGGACAAAGCTGGAGTGGATGCTGGACAATATAAGGGGCATGCGACCCCTGGCCGAACGGGGCAAAGTCCTGTTTGCTAATGTCGATGCCTGGCTGATCTGGAAGCTTACCGGCGGCGCAGTTCATGCTACCGACATTTCAAACGCTTCGCGCACTATGCTTTACAACCTGCATTCCTTAGACTGGGATAGAGAATTGCTGGAAGTGTTCAGAATTCCCAGAGCTATGCTGCCGGAAGTCCGACCTTCCAGCTATGTTTTTGGCTATACCGCAAGCGGCATTCCAATCGCCGGTGTCGCTGGCGACCAGCAGGCTGCACTTTTCGGCCAGGCATGTTTTGAGCCCGGTATGGTCAAGATTACGTTGGGCACCGGCGCGTTTGTTTTAATGAACACCGGCAAGAATCCGACACATTCTAAACACGGCTTAATAACCACCGTAGCCTGGGGTACGGCAGATGGTGTGGAGTATGCACTGGAAGGCAGCATCTTTATTGCGGGGGCTGTTGTCCAGTGGCTGCGCGATGAGCTGGGACTAATTTCAAATGCGGCAGAATCGGAGCAACTGGCAAAGGAAGTGAATGATACTGGAGGGGTCTACTTCGTGCCTGCGTTCGTCGGGCTGGGAGCGCCTCATTGGGATATGTACGCGCGGGGTACGATAACAGGTCTGACCCGCGGCACAAGCAAATCTCATCTGGTCAGAGCTGCGCTTGAGTCTATAGCCTATCAGGTATGCGATGTAGTGAAAGCCATGACAGCCGATTCAAAATTGCGTCTCAAAGAGATCCGGGTAGATGGAGGCGCTGCCGCCAACAATTTCCTGGCACAGTTCCAGGCCGATATGCTCGGTGTGAAACTGTCGCGCCCTAAATGGGTGGAGACTACAGGTCTGGGAGCAGCATACCTTGCCGGGCTGACAGTCGGCTTCTGGAAAGACCGTGCCGAGATTGCATCGCTCCGGCAGGAAGAGCGGCTATTCATGCCCGTCGCTGAGCGGGAGAGCTATCGCGCTCTTTACCGAGGGTGGCGCAGGGCTGTGAAGAGGTCTAAAGGGTGGTTGAAGCCAGAGGAAGCAAAGTGATTAAACGAGACTTTGACGCTGCTGCCAAAGAGACTTACGATGTCATCGTCGTGGGTGGTGGCATCGTCGGGGCAGGTATAGCGCGGGATGTCGCTCTTCGGGGCTTGAGGACTTTAGTTCTCGATAAGATAGATTTCGGCTGCGGTACAACCTCTCGCTCCTCTCGCTTGATTCACGGGGGCCTGCGCTATCTGAAGCGGTTCGAGCTAGGTCTGGTGCACCAGGACCTGCGCGAACGGGACATTCTGCTCAGAATCGCCCCTCATCTTGTGCATCCTCTATCCTTCGTAATTCCCATAACCAGCGGTAGGCCCTTGCAGCGGCTGGCACTGCCGTTCGGCCTGACGCTCTATGACCTTCTCTACTGGCGTAAGAGCCTTCCCTCACACCAGCGCCTCACGCGCCGTGAGACACTGGATATGGAACCCAATTTAGAGCCCAAAGGCTTATCAGGTTCGTACCTTTACCACGACTGCCAGGCGCCTTTTGTGGAGCGGCTTTGCCTGGAGAATGTGCTATCCGCTGCAGAGCACGGAGCAACTATCTTGAACTACGCGAAGGTCATGGGATTCTTAAGAGACAGCAACAATGTATCGGGTGTCATGGCACAGGACCAGATATCCGGAGAAACATATCAGATACAGGCCCGCATTGTGGTAAACGCTGCCGGGCACTGGGTAGACACGGTACACGATATGCTGGGCAAAGCCTCCAGACCTATGGTGCGCAGAACCAAAGGGATACATCTCCTCACAGCTAAATTCTGCCGTAATGCCATTGTGCTATTTGCGCTCAGTGATGCCCGTCTTTTCTTCGTAATTCCCTGGCAGAATTACTCGCTAATCGGGACTACGGACACCGACTATACCGGCGACTTGGATGCGGTAAAGGCCGAAGCTAACGATGTAGCTTACCTGCTGAAAGAGGTGCAGAGCATTTTCCCCAATGTGGCCTCAGACGATATTTTTTACACAATGGCTGGTTTGCGAGCCTTAGCCTACTCAAAGAGCAGGAGGCCAGAGGACGTTTCCAGAAGCCATAAGCTCATTGACCACGAACGAGAAGACGGCATAGGCGGCTTCGTCTCTGTGTTAGGCGGGAAGATAACTGCCTACCGGGCTGTGGCAGAGCAGGCAACGGACATGGTGTGTCACAAGCTTGCCGTGAAAGCCCCATGCACCACGGCAGAAGTCCCACTGCCCGGAGCACCGATGGTGCCGCAGCAATCGCTCCAACAGGCGGCGAGCGAACGGGGGATTACTCCAGAGACGGTCTCGCACCTGGCTTCCCTCTACGGCTCGCGCTTTTCTCAGGTCTTAGACTTATTAAACAATAACCCGAAGGGCGGACAACGCCTCTGCCCCCACAGTCAGGATATTCTGGCTCAGGTACAACACGCCGTAGAACAAGAGGGCGCACTCACTATAGAGGATTTTTTACTTCGCCGCAGTGCCGTGGGCCTGGGGCCCTGCCAGGGGTTAGACGCACTGGACTTAGTAGGGGGAGAGATGGCGCGCCTCCTGGGGTGGAGCAACACCGAGCTGCAGCGCCAGGTTGATGCCTATCGCTCACAGGCTGCCCTGGGGCAGCGGTTTAGAACCTCGGGGCCTGCCTGATTCCGCAAGTTAGCCTCTTTAGCCAGTCAAAGACTTACCGGAATTGCCTTTAATTGCTTTGGAAATAGCTGTGGTAACTAATCATAGAGGCGATGAACAGCCTATGTTCCAGAACTTTCTTGATCATATTTAGCTTCCGTACATTTGACCTCGATAGATGGTTGGGAAGCTGCATCTAAGATTCTATGAAATTGTCCTCTTGTAATGCCAAAATTTGGTGACTTTTTAGCCCCCCCAGCCTTTGCTTGCCTTTTCCTAATAATAGCTAGTTTTCTGTCTAATCTTCGTTTCTGTGCCTCTGTCGGGTATGCCATGAATTACCTCCATAACTAGAGTTATTTGTCGGATTGAATGCCTACGGCTTTTTGTAGGGTGATAACAGCATTTTTAATTGATTCAATATCAACAGATTGAATTTGTTTTGCCAAGTGTTCATAGGCTTTGCTGACAGCACTAGGTAACTGCTTGTAAGCTTCAATCTCAATTTCAGATACCTGGTGTATTATCTTGGATTTTGAGAGCTTCTTATCTTTCTTAGCTACTATTATCTGCATATGCTCACCGCTATCATTATCAATGCCTTGAACTTCCCAAAGAATATAAGCAATGAGCTTTTCTGCAAAGTCTATTTTTATACTGGGCTTGTAGAGTTTTCTTAACAATATCTCGGCAAATATTGAACCACTACCAATCGCAGAACAAGTTTGGATACGGTCATAGTCGCCATTGGGATACAATTCTATCAACTGGGGTACGCCTTTTTCATCAATACATGCAAATAGCATATTCAGTTCTGGTTCATCTTGATACTTCAACTCAAAATCACGGGCGAATTCTGGAATTGATTTCTCTACGACTCCATCAAGGAAGGCATCGAAGGAACAGTTCGTCCCTAGTTTCTCAGTCAATTTGTCTAGTTCCATCCATTTCATGGCATCTCTTACATGTCTGACATTACCTGCACCACCCACTACCAAAGGGCAATTACCGAACCAAGCTATTTCCAGCTTGTTCTCTGACCATTTGCGGCTACCTGCCACTACCTTTGTATCTGAACCCATTACAAACCCATCCGCACATATCATGGAAGCTACAGTTGTCATAGGTTACCTCCTCTCCACTTCGTGAAAAGAGAATAGCACATTTCGTCTATTTTGTCTTGTACGAACCATGCTTTTAATCCCATGTTTCATTCCCATAAACTTGCCTATGGTTGACTAATTAGAGATTCCTCCTCCTCCAGAGCACGCCATGTTATTTGTGATTGCAATGTAGCTGAATCAGTTATCACTAAATCAAGAGCCAACTTTCGTCTGGACATATACCAGTATTTGTCTGGAACACTGCTATAGTGGACTTCATATTCCAATGTACCCGAAGACTGCTTGGTCAAGTCTATCCCTTCAATAGTGGGATAAAAGTAATCGGACGTTTTCCCTGGGAAAACATAAACACTAGTATTCGGAAAAGTGTAATTACCAACCGTTTTCCCACCTAATATGACTTTAAAGTCTATCAGTTTGTATTGGATAAGTTCGGTACTCGTATTCTGTAGCTCTATACCTACAGTCACAAGCGATACGCCCTCTGGTGACCTTCCTACGCTTACGGTCACAGTATCAAATGCAAGGCGAAACCCCGCCTCATTTTGCAAATTAGTGATATTACTTTGAAGAGTGGTTATTGTATTCTGGAGTTTGTTATACATATTAAATGATGCTCCACTTAATCCTCCGATTAGCAACAAAATTGCAAAAACCAAAAAGAGATTTCTAGCCGAAACATGCAAAACCCTCTGCCATAGTGTCATCTTGCTTCTCTCTTTAGGTGTTTTTGCACTAGTCTTCTTTGGAGATGTCTTTGGAAAGAGTTCAGGCAAAAGCTTTGATAATAAGGAGAAGACAGTAAAGATAGCCCCTGCAACTTCAATGGGTAAGTAAATAGCTTGCCACAGCCAATCATGCAGGAAATGCATGTCAGGCCTCCACAGTATGATTCGGGGCGTATTATAGCCCCCTTAATATCTAGAGGCAACCACTTCAGTATTACAACGGTGCTATAATAATAATCGTGGCAATTTGTTAAAGTAGCAGATTCTGAAGCTATACATGGGATAAAGGGATACTTACCATAACTTTTTTACAGTTCGCCTTTGAGCTTGTCTAAGGCCACTCCCCCCTTTTCTAAAGGGGGCAAGGGGGATTAGGTGACCCATTCTCCATTTTTCATTACCTTGAAAATAGCATCTCAGGTAACCATAGGGTAGGGGCTCTGTCCCCTACCAGGTAAGCGGGTGACAGAGCACCCGCGCTATTTTCGTGCTTCGTGCTGAGCATTGCAAAAGCTGTCTGCAAAGGCGCCTCACAAAATGTGATATATTCTTAACATTTTACATTCCTATTTTATGACTTCTTTATCCCCTGTTGGCTATCATAATCACCTGATGAATCGAAACGTTTTAAGTTTAGTAGCTTTCGATGTTTTTATTGAATTGCTTAGTAGGTAATCGCGGCCACAGTGGTCACTAACGTTGGCACAATTGAACGAAGGGAGGATGTTCGATGCCACAGAAACAGAATCCGCCGAAAATAGGAGATATCGGACCGGATTTCACGCTCAAAGACCATAATAGCAAGGATCTTAAGTTGTCAGAATTGCGGGGGAAGAGAGTCCTTTTGTCCTTCCATCCCCTGGCCTGGACAGAGGTCTGTGCCAAGCAGATGCAGTCGCTGGAGGCAAACAAAGATGTTTTTGCATCTTTGAATACTGCTCCTATCGGCCTCAGCATAGACTCGGTTCCGTGTAAGAAAGCGTGGGCTGATTCGCTGGGAATCAAGACGGTGCCTCTGGTGGCAGACTTCTGGCCTCACGGCGAGGTGGCAATTGCTTATGGTGTTTTCAGAGAGAAAAACGGGTTCTCCGAGAGGGCTAACATAATCCTCGACGAAAAAGGCAAAGTAGTCTTCTTCAAGGTCTACGAGATAAGCCAACTGCCAGACATAAACGAGATCATCGGGTTCATCAAGGGACTGTGACCATTTGGAAGCTGGTTCATTTGAGGGGGGGCCAATACATCTATCGTGTGAGCGCGCTTCCTTATTGGGTGGAAGGAAGGGAGAAAACGATGTCTAATTCGGAAAAGGGCATTAATGGAGATAGCGGGAGGTCGAATACAGAGGGCAGGGCTGTTGAGCATTCTGCGGTGACTATGACGGAGCTAATCCTGCCCCATCAGGCTAACCGGCTGGGCAATGCTCACGGGGGAGAGATAATGAAGATCATGGATACCGCTGCAGGGGTGGCAGCGTTGCGCCATGCTCACACTGCTGTGGTGACAGCCCGGGTGGATGGGATAAACTTCTACCATCCCATTAAGGTGGGAGACTTCATTACCGTGAATGCGTTCCTGACGTTTGTGGGTCATTCCTCAATGGAAGTACAAGTTGAGGTAATAACCGAGGATATCATCGCTGAGAAAACAACGCACGCATTGACTGCATATTTCATATTGGTTGCCTTGAATGAGCAGGGCAAACCCACAAAGGTTCCTCCCTTGATAGTCTCCTCTGAAAAGGAGAAAGAGCTGTGGGAGAAGGGGAGACGAAGGTACGAGATGTGCAGACGTGAGCTGATGGCTGGTGATGATAATTACAGGGTATGCAGGGAAGAAAAGGTCGTTTGACCAAGCGCGGTGTTGGTTGAATGCCGGAAAAGAGAAGGAGGGGACCATGGCTGGATATGTTGAAGTCCTGAAAGCAGATGCTCTACAAGACGGACAAATGAAGTCTGTGAAGGCTGGCGGGCAAGATATCCTGCTGGCCAAGGTCGGAGGCAAGTTCTATGCGGCTGAGAACAAATGCCCGCACATGGGTGGCAACCTGGCACAGGGGAAACTGGAGGGCACTGTGGTCACCTGCCCTCTACATGGTTCTCAGTTCGAGCTTAAGGATGGCAGTGTAATTCGGTGGACTAACTGGCCGGGGATAGTTGTTGCAGCGACGAAATTGATGCGGCGACCCAGGGCTATTAAGACATACCCGGTGAAGGTCGAAGGCGACAAGGTGCTGGTAGAAGTCTAATATTGGCTTGCTCTGTTTTATCATCAATGTATGAACATAGACGGGCTATTGTGTGAGTGTAAGATGCAGTTGGCGAGTCCAATCGAATTGTTAAGGTGAACTTGTCTATTGAGAAAGGAGCGAGGGGAATGGCATCGAAGCAGGTAAATCTCTATGTTAACGATGCGCCGATTGAGACGGACTTCTTTGTGCAGGGGTACATGGACCGTGTTGTCAGCGGAATACTTTCAGCTCTCAAAGGCACGTGCCGCATTAAAAATCTGGATTTTGCAATTGAAGAAGATACTGTAATTATTAATCTTAATGGCTCGGTAGTGCCGACCAATACCTTCGTCAATAAAATAATCCGAAGCACTATTGCGGGCATGGTCTCTGCACTCAAGGGCGTTAGCGACACAAGAAGGATTCATATTGTAATCAGCAGATAATCGTTGGCGGCTCAAGCGGTCGAATATCCGGTGGGCAACGTAACGAAAATCTTTAAACGGAGGAGCTAGTCATGGAGGAAAGACCTTTTGGAAAGACAGGTGAAAAATTTTCCATATTGAGCTTTGGCTCGCAACGCATAGTAGATGAGCACGGCTGCTCGGAGAAGGAGGCATTGAGGATTGTCAATCAAGCCCTGGATAGTGGAATAAGATATTTTGACACTGCCTGGATATATTCATGGGGCCAGTCTGAGGAAAGACTGGGCAAGGTGGCCCGCGAACGCAGGAAGGAGATGTGGATTGCAACTAAGGTATGGTCGCGAGAGCGTGATGAGGCACGCGGTCAGCTTGAGGAGAGCTTACGCAGGCTCCAGACAGACTATGTTGATGAGTGGCGTATGCATAATGTCTGGTCTATGGAAGAGCTCGATAAGCTGACAGCTCAGGGAGGAGCTTTGGAAGCGGCGGTCAAAGCGCGTAAGGAGGGGCTGGTGCGATATATCAGCATAAGCGGACACACCAATCCCAGGGTGCAACTGGAGGCTCTGGAGCGGTTCCCATTCGACACTGTGCTTTGTGCTGCGTCTGCGTTAGACCATTTCATCTTCAGCTTCGCCGAAGAGTTCCTGCCGGTTGCCAATGCCAGGGGTGTGGCCGTCATTGGCATGAAAGTGATGGGATTGGGAGCTTTAGCTTCTATGTACGATAAAGCGCTGCGATATACATTTGACCTGCCCGTAAGCACAGCGATTGTGGGCATGGAAAGCATGGAGCAACTGGAAAAGAATCTCGCAGTGGCCGAGTCGTATCAGCCGCTCAGCGATGAGGAACGCCTGCAATTGTTCAAAGATGTCCTTCCTATGGTTACCCCCAAGGCTCTTCCCTGGAAAGCTAAGGAATGGGGGGACGCGTCTCACTGGAGAAAACGATAGCCATGCCGCTCTGGCATTTATGGCACACGTAGGCACCATGGAGTAGTTTTTGACCGCCAAGACCCTGGTGTGAGTGGATTCCTATTTTTGAGGGTTCTCAGCAGTTCTTTGTGCTCCAGCCTTTTTCGCCGCCATTTTAATATTCCTCACCCGACCCAAAGACATTGCGGTGCATTATGCCTATCCTATCAGGCCTTATCTCGCTATGGCCCTGTATAGAAGCATAGCCCAGGCTCTATCATATAAAGCGTCTCTCTGGTATTATAATTATTAAGTGAATTATATGAGGTCGTTTAACAACCGGGGGTGCGGAGTGGCTGCAGGGGCGTTCAACTGAACGCCCCGCGGGGTTCTTAAAGGGTGGAAAAGTCGTTTGTAAACGCTCTCAATACCGGAGCTAGTTATGTCTGAAGGCGGTACATCTACGGCAAAAAAAGGCATTGAGGCGAAATGGCTTATACTGACGGCAGTGATGCTGGGCGCTTTTATGGGGCCCATCGACGCCAGTATCGTCAACACCGTCCTGCCTAGCATTACCGGCTACTTTAAAACAGACATCTCGATAGCCCAATGGGTGCCTACTGTCTACCTGCTGACTATCAGTTGTCTTATCCTGCTATACGGCCGGCTGGGAGACATGTTGGGATATAAAAAGATTTTTCTTGCCGGCCTGGCTTCTTTCGTAGTCGCCTCAATTCTCTGCGGTACCTCGCAGACTATCTGGATGCTTATCGCATTTAGAGGTATCCAGGGTCTCGCAGCCGGTCTGCTGATGGCCGTGGGCATGGCTATCATCACAGCGGCCTTCCCGCCCTTCGAGCGCGGCAGGGCTATGGGTATATATGCTGTTAGCATCTCAGCGGGCTTGGGCCTCGGGCCGACTCTGGGCGGGTTAATTACGCAATACAGCAGTTGGCACTACGTATTTTTCATAAACGTACCTATCGGAATCGCTGCTCTAATCTGGGGTGCACGCATCATACCCAGAAGCACCGCAAAACCAGGACAGAAGTTGGATGTGGCCGGTGCTTTGACAGCCTTAGTCTTTTTGAGCAGCCTGCTCCTCTACGCCAACCAGGGAGAAAGCTGGGGATGGGCATCGCCCAGGGGGCTTGCCCTTGTGGGAATCACGGTTGTATTCGGCGCATTGTTCTACTGGATAGAGCGAACTTCTGCTCAGCCCATGCTGAATCTGGAGCTGTTCAAGAATCGCCGGTTCAGCCTTGCCAGTGTTAGCGCGCTTCTCGCCTTTGTGGCTTTATACGCCATCGTGTTCCTGACGCCTTTCTATCTGTTATTTGTGCTGCATTACGATATACTCAAAGTGGGATTGGCCTTGATCGCTTCGCCCCTGGCTACTATGTTCGTGGCACCTCTGAGCGGTGCAATGTCAGACCGCTTCGGTACAAGGACCTTCCGGGTCCTGGGAATGTGTATCACTGCCCTCGGCCTTTTTCTCATGAGCGGCTTGACTGCCTCAGACAGTGTGTGGGATGTTGTGTGGCGCCTGTTTATCGTTGGCTTGGGCATAGGTACGTTCCAAAGCCCCAACAACAGCGAAATCATGGGGAGCGTTCCGCCCTGGCACCTGGGAATCGCCTCAGGGATAATAGCCGCTATGCGCAATGTGGGCATGGTTCTCGGGATAGCTATAGCAGGAGCTGTGCTGTACAGCCTGGCTCCCATTACAGCCTCTGCCCAGCCGGGTTCTTTTAACCCCTCCGAGATGCAGGAATTTCTTCGGGGTCTGCAATGGGCCTTTATATCAGGGGCGATAGTAGCCGGGATTGCTGCCCTCACCTCTTTTCTTGCTACTGAGCGAAAGAAACAAACGGCTGAGGCCATAGCGCCATCGCCTTTGAGTCCGGGAGACCCGCCGAATAAATAGAGCATACCTGAGGCTAATTTTATACTTGAGATAAGCTGCATCGAGATGAGGCGGCCTCTGTCGGCCTGAGGCGAGAACATGCCGAGAATTATGATCGCTGGTGCTGGCATCGCCGGCAGCTACCTATGCCGGCTGCTGGTAAAAAGGGGCTTGAGCCTTAAGGATATAGAAGTAGTTGACCCGGGTTCAGCAACTCGCTGTGGCATCCCTTCCTGCGGGTTTGCCACGACCAGGCAATTCTTCACCCTCTGCCGGGAAGTGGGGCTTGGTCCTGAGAAGTATGTCCTTGCCAGTCCGGACACAGGGTATGCCAATGGCATAAAGCTCACTATCAAAGGGCATATCTTCTCCATCGACAAGCCAGCCTTTATAAGAGACCTGCTTGAGGGAGCTGCTGTGAATTCAAGCCCCAGCGGTATGACTGTGGAGAGGATAATAGATGCCACAGGCACAGCAAGGGCCTACATAGGTAAATATGAGCATGACGTAATCTATCCCTGTATCCAGAAGAAGGTGGAGTTCCCTCATCCGCCTGCGCTGGCAGAGTATCCTCACCATGTAGGTTATTCCTGGGTAATCCCTCTGGAGGGCAGCAGTGCCCATGTAGGGATAGGGTCGAACACCTACAACTCCGAGAACATGAAAAAGGTCGTAGAGAACCTGGCTGAAGGTGCCCGGACAATATGTGGTTGTAAAGGATTTATCAGGGGGACAGGCCCTATCATTCCGCTGGTTCGGGGCAATGTATGGGCAGTTGGGGAGGCTGGAGGACTGGTTGACCCTCTCAGCGGTGTAGGAATAATCCCGGCCATGGTCTCGGCGAAGCTTCTGGTCGACCACTGGGACGACCCTAAAGGATACGAAGCTGCCATTGTGAGGAAGTACGGATGGTTTAGGGTAACGGCTGAGCTTGTTCAGGAGTGGCGGGATAAAGGTGCCCTGAACACCAGGAAGCTGCTGGGCTTATGGAGAGAGTACACTGAGCTTGCTGGACTTGACTACAGCGTTCTCAGCCTGGCGCGCATAGACCTGATACGCAGTGTGCTGCGGATAGCGCTGCGGGCGCCGAAGATGCGCCAGTGATTGAGGATGAATCAGTGAAGCCAAGATTTCGGGTATTTTCGCACTTGTGGAAAGTTGCCGGCCCGGTCATATTGCTATTGTTGTTGAGACCTGATAGAATCGGGGGCGACTCGGATAGTAACTAGCCCCCGCTCGCTTCAGGGTAGGAAGGAGAGAGGACCCACCCAGCGAGCGGGGTTGGCTGGGGGCAATCCCCGCAATTTATTATAGCACTTTTTAACCCACATTACATAATCTTGACCCCGATCCCCCAAAGTTCAGACCTGACAGCCCGGGAGAGTGGTTTTAACGCAGCCAAACCAGTTGATATTAAGAGGTCGCAGGCTATCACTACCGACAATGAGTATGAAAACGCTGCTGATAAACCCTCCCTATATCTCGATACCTCGTGCACCGTCGTCACCAGCAGGGGCTGCCCTTTTAGCTGCATCTTCTGCGTGGGCTCCAGGATGGGGGGCACTAAGTGGATTGAGGATAGTCTGCTCAAATATGATGTGAAAGACGGTCATTTGGTCTGGCGTTGGAGCTAAGCAGACCTATAGCTAATAAGGGAGTATTTGCATGCCCACTATGGAAAAATATCTGAAGTGCACAGAGGTCATTGACTGCGATAATAGGTCGGTGAAGGCGAAAGCTCAGTCCCTGACCAGGGGTCTGAAAACAGATAAAGAGAAGGCTGTAGCACTCTACTATTTCGTCAGGGACGAGATAAAGCACAACGCCTATGCGCCGCTTTACGACATCAACCGCTACAAGGCGAGCATGACCCTCAAAGAGCGCAACGGGTTCTGCCAGCAAAAAGCGATTCTGCTTATAGCGCTGTCGAGGGCTGTGGGCGTGCCTGCGCGGTTGGGTTTCGTAGATGTGTATGACCACCAATTATCGGAGAATTTCAAGAAGATGATTGGAGGGGTAAACAAGTTCCCTTTCCATGGCTTTGCCGAGCTGTATGTCAACGGGAAGTGGGTTCATGTCAGCCCTGCTTATGATAAAGGGACCTGCCAGCGCAAAGGGTTCGTACCTGTGGAGTTTGACGGAGAGCACGATGCCAGGGACTCGACTCACAACATAAAGGGTGAGCCCCACATCGAGCATATCGAGTACCACGGGCCCTACGATGATTTCCCCTGGGACGAAGTCAGAGATTATTATAAGAAATGGCTGGCCGGGATGGGGCTCGACTACGATGAGGTGGCGAACATGGGGGATAGTGTGAGGCAACAGAAGTCAAAGGGCTAAGAGTGCTTTCTCATCGTTTACGAATGGCAGTATTCCTCTTGACAGCGGTAGGTTTCCCTGCTCTTTTGAATTTCTCAAAGAAATGTGCAAATTCTCGGAGAGCATCTGCATCTTCTGGAGGGCAATTTGCCTCAAGCAATCCCATAGTCTTTATTACCGATTCTGACTGAAGTAGGATGGAAAAAATGGACACCAAAGTCAGGTAGAATAGACAGACGGAGGTGTCGGCATGAAAGGGATTCCACAAGGAAGGTACACCAGGGAATTCCGCCAAGAAGCGGTGAAACTGGTAACCGAGGAGAAGCTATCGTTACCGGAGGCAGCCCGCAGGTTGTCTTTGGCGCCCTCGACGATAAATTACTGGTTAAAGGCATTTAAGGCTGGCAAGCTGGGAGAAATAGG
>JACWAE010000113.1 GCA_014874385.1 Dehalococcoidia bacterium | reverse complement strand
CCCCCATCCGTCCCTCCAATACCAGGTTCAATGTCTGTAGTCTCCCTTGCTCTTGCTGTGTCAATGTCAGTCCTCTCATGACTGACATTATCCCTTAACAGTTAGCTACTGACGTAATCGTATAACAACGACACCCCCGTAAATACACGTTTAGCTGCAGGCATCCCCTTTTTCGAGCAGCAGGTTTATCGGAGAAGGTAGTCAGCGTAACAAAGCGTCAGATCGTACAATCGTTGGTTCGGAAACAATTGACGGTTGAAGGCCACCAGCGTACTATTAGCCCCAGTTGGATGCAAGAACAGTGCAGCACTGAGTTAAAGCAGACAATCCCGGATCCGATACTGGAAGTATTATAACAGGAGGTGTAGATGCCTAGCCGAACGAGAATAAGATATGAAGGAATGCTGGCAGAGACGGTGAGTTTTGGCTGCGCCAATGGGGATACCGGGGAGAGACATGGCTAAGCGCAGCAGAATTAATTGGTCATTTGAGAAAGGCGATTTGGATGCAAAGTCCATCCGAGAGGACGTTATCAATGCTTACCTCGGCTACCTTATTCACAAATACAAAGGGTTATCTGAAAGTGAGGTCAAGTTACTCCGAGGATTTGCTAAAATACTTGTTGATGTGATTCCGACCATCGATAAATATGAGAATTTGGCTGACGATTTGAAGGAGATGATTGAGCATGCTTCCCATACTGAAGCGGAACGCTCTGATGTGAAGATAGAAGATGAGTACCCTGTTTATTACGATGATAATGTTGAAGGAATCACGACAATCCCTATTTTGAGGAGTAAGATCAGGGAACTTTCTAGCGGAAAAATGAGAGGGGTTGGATATGGTGCTAATACGCCAGCAAGCAAAAGTTACTCTTTGCTTACAGGAGAAATCTATCAGCACGCAGCAAGGATTATTCTGAGTAATATGGCCGTGCTGGGATACAAGGTACGAGATGTTAAACTTCTGATGCCCTCCCAGAAGTCTGGGAGAAGGGTGGACGACTGGGAAATAATACTTTCAAATGAATCGAAGATTCCAGTAGAAGTAAAAAGTTCTAGGAATGTAAATTATTTTAATTCAGCGTTTGATCAGATAAAGAATACGCTGAGCCAATATCCTGATTATCCATATGCATTATTCATTGGATTCCTCCTTTCCAATACCCAAGCAAGTATTACTCGGAAGGTTATCGTTATTATAGTCAACAAGGCTGATAGTCTAAACACATTCCGTGCAAAAATCGAGAAAATGCTATCAACGTAGAAATCTTGCTAAAGAGTGAAATCAGCCGCCTGTTGAAAAGGTATGACAAAGGCGGAGCAAAATGCCTTTATTGGCTTCAGAAGTCATAAACAAGTATGTTGTTACCTGAGCTGAACATTCTGGCTTAATGTGATCTAACCCAGGCCATACTCGATGGCAAAGGACTTGCCCAGATTGCCAAGAATTTGAACGCAAAAGGCATCACAGCACCCAGAGGCAAGGGCTGGAGCAAGACAGGGCTCTACGAGATACTGACCAACGAACTCTACACGGGAGTGTTCATCTGGGGAAGGAACTCAAAGCGCGGCTTTGAGCCGGTGAGGGTTGAGAATGCTGTTCGCCCGATCATCGACCGGCAGATTTTTGACAGGGTGCGGATGGAGATGAAGGAGCGTGCCCCCGCCCGCATCCATCCCAAGAGGATAGCCAGCCGTTTTCTGCTGAGTGGCCTCGCCCGGTGTGGCTACTGTGGCAAAGCGCTGGTCGGACAGGATGCCAAAGGAGGGCGGTTCAGCTACTATGTGTGCGGCACCCTGAATAAGAAGGGAGCCGGGTCGTGCCAGGCGAGATATCTTAACAGCGTGAAGTTTGAGAAGCTCATCGTTGACAAGGTGAAAGAGCGCATTCTCACCCCGGAGAACCTTAGACGGCTCGTTGAGATGGTCAACGAGGAGATGGATAGTGCCGCGCGGTCCTACCAAAGCGAGAGCGACATAGTTTCAGAGGAGCTTGCCATCATCAACCGGCGGCTCGGGCGGCTCTATGATGCCATAGAGACAGGTCCAATCAGCTTTGGTGACCTCGCACCGAGGATAAAGGAGCTACTTGGACAGCAGGAAAGCCTCCAGCGAAGGCGTGCCGAGATTGAACTAATGCTGGCTGAAAGAAGGGCCCAGCTCGCCGATCCCGAGTTAGTGAAATCATATGTCGCTGATATGCACAGCCTGTTAAACCGCAGCTCACTTGCGGAGAGAAGGGCTTTCGTAAGGAGCTTCGTCAGGGAGGTAAAAGTGACCGGCAACGAGGTCTTGCTTACCTACACGCCTCCATTGCCGGCAGAGTGTCTCCCGGCCGAGGAAGCGGGAGTTCTGTCTACCGTACGTTATGGTGGGCGATACTGGATTTGAACCAGTGACCTCTGCGATGTCAACGCAGCGCTCTAACCGCTGAGCTAACCGCCCGTTCCCGACAAGCTAAAAATATAGCCCAAAGGGTTGCTATTGTCAACCTGAAGCTGCATTGACAGTAGTGTTATACAGGTTTACAATGATTTTATTCTAGGGGGTTTCAAATGGTTGAGATGACAATCGAGAGCATCCGCGTAAGCATGCTCAACTATCAGCGAGTGGTGATTCTGAAGGAAAAAGGGGCGGAACGCTATCTCCCTATCTGGATCGGGCCCGCCGAAGCGGATGCTATAGCTATCAAACTCCAGGAAGTGACAGTGCCTCGGCCCCTGACTCATGACCTCTTGAGCTCTGTTATCAACGCTCTCGGTGCCAGCGTTAACTCGATTATTGTTTGTGACCTTAAAAACGATACCTTTTTTGCCAAGATCATACTTGCAGTCAATGGTAGGAATATAGAGGTCGATTCTCGACCCAGCGATGCCATCGCCTTGGCAGTTCGGGTGAAGGCGCCTATCTTTGCTGATGAGGCTGTACTTAACAAGGCTGGGATCATTATTGACCCGGAGACGGGCAAGCCAGCCCCGGTGCAGGAAATCCCTCCCGAAGAGATAGAGAGGATGTCTGCATTCCGCGAATTCATAGAGAGCCTCGACCTTTCGGACTTCGACAAGGGCAACAAGCCGGGGCCTTAGTTCAATAAGTTGCTTTAACAATTATTGGGGAGATACAGGCGATGCGCGACGCATTCCTGAAGCGATTGTTTGCCATGATTAAATGTGAGTCTTGCGGCCATAATTACGAAGTAGCAGGCATTGAGGTACTTGGCCACGAAGATAATCTATGGCTTTTCAGCGCTTCCTGTAATTTTTGCCAGACTCAGGGCTTAATAGCTATTGTGGTCAAAGAAGGGAAGATCGCTGAAGTCATTACTGACCTTACAGAAGCTGAGTACGAAAGGTTCTCTCAGAGTGTTACGGTAGGTGTGGATGATGTGTTGGATATGCACAATTTCCTGAAGGAGTTCGACGGAGACCTCACTTGTATGTTTTCTGAGGGATAGTAAGCTGTTTTGTATGGCTAAAAAGGCATAGGAAGGAAGCTTCAAGAAGAGCCCAAGCCTGCAGGCTTGGGCTCTTCTTAAGGTTATAAATATGATAGTCATCGGCCTTACCGGCGGAATCGCCAGCGGCAAGAGCACTGTGGCGCGAATGCTCTCGGAACTGGGAGCGGTAGTGATCGATGCCGATAAGGTGGGACACGAAGCCTTCCGCCCTCACACAGAGGCATCCCGGAAGGTAGTGGCTGCCTTCGGCAAAGTCATCCTGGGTCGTAAAGAGGAGATAGACCGCAGCAAGCTGGCTCAGCTTGTGTTCGATGACCCCAAAGCGCTGAAGAGGCTTAACCGTATTATGCATCCGCTGATGCATGAGATTGTGAGGCAAAAAATCGAAGCCTTGCGCCGTAAGGGCGTCGAAGTAGTGGTTCTGGAGGCCACATTACTCATCGAGGCCAAGTGGACTGACCTTGTGGACCAGGTGTGGGTTACCATAACGCCCGAGGCTGATGTAGTCAATCGCCTTGTCAGCCAGAAGGGATTTAAGGAGCAGCAGGCGAAGGCCCGCATCAAGTCCCAGACCCCTGTAGCACAGAGGGCAAAGAAAGCCGATGTGGTGATAGAGAACGATTCAGACGTAAATACTCTCAAGAGGAGAGTCGAAGGGCTCTGGCAGCAGCTTCGCTCTCAAAAAAATAGCCGGTCTGGCGCTCATGTTGATTAAAGAGAAAGCCTGGAGACAGAAGATTAAGCAGACCCTGGCCTCAAGGCAAAGGGAGGTTGTCACCAGGGAAGGCTTGAGGCCATCTGCAGTGCTTGTTCCCATCTATGAGAAGGATGGAGAGTATTATATCGTCCTTACCAAGAGGACGCAGAATTTGATGCATCATAAGGGGCAGATATCCTTCCCCGGCGGGGCTTACGATAAGGCTGACGGTGACCTCGCGGCCACTGCTCTCAGGGAAGCTTTTGAAGAGATCGGAGTTCGCCCCGATGATGTGGAGCTGCTGGGCAGTTTGGATGACCAGGCGACTTACACCAGTATGTTTATAATCACGCCTTTTGTGGGTGCTATACCTTACCCCTATGAGTTCAGGGTGAGTGGGAGAGAAGTCGAGGAGCTGATCGAGGCACCGGTGTCAACGCTTCTCAAGCCATCATCCTATAATCCTGAAACCCAGGATGAGACAGGGCGAAGTTATGACTGGGGACATTTTGTCTATGGCAATCACAAAATCACTGGAATCACCGCCAGGATACTGAAGCAGCTTCTAGACCTGGTTTTTGTTTGAGGCGGTTTGCCCAATTACCAGCTTAGCAAAAGCTGTCGCAGCTTAAACAAAGCAGATACTACAGCCTGGCGCTTGACTAAGGGGCGGCGGGGTGGGTAAAGGGCAGAGAACGAACTTTTCTTACTATCCCCTCCATCAATAGCTATATAAACGGTGCCCACAGGCTTACCTTCGATCTCAGCAGGACCGGCTACTCCGGTGACGCCGATGCCGATGTCAGCCTCCAGCCTGAGACGCGCTGCTTTAGCCATGGCTGCAGCCACCTCAGGGTCTACAGTCCCTTTTTGGGCCAGCAGTTTGGCATCTACTCCAAAGGCAGCCTTGGCCCGGGCTGAGTAGGCCACAAGCCCTCCCTTGAAGTAGTCTGAGCTACCCGGGACATCGGTTATAGTGCTTGCCAGCAGCCCGCCGGTGCAGGACTCCATAGTCGCCAGGCTCAGCTTCCGTTCCCTGAGCATGTTGCCTGTTAAGACCTCCAGGGCATCTTCATCGAACCCCCAGATAGCCTGGCCCAGGATGGCTTTCAGCCTGGATTCGGCCTGGGCAATCAGCTCTTCTGCTTTGGCCCGCTTGCGTGCCTTGGCGGTTAAGCGAAGCTGGATGCCATCCATCTTGGCGTAGAGTGCCAGAGTGGGGTTGGTTGAGGAGAGGAGGGGGCTCACCATCTCGTCCAGCTTGGCTTCGGGTATACCTGCGGTCTTGATGATGCGCGAGATAATCACCTCGCCGCTTAACTTCGGCTCAAGTCTGGGTTTTATCTCATTCAACCACATGCGCTGCATCTCCCAGGGTGGGCCGGGAAGCGCCAGTATTATTTTGCCTTCATGCTCTACCCACCACCCCGGGGCTGTACCTACCGCGTTGGGAATGGCGCGAGCTGAGGGGATGATGTGCGCCTGCTTGATATTGCGCTGAGGCATCTCGACGCCCCGCTTGCTGAACATGCTCCTGAGTCCCTCTAGAATTTCACGGTCTATTTTTAGCGGCTCTCCCATTAGTTCAGCGATGGCCTCACGGGTGATGTCACCTTCTGTAGGTCCCAGTCCTCCGGTGGTTATGATGATGTCGGAGCGTTCCCAGGCTCGTTTCAAGGCCTCCACTATGCGGGGCTGGTTATCTCCTACATGGGTTATCCAGTAGAGGTCGATGCCCAGCAGCGGCAGCTCGGCCGCAAGATAGGGCGAATTAGTGTCGGTTATCTGCCCCAGAAGTAGCTCGGTGCCGGTGGAGATTATCTCAGCTTTCATCTATTCTAAACCTAAGGCGAAGTGGATAGCTGCTTCAACTTCCTTGAGCTTTTGAGGGTTAAGGCTGGTTATGCGATGGCGGAGACGATCTTTAGGAATTGTGGTAATGGTATCTAGGTTGGCGACACAGGCGCGGGGCATGCCATCTTCGGTAGTCAAAGGTACTTCAGCAGTGGTGTGACGGACACGGGTAGTGACCGCTGCCACGATAACGAGGGCGCGGACAGCGTAAGCTTCGTCTCGTGATAGGAGCAATACAGGACGGCGGCCGGCTGGTGGTTTTAGCTCTGCCCACCATATCTCACCGCGCCTCATTCCCAGGGTTCCTCGGTCAGGATTGCGCTGGAGGCCTGCCATGCAGCCTCGACCTCCTCTTTGGTCTCGGGGATTTTTTTATAGGCGCGGATATATTGCCTATTTAGCTCCTGTTCACGGCGGCGGCGCAACATCATCTCTGCCGCACGACGGAAGAACTGGCTTCGGCTCTCTCCGCTGTCCTCTCGTTCCTTTTCAATTGCAGTCAGAACATCTTCTGGCAGGCTAATAGCGATTTTAGCAACCTTAGGCATCGCACTACCTCTTCATACTTTGTTCATACTACAGTATTACTAAAGCCTCAGATTGTCAAGTTATTTGGATTTTTGGCAGAGCAACCTTAAACATCATTTGTTTTCTTGTCTTAGCGCTTAGTCTATAATCATACGATCAATAAGGAAGGCTAATAGGAGGCAGAAATGACTAAGCCAGCCAAAGTAACTGATTTTCTAGCGAAGAACAAAGGTATAAAATTCTGCGATGACTGTCTAGCAGACCGCTTAGTAATAAATCGCCATCAAGTCGCGACAATTACGCTGACATTGGCTACAATACCTTGTTTCAAACGTGAGAAAGATGAGTGCTCTATATGCGGCAGCAAGACTAAATTGGTGATTTGGGCAAACTGGCCCGTAGTCTAAAATGATACACTAGCAGATTTTTATGAACTCTGGTGGCCTTAGGTTAGCTTGCCTTTCTTTATTATCCCTAGGCTAACTTCGGCGGCTTTCTTACCTGATAATAGCATGCCGCCGAATATCGCGCCCATTCTGGGAGAGCCGAAAACGGCATTGGCTGCCATTCCAGTGACTAGCAAGCCGGGGTAAACCTCCCGGGTGTTCTTCACTAATGCCTTCTCCCCGGCATCGGCACACATCGATTTCTCCCCGATGACTTCACCTGTCTTCGTTTTCAGCTTTGCCCCGATTTTCCTTACTACTATACGGCAAATCTCACTATCATGACCTGTAGCATCAATCACTACCTTTGACCTTATGGACAAAGGGTCAACATGCAGCTTTGCCATTGAGGTGGCAGTCCAGTTCAGCACCAGACCATTTATCCTGTTAGCATCGTCAATCATCACGTCTTCGACGTTGATCAGGTTGAATATCTTTGCACCCGCCTTTATCGATTTTGAACAGAGAGTTGAGATAGTCTCCAGGGAATCCGCTACATAATAGCCTTTTTGGTACACGGCTGTTCTAACATCGAACTCGTCTAATATGTCTTTTCCTTCTTTTTGCACCACTATGCGGTTGAACATCATGCCCCCGCCCGGCATGCCCCCACCCACCCTCAAATTCTTCTCGAATATGACTGTTTTTACCCCTTGTTTGGCCAGATAATAGGCAGCCGCCATACCTGATGGTCCGGCTCCCGCTATAGCCACATCTACGTCCAGCGCCCCCAGAAATTCCTTGGTGAAGCTTTCGATTATTGCTTTAGATATGGTTATCTCGTCTATTTTCACAGGTATCCTCCATATTAAACCACAAAACTCTTTCCGAGGGTAATATTTCTAGCAACGCACTGAGGTGGTACCGAGGTATTTGGCTACTAAATCCATGGCGCAGTATTGGCCGCACATGCTGCAGCCAGCGCCAGTGGTGCCATGCTGGCCACGAGCCTTCCTGGCTCTGGGCGGGTCTATGGAAAGTTTTACCTGCTCTTCCCAGTTGAGGTTCTTGCGGGCTACTGACATCTTTCTGTCCCAATCCATAGCGCCTTTTACGCCTTTTATGATGTCTCCGGCGTGGGCGGCGATGCGGGCGCCGATAACACCTTCTCTCACATCATCAGGGTCGGGGAGTGAGAGGTGCTCTGAAGGAGTGACATAGCAAAGATAGTCTGCACCTGCTGCGGCGGCAACGGTACCACCGATGGCAGCGGTGATATGGTCGTAGCCAGCGGCAACGTCTGTTACCAGTGGGCCCAGCACATAGAA
This sequence comes from Dehalococcoidia bacterium, assembly GCA_014874385.1. GTDB lineage: Bacteria > Chloroflexota > Dehalococcoidia > SZUA-161 > SZUA-161 > JACWAE01. The sequence goes on along the minus strand of JACWAE010000113.1, from coordinate 14,460 downwards.
GGGCGCTCCCTTACAAACCAGCTTCTCCATTTGGACGTTGGCTGCGATCTGGTCAAGCGGCATGTGCCCTGGCCCTTCCACCATTACCTGCACTCCGGCGGCACGGCTGTGCTCCACCAATTCTCCAATGGTGAGCAATTCCTCTATCTGGGCACGGTCTGAGGCATCGGCCAGGCTCCCCGGACGAAGTCCGTCACCCAGGCTGAGCGTGATGTCATACTTACGCGCAATCTCGAGCAGGCGGTCGAAGTGTTCATAGAGGGGGTTCTCCTTGCCGTTATGCAGCATCCAGCCGATGGTGAAAGCGCCTCCGCGAGAGACGACATCGGTCACCCTCTTGGCCTTCCGCAGACGGTCTATCGCTTTCAGGGTTATCCCGCAATGCACGGTCATGAAATCGACACCGTCTTCTGCTTGCTCCTGAATAGCGGCGAAGAGGTGGTCGACAGGCATAGCCACAATTGAGCCATATCTATTGATGGCTTCGATACCGGCTTGATAGATGGGCACAGTGCCCAATGGCAGCGAGGTTGCGGCTAAAATGGCGCGGCGAATAGCGGTAATATCGCCGCCTGTGCTCAGGTCCATGACTGTGTCTGTCTGAGCATCTACGGCAGCTCGCAGCTTCTCAAGCTCGACATTCACATCGGCATAGTCAGAGGAAGTGCCGATATTGGCATTGACCTTGGTGCGCAGCCCTTTCCCTATGCCACAGGGCTCAACTCCACGGTGGTTGATATTGGCGGGTATTACGATTAAGCCCTCAGCCACACCCTGGCTTACAAACTCCGGGTCAAGGCCTTCTTTATCGGCAACAGCCTTCATCGCCGCTGATACATTCCCTTTTCGCGCCAATTCTAACTGAGTCACTCTTACCCCCTTGAAAACAAAAAACCAAGAACCTGAATCTGCGGTAGTTCTTGGTCTCAAAACCGCGTTTTCCTCCGCTCGAATTATCGAGATCAGGTTCTAAGGGTTATCCCGAATCAATCGGGATTCTCAGCCTATGAGCACCCCTAGCGGTCCCCTATTCAATTTCTTATAAGTATACAACAAATTCGGTTAAAATACAAGTGTAATCTTGTCTCATATCTTCCTTAAGAACTATGACGTTATTTCGTGGAGTAGTAAAGGCAAAGCTGATTCAAGCAGCAGCGGTCGCATAGGGGGACTTTCTTGCAGACTTCTTTGCCGTGGCGGACGAGCAGGGCGTGGTATTCATTGAATAGCTTTTCGTCTGCGGGCAGGTTTGCCATGAATAGTGTCTGGAAGGCGGAGTAGTTGTCTTGCGATGGATTAAGACCGAGTCTAGCGATAATACGGCGAGTATAGGCATCGATGACAAATATGGGCTTGCGGGCAGCATAGAGTATTATCGAGTCTGCTGTTTCAGGACCGATGCCATGAATATTGAGGAGTTCGCCGCGGAGTTGAAGGATATCGAGCGAGAATAACTTTTCCAGGGAATCCTGGTGGGCCTTTTCCAGGTGTTCCACAAAGGACTTGAGCTTCAGCGCCTTGGCATTGTAGTAACCGGAGGGATAGACAAGCTTCGCCAGTTTGCCCAGGGGAAGCTTGCGGAGAGAAGCAGGGGTCATCACTCGCGCCTGTTTGAGATTTGAGATAGCCCTCTCTACATTTCCCCAGGCTGCGGATTGTGTGAGGATAGCCCCCACGATAACCTCGAAAGGGGTATCCGCCGGCCACCAGTGCTGAGGGCCGTAGCGAGCGAAAAGCAGGCGATAGATTTCGGTTAGCCGCTGATTTAAATAGTGGGCATCACGTGCAGTGCTTACAGCTTCTTTGTGTGGTTTAAGTCTGGCCATAGCTATGCTGACATCCGATTGCTACTTTCAGTCAGACTGACGTAATTTGTGTATCCAATCAGGCACCTTGATTTTGGCAATACAGTCGCCGGGGAGATAGGGTTTTACATCCACTATCGGTGTACCATCTAAGGCATCTAGGCCGGTAACTATGAGGACGTTTTTTATATGTCCTCTGAGTTCCACCACTGCCATCCCCAGTGGGTTGGGCCTAACCGGGCTGCGTGTGGCAAACACCCCGACCAATGGCAGGTCCGGCCTCATTTGCGGGTGGATCTTGTGGGCAGCGCTTTCGCCTGAGGGGCTGAGATGAAACATAAAAAGTACTATGATATGCGAGAATTCCTTCAGGCCTTCCAGGGCGTCTTCGAAGTCCGGCCTGAATACAAGCTGGGATATTACTTTATCCCAATCACGCCTTCCCACCTCCTTAATATCGTTTTTGACCATGGCGATGGGTTCCAGTACCATTGCGGTTTGATTTCCTCCTAGCTGGCTCAACTGATCCTCCTAGCTCTATTCATATCTCAACGATTCGATGGGGTCGAGGCCGGCAGCGCGGTGGGCCGGGTAAAGCGCGGCTAAAACGGCGATGATTGTGGTCAAGGCGATGACGCCTACAATGAGCCACCAGGGGAACACGGAAATGTTGAAAGTCTGGAAGTCTTTGAGGAACGTGGCGCGGGAGACGCGGTCGATGATAAATCCGAGCACATAGGCAATAGCCACGCCGATAGCTCCCCCGAGGAAGCCAATGGCGGCCCCTTCCGCAGTAAACAGAATGCGTATGGTGCCCTTTGACGCACCTACAGCTTTCATTACACCAATCTCCCTGGTGCGCTCATATACTGACATGATGAGAGTGTTGACGATGCTCAACGAGGCTACACCGAGCGCTATAAGCCCGAAGGCGCTGAGTATAGCCTGGACGATGCCGAAGATGGTACCTATGATACCAAGTACATCTGTCGATGTAATTTCGCCCAGCCCCAGGCTTTTGACTTCGCTGGCTACCTGGTCAGCATACTGGCTGCCGTCGACCCTTACCTGCAAAATGGCTGCAGGTATTTTGTCGGTATACAGGTCTGGGGTATTGGCCCAAAACCGGGACATGTCTTCACCATCTGTCAAGGAGACTATGATCTCGGTCGAGCTCAGGGTCTTCTCAGTCACCCCCGCAATGGTAAAGCTATATTCCTTGGTCTCTGCGGGCAGCCCGATCAGGCTGGCGGCCTGCGTGACCTGTATTATGACTTCTTTACCCAGGGCCTCATCGGGATCGTTGAAACCGAAAACATCAAGATACTGGTTGGCGATGATACATTCACCGTGCGTCTGGTCGGTAATATACTTCCCGGCGACGAGGGGAACCAGTTGCACCTGGTAGTTTGGCTGAGGTCTAACCTCGGTACGGAATCTTGACTGTGAGCCCTGCAACCTCACCGAATCCGCCTGGAGTATTATGAAAGGGTCGACTTGTTTCACATGGTTAAGCCCTTGCACTTCTTGAATTTCCTGGAGACTTAATGGCTCTAAGGTAGAGCTGCCGGTCTGGTTACCGGATATTTGCTGGGGCTTGCCTGCAATGCCCAGGCCACCGAGCCCAATCTGGAATACGTCTGGGTTCGAGGCCACCATGACCACATCCGAAGGCAACACCGACCGGACCTGGTCTGTGAGGAATCCCTGCACGCCGATACCCAGTGAGACCAGCAGAGATACCAGGCCGGCCCCGATGACTACAGCCAGAATGGTCAGAGAACTGCGCAGCTTTCTGCGTCTCAGGTTGGAGAATGCGGTGCGCAAAAGGTCTGGGAAGCTCAAAATGCTACTTTCTATCAACCGATTCGGTTATTTCCCCGTCGCGCATATGAAGCATACGGTCGGCACTACTTGCGCTCTCCAGGTCGTGGGTCACCAGCAGCAGGGTTAAACCACGTTCCTTGTTCAATTCAGTCAAAAGCTCCATGATTCGCTCTCTAGCCTTGCTGTCGAGGTTTCCCGTGGGCTCGTCGGCGAGCAGTATCTTGGGATTATTTACCAGGGCCCGGGCTATACCAACTCGCTGCCTTTCTCCCCCTGAAAGCTCGCTTGGCTTATGACGCACACGGTCGCCGAGCCCCACTGTCTCCAGGGCTTCCTTTGCCATCTGGTTGCGCTTCCCTAAAGGTACTCGGGCAAAGACCAAAGGAAGGGCAACATTTTCCAGCGCATTGTAGGTGGGTTGTAAATTGAAAGTCTGAAAAACGAAGCCCACCTTCTTATTTCGATAAGAAGAGAGCTCGCTGTCACTGGCCTTGCTCAGGTCTTCCCCATCGACAATGATGTCTCCCTTTGTAGGGGAGTCCAGTCCGCCGATAATGTTGAGCAGTGTGCTCTTGCCCGATCCTGAAGGTCCGACAATAGATACGAATTCACCCTGGCTGATCTCCAGATTGATGCCAGCCAGGGCGTTGATTGTCTCTTCTCCCATGTGGTAAAGCCGCCAGACGTCTTGCAGTTTTATCATGAGTATCTCATCATTGGAGACGCCGTGACAAATTATATCATACCAGGGAGACGATTGTCGGGCATACTCGCGTTTGCATTAAAGAAGGGGCAGCACAATCAGGGGTATGATAGCTTGAGCCTAGGAGCCGGATTCGTCCTCCGTCCCCCAGCTCTGCATCATCTTCTTGATGCGCTCCGCAAGCTTGGGGCTGGCTCTGAGCCGCTCGATGAAAACGGGGCAGCTCTCGAGGAGAAAGTTCTGTGTCGCCGAGGCAAGCTCTGCGAAGTACCGGGACATGGTAGCATCCTCAGCCATGAGCGATGAGTTGGGCAACTGCCTCTTAATATCATCTATGGTGAACCTCATAGGCATCACGCAGGACTTATACCAGGGGCACTCCTTGCATTGCACTACAGCAGCAGCCTCATCCAGTATGTCACCCATATACCACCTTCCTTGAATTGGTAGCGCATAGGGGATTAAGCCATGAACATGCCAATTGGTTATTTTACGTTCGCTTTAGTACTTTTGTTCCAAAACCCCATGCGCCTCTTCCGAACGTATTATACCATATCGTGCTGTCTGTGTCATTTAGTGGATTAGCAAAATGTTAGCAAATTTTTGCCCTATTTGGCATAATGATAACGAGAGGTGCGGAGCAGGGATTCTGTCTCAAATCACCAAGAGGAGGGAGAGGTGACAAACATAAGGATTGACGAAAAGCAAAGAGAGGCAATTACTGAGCATCCTCGAATATGAGCAGGCTCATGACCCAGTTGAGTTCATCCTGGGATGGAGCTGGAGCGACAAGGTCACAATTCAGGAAACAACCCCCCAACTCAACCAAGTGAAAGACCTCACTATCAATCTCTGGGATGCGGTTAGGTACGGTGTGGAAAACGAAAGAAGAAATTACGGCATCAAACTTCCCTTCAACAACCTTAGTCCATTCAGAATCCCGAAGATCACTCTTGACAAAGGTTACCCGGTCTGAGAATTGCAGCAGTTGCTGCCGGGCATGGGTAAGCATGGTCTCGGAAAAATCCTGGCAAGTTATCTGTGCTTTCGGATAAACACCCAAGACTTCCAAAACGAGGCCACCAGCCCCTGCCCCGATATCCAGTACTCGAATAGAGGCATCGGGCTCGAAAGGAAGCAGTGAGATTAGCTTCTTCCGGAGGAACCGCCGTTCGGTTTCCCTTGATTGGCTGACTATCCAGGACTCAACATATTCCGGAGAGTGCCAGCGGTTCACTTCGAATGGTTCTGAATCGATTGTCAAAAGATTTTCCTCCAATAAATATTGGGTTTGCTTTTATTATAAATTCAGTGGTGGGCAAATGCGCACTTTCTTGTCTAGAACCCGATAAAAATTGCCAGGTTAAACTTTCTGCCTATTTATGTGCCTAGGCTTCAGCGGCGAAAATTACGTTAATGTGCCATCCTATTTTGAAGATCGTCGGTATGGAATTTCTCCTTCTCCTCTAGATACCATTTTACCAGCTCTGCTAGCGTTTCTCTAATAGGGAGACGATAGGGACACCGTGTCTCACATTCTCCACATTCAGTGCAGGTGGCTGCCTTTTCCATTCCTGGGGCAACCATCTGGATAGATCGGCCCGGAGGCAGGCGCTTGAAGGAGCTCTTGACAGACATCGCCGTTGATATCGGGATTCCCTGGGGGCAGGGCTGGCAGTAGTCGCATCGGTGACAGAATCTAGTCCCGAGTTCCTCCTTGAGCCGCTTCATGTCCTGTTGCTCTGCCTCAGTCATCTGCCACGGCCCTTCCAGCACTTTGACGATTTCCTCTATCTCAGATATTTTCTCTATGCCAGGGATAGGAAGCACGTCCGGGAACTGAAAGAGGTATTTGAATGCTATGGTAGCGTTATCCACCATACCTCCCGCCAGGGGCTTCATGGCTATGAACCCAACATCATGTTCTCTCGTTAGCGGCAGAAGCTCATCAGCGGCTTCGGAGGTGATGAAGTTAAAAGGGAACATTATGGTCTCGAAGCGGTTAGATTTCACCGCCTCCTTGGCGACATCTATCTGGTGTGAAGTAATACCGATGTGTTTGACCACTCCGGCTCTTTTGGCTTCTTCTACCACTGCCATTGGCCCATTGGGGTCGAGGACCAGGTCTAGGGACTGAAAGTCGCTGACACCGTGGAACTGGTACAGGTCTAGGTAGTCAACCCTGAGCCGCTGCAGGCTTAGTTTGAGATGCTCTTCAATCTCGCCGCGAGCTCGGGCAAGGGACTTCGTAGCGATGACCAGTCGCTTTCGCTGCCTTGAAATTGCCTTGCCGATGCGCTCCTCGCTGGTCGTGTAAGCGTTAGCAGTATCGAAATAAGTTATGCCCAGTTCCAGGCATTTCTTGACGACACCTAAAGCTTCATCTTCCGAGAGTCTCTGGATAGGGATGCCCCCGAAGCCCAGCTTGGATACCATCATGTTAGTCCTGCCTAACCTTATCATCTCCATTGCTGCCCCTTCTCTGTTTGATAGCGCCTTTGACTTTTTTTCTGGCCTGCCCCCACAACGATACCACTTATTAAGTTAGCCCCGGCACTAGAATAGCCTCAGGCGCCGCAGTGACACAGCCGAAACGCTGGTGAATTTCGCTGTCAACCCGACAATTGTTCGCTTAGAGGAGTATGATCAGAAACCCTTGAGGTGCACGACGTCTGAGAGTGAGCGGCGTGGGCTGCGGAACCTATTTCCAGGATTGTTGGGGTCATTGGAACCGAGCGCTATCCCAATGATGATTGACAGATCGTCAGGGATTTCTAAATGAGCCCGGATCAGATCGGGATAGGCCACCAACATAACCGCCACTGCCGTATCCAGGCCATTGTCTTTGGCTGCCAGCATGATGCTCTGAGACAACGACCCGAGATCGAATACCGACCATGGAGTGAGACCGCGGTCCATGCATAGATAAATGACGGCCGGAGCACCGAAGAATTTGTAGTTGGCCTGCGTCATGGTCTTTCGCCCAGTACTGTCATTGCGGGCAATCCCAAGGAGTTGCGAACGTCCGGCCATCAGATCCTCTGTACGCCTTTGTAAGGCAAGAGGCCACGATTGTGGTCGAGGAAGGTCCGGATGGCCCGCCACTTCTTCTTGGAGATTCTTCAGATAGGCTTGGCGCAACCGTTCCAGCACCTCACCGGTGGCAACGTAGATTTCCCAAGGCTGTGTGTTGCCCCACGAAGGGGCTCGCGTGGCGGCTTCGATAATCTTCAGCACTGTCTCTTTCCTTACTGGGTCAAGTTTGAAGGCTCGACAGCAGTATCTGGAATTGAGCGCATCAATAGTATTCATAGATAACCTCCTAATCAGCTTGATTCATCATGGAACAGCCTGAAGTTAGGCCTAGCTTCCGAACCTGGTTCTGCTGGAGCGTTGGTGGAGTTAAGTATGATAGAGTCTCCACCGCACAATCTGGACAAAAATGACTTACTAAACAAATAGGCGATTGCCACGCCTGGTTATTAGCATCGTTTAAATCCCAGGTGAGTGCCTTTATGTCTTCTTTTGTCCTGCCTTCTGTGTTTTCTTTTCTAACACTTGCTTCTTGGGCTTCTTCACATTTTTTCTTCCCTTGTTACCCATATCTATACCTCTCTCCTCAGTCTCTCCTCAGGGATTGACTGTTCATTTTCCCCAACATCCGCTTCAAGTAAGATTATGCTGTTTTCACTATTGATGTCAATGGTTCAGTTGTCTCGGAATTTCTACGCTCTACCAGATACAGTGGATTGCACAACCGCTAAATCGTGCAACACTTTTCGGGCTCAGTTTCAGGGAGTACGCATGAGGGAAATCTGGTTGCCAGTGGGGTAGCTCTTTTGCCATACCTGCCCTGTTTTCTGCAGCTTGATTGCTAGGATTTACTGCTACGCTTTCATTATAAGCTTTTGAAAGATAAAGAGGCAAGATTAAATGCAGCCTAGGGGATACAGCACACAGTCGGTCATGTTCTGCACAAAGTGAGTTTTTGTGCACAAAACCGAGGATTGTTGGAGATTGAACTTAATGGCTTTGTGTGCAGACTTGAGAGAGATCCATCTTACTGAATCTTGGACTTCGCTGCATGTTTTTTTGCAGCTGGGTCCCTGGCCCATATCAACAATATACCCGCTACAAAAGTCAGAAGAGCCGGTATTAAAAAGGGTATAAATGTTATCGTTGAATGCCCTGTATAATCAGCTACATAAGTTACAGTTATCGGGCCAAGCACCATACCCATGTCACCAATAACACGGTAGGCCCCCATAAATGTGCCCAGTTTTTCTTTGGGGGCAATATCGGCAGGCCAGGCTGCAATAGAACCCTGAAGGCCAGTAGCTAAACCATAGAAAGCCATGATGTCGAGGAGGCCGCCTAAGCCATTCTGCAATGGAATTAACAACACAGCAATACCACTCAAAAGGAGACAACTCATAATAGGTAATTTTCTCCCGACCTTGTCTGAGAGCCACCCTGAAGGGAAAGTGAGTAGAGAGGTAACAACAGCCGCCACCGTCAGCACTATTCCAATTTTGTCCTCGGACAAGCCCAGATTCAGGGAGGAATAGAGCGGAACAAGTGTAGAACGGACACCGGCTCTGAGGAAAAAGAGCGCAAAAACCGAGCAGTTTACAAGAAGGAACGGACCGTTCAGCAATGCACTAGGGACATCTTTCCATCGGATTTCTGAGCGTGTTACCGTTGATGAGCTAGTCTGCTCCTTTAAAGGAATGGTGGCCATCAGGCCGAGTAAGGCGAATGCGGCATATATGAAAAAGGGGGCACGAAGACCGAATTGAGCAGCACTATAGCCTCCGATAGTAGGACCAAAAGCAGTGCCCGCAAATATGAGCCCCGAATACAGCGACATGTACCGGCCTCGGGATTCACCAGCGGATACTTGAGCCACCCATGTTGTGGCCGAGGTTATGTAGAGGGCGGAGCCTATTCCTTCAACAATGCGGGCTAAGATTAACCAGTGATAGCTATTAGCTGTGCCAGCCGCAACTGAAGATAGGATTATCAATATTAGCCCGACTATCATGTTTCCTTTCCTGCCAAAACGATCGGCAAGGAAGCCAGCTGGTACATCCATGAACATCCGGGCCAAAGCAAACGCAGAGATCGCCCAGCCGATAAGCGCCACAGGAATGGAGAATGAAAGTGCATATTGAGGCAGAACGGGTGAGATGATGCTGATACCCAGTATCACAAAGCCGGAAACAAGTGAAAGGTTTAATACTACAAGTAGTCGCTGCTTCATTTATATTAGACTAAATCGGAGAATTCTCTCCGATTTACACTCATCTAGCAAGCCAATCTTCATGATTATTTCGCAGATAAGGTGAATGAGCTAAGGTCAAGAATGCCCAAACATATGAGGTAATTTTAAACGGCTCATCCATGAAAGTCTAGGCAAAAGCATCGCGGACAGTATCGCGGGTGAGCCGGTCCTTACCTGCCTCCGTGAAGTCTTTCAGCCAGGCATAGTAAGTGCCGGGATGAATGCCTTCCCGGTGGCAGAGGTCTCGGATAGGGGTATCCCGGCGAAAGCCTTCCAATACAATGTGAATCTTTTCTTCGGCGGTGAACTTGCGGCGGGTGAGGCGTTTAATATCCTTAAACATTAAGGCGAGGATCAATAACTGTATCCAGATATGCCTGAGGAATAAATATGGCCCATATTTAAGTGTATCCATCAATGTGCGGTATTTTTCACTTCTCCGTTTCACAGTATTCCACTCTATGTAGTGCTTCAGGGGGGTGTAGTTAACTGCTTGAGTGTAGAGACTCTAGGGTTTAGGTTGTTCTAGAAGCCTTATAACAGCATGAAGCACTACAGGGCGGGGGTGAAGCGGCCTTGATAGCATTATGAGCCTCTGCCCATGTGGCTACTATGGCAACTTTTGGAACTTCTGGGATTATTTGGACGACGTACTTAACACAAAGCCATTTTGTGCAACCACGTGAGTATTATATGATACCCAATAAGTCAGGCTTCAATAGGTCATCTTTTCGGAATGATCCGATTCCTTTTCCCTAGCTTAGGCTATATATAGAAACCTACATAGCTTCATAGCCCACGTAGGCAAGGGCTCAATCCTTGGCATAATGACCTTAGTGATAAAAAGGGCGGTGAGCACACCGATAGCGGCTCCACCAAGGATATCGACGAAGAAGTGTACCCCTGAGTAGAATCTGGCAAGTCCCCAGAGCGTGGCTAGTAAATAGAGCACAATCCCTGCCTTGCGATTGCCCAACCAGACACCCGTGGCAGCCGCAAATGCCACTGCGGTAGGTTTGCAGGGGAAGGAGGGATCGGTAGGAAAATAGAAAATGGTTTGAGCGGCATGTCTTGCGCTCTCCCGTATGATAGGGTCATCGACCAAGAAGGGGCGCGGCCAAAGATCGGGAATGGTCACGTTCATTATTTTTACAATCAGTGCGGCTATACCTATTGCGACAGCTGCATTCATAATGGTTCTCTGGAGTTGCTCCCTCTTAGAACGGTCGCGGTGGCCAATCCACAGTCCGAGCATGATGAGACATATACCCAAAAGAATGAAGAAGTCGTTGACCAGGAGACGCATCACATGATCGAGCGCCGGGGATTTCCCCACGAACCCCGTTATCCATAGCGTCCATCCTGCAAGCGGTGGCATTAAACTTTATCCTGCCTTTCCTTCCTCAGGCTGCTCATGATACCGCCAAAGACTGTTGTTTTTTTCAGTGTTTCCACTCCCATATCGTATTGCTTACCTTCTCTGGGGATGCCACCCTGTGTACTAACTTTGGCTTGCATAATGGACGACAGGATAGCAGTGAATACATACGCTGCAATAATTGAGCCGAGGAATATGCCAAGCTGTTGCGACCCCTGTACGCTGGTGTGTATGTTACGGTCTTTGCTGGTGAAAAACCATACGAAGGCCCCGACAATAGCGAGGATGCCAAAGATATGTTGGATCACAGGGTGCCTGAAGAAACATAGCCCATCAAGCTTGGCATATATTGCCGCTATTTGATATACACCTATTGAGGAGATGAATACCAGTATGAAGTAGTCTAGAGCCATATTGCCTAGGATTCCAACCTCACTCTATCGATTGTGCTCACCAGGTAACCACACTCGTCAAGAAGTCCCTGACTTCCGTTATTGCCACACAGTATAGATAAAGACAACGAGCAAGGCAAGCCTTCTAGGGCTCTAAAAACACTCCCCTTTAGTGCTGCTACATTGGAGCGGTCTCCATCCTAGAACAAATCTCAGTCACAGTCTGGCTGGCTTGCAGGTCGGGGCGGCAGTGGTCGCTGGCCTGCAGCGTATTGGCGCAGCGCTTCGGCCATGTCGGGATCCGACAGGCTGGACTGATGAAGCTGCTGCTCAAGCCTCAGCCCTTCGCGCAGGGGTAGTGACATGCCCTGGTAAACGCTCTGGCGGTCGTTGCGGAGGCTGGTCTGAGGGTACCTGGAGATAGTCTCGGCGAGGTCGAGGGCGCGTGCCAGTGACTGCCCCGGTGGCACAACCTCCTGTACAAGCCCGATGCGGAGCGCGTGATTGGCGTCGATGAGCACTCCTGTCTCAATCAGATAGAGGGCGTTGCCCAGGCCGATGATTTTGGGCAACCGTTGGGTGCCCCCGTCTACCAGGGGAACACCCCAGCGGCGGTTGAGCACGCCAAACTGCGCGTTGCGGGAAGCGACACGAAAGTCACACCAGCAGGCCAACTCCAGACCGCCGGCTAAGCAATAACCGTTCACTGCTGCTATGGTCGGCTTGTCGAGGTTTGTGATGTGGCTGATACCCATCGGGCCCGACTCCTTAGCGCCTCGGCGAGTCGCAAGGCCAGCGATGTCCTTCAGGTCAGCCCCTGCGCAGAATGAGACCTCGCCAGCGCCAGTGAGGATGAGTACGTCGAGGCTTTCATCATGCCGGAATGCCTCGACCGACTCGAAAAGTAATCCAGCGGTCTCAGCGTCAACCGCGTTGCGCACCTCAGGGCGGTTGATTGTGACGATGATGGATCGACCTTTGCGTTCAGATTCAATCTTGGGCATGGACGCACCCTATTGGCCGCCGCTCACGAATCCAATGTACCTCTTGGTCCGGTCTCTATTCTATGCTCGTAGGTGCCTCATAACAAGGGGCGAGCGTAAGGTCATTTAGATACCAATCCGATGCTTAGTGCAATCCAATCTTGTCTCAGTTTTCGTCGTACAGCCATAAGAACTACATGCCTCTAACCTTGTGTTTTGGAGAACTGCCGCACCATCTCGACAACGTCGGTGCCCACGTTTTTTGCCTCTTCCAAAGCCGACAGGTGAGGACTGCCTCCCACTCCCTGTTTCACTTCACCCTTTTCCCGGCCGTAGCCTATGGCTCCTCGAACCGGTAACATACCATGCGCCATAAAGAAGCCGTACAGCAGGTTGCGCGTCTGACCTGCACCTACCCGCCTTGCGGCCAAAATTGGCGCAGCTACTTTCCCTTTTAGCCTCCTGTCCATGAGCAATAAGAATGTTCGATCCATGATGGCCTTGGCTTGGGCGCTTACGCTGCCGAAATACACCGGGGAGCCGAATATGACAGCATTTGCCGCTTCGAGCTGTTGATATATTGACTGCATATCGTCCTGGATGCGGCAAACACCGGTCTTGCCACAACTGCCACACCCGTCACATGGCGCAATGCTCTTATCTATTACCGAGACAAGCTCAGTCTGGGCCCCTGCTTCTCGCGCTGAGGCAAGCGCTTCCTTGACCAGTATCTCCGTATTCCCGCCTTTGCGGGCGCTGCAAACAATGCCCAGGATTCTCATGACAGAGTTCCTCCTCATCTAACGAATGCGCAGCCACTATTATGACATTGGAGTAGGGGTTAATACAACGATTTATGGACGGATTACTATCTATCCCTAGAAAGCAGCCAGTCCGGCCACAAGCCCAGGAACACCAGGGCCAACTTGTATATCTCGACACGTGGTTGCAGCTTGCAGACTTCCTGGCGGTTTATTCCTAGCATTTTGCATTTTAATTCTTTTCAGTTGGTTCCCATTGGTTTACATAGCAACATTCATAATATATGCGGTGATTATCGGCCACGTCTGCGATGGAGTTAACAGCTTGCCATCATTGCCTGCATTCTCTCTAACTCTAAGTTCAGAAGCAAAAAAGTAGTCTCTGCCCTAAGTGCGGCACCACCGCAGTCCCTGGTTCTTGTTTGATATGGGAAATGATGGCCCTGTAGAATTGGCAGTTCCTTTTCCTGCAAGTGCAGATTCAGTGATACAACTTCATACTGACAGCAAGCCAGAAGATGGACAAAGGCATCAAGAAGCTCTGCAATTAAAATCTGAGACCCGTCTGCGCTAAAGTATAGAAATATACCTAGAGGTGGTCCTTTAGACCACCAATGAAAATGATGATAAGATAATGGGTGAGACTTGAGGAGCGGCAGCGAATGTGGCACCTGATATTGCTCTTTCCTTTGTTCGGGCTCACCGTTTTCTTGGTCATGCCTTTGGGACTAGCCATACCCGTCTACCTAGTCATTCTGCTCGTCAGCGGGTTAATGTACTGGGCAATACTCCGAGCACTCAGAAGACGTCCAGAGTCCGGGGCACAGAGCTTGATAGGAACCGAAGCCAAAGTAGTGTCCAAGCTGGGACCGCAAGACGAAGCCCAATATCAGGTTAAGATTAGAGGCGAGTTGTGGAGTGCCCACTCACACGACAAACTCGAACCAGGAGACACAGTCAGTATTACGTCAGTTGACGGACTTATGCTGACTGCCAAGCGCGTTGACATTCAAACTTGATTCCTTTTCTTCCATGGTAAATCACCGCAAATTGATTATACGACATACGAAGTAACGCCTTACCCATGGCTTGCGGACTTCACGGTCCAAGCACTCTTTCGGTTTCCAGCCGGGCTCGGTGCAGGTATGCTTTGGGGCTATCACTCTTCCTAAAGCTAGTCCTTGTGGAGCACCTTACTTACTAGTGTTGTCGTTGTCAAGGGAAAATGTCAGGGTTTATTGTTCAGCGATTTTGTCAGTAAGGTTGCCATAATATCATCGTAGTCATTACCATCGCTCCAGGCTGTGACGGCCACAAGCGTTCTTTG
>JACWAE010000112.1 GCA_014874385.1 Dehalococcoidia bacterium | reverse complement strand
CTTTCCGTGAAGTCTTTTTATGAGGAATAGTATTCCCCACGTGTGTGGGGGTGAACCGGTAACACCCTTTACACGCAGTCCTATGGTGTCGTATTCCCCACGTGTGTGGGGGTGAACCGTGTGTCACCATCATTCAGCAGCCCAATAGCAGGTATTCCCCACGTGTGTGGGGGTGAACCGCAATTACTACGATTCGCAGAACAAAACCCCTCGTATTCCCCACGTGTGTGGGGGTGAACCGTCAAAGCTCTTGTGACACTTCGTGCACGTGACGTATTCCCCACGTGTGTGGGGGTGAACCGCTAGGTGCTGTGAAAATACCAGCCTACCACGAGTATTCCCCACGTGTGTGGGGGTGAACCGGACCATGAGGAGAACCCCACGGACTAAGGGAAGTATTCCCCACGTGTGTGGGGGTGAACCGTCAATGCCAATGCCCGTGCCGCTGTAAAAGATGTATTCCCCACGTGTGTGGGGGTGAACCGTTGTTATTTCGCTCCTTTCGTCAGGCAAAGTTCACTCTTTGCAGGAGAGTGCCTAATGACTTATAATCCCCTTATACAATCGTATGAGGGGAGGCAATATGAGTCAGGAGGCACATTCCAACACGATCACGATTCATGAGTTGCATTCAGGGGCGCTGGGGTTTATAGCCTTCGTTGCTGGAGGAGTATTATTTAGCATGGATTGGATTACGCCAGTTCTGAAGTCTTGGTTAGTAGCGCTTGTAGCAGGTGGATTCGTATACTGGATTATCACTATATCTAGTATACAGCAATTCATAGAGAAGTATCTAAGGGCATCGGTTGTTAAACATGTTCTAATATGGGGAGTGCCACTTGCTGTTTTTATAATATCAGGATTGCTGATTATGAATAGTACAGTAATCCACACAGATAAAGAGCAACTACAAACGACTGCTGAAACCTTAATTCAAGAAATTACCACATTTAACACTGATACGACAGCCTTAGAGCCAAAAGTGACGTCATCATATTGGGCATCACCAGACATAGCATTTCAAGCTATCAGTGATTACCAAAGTATGACTGAGGACTTATTTGTTAACAGGTATCACCAAAGAATTACCGATTTAGGATATGAATTGTTCCAACATAATATTATTAGCCAAGATGAGTTAAATCAATTGAATTGGTTCAATACTACTGAGCAGCCAGTTATACAGTGGATACTACAAGCACTTGAGGAGTATAACTCACGATTAAAATGAATAGTGCTATCGGAAACTAGATATTATAACGGAAAGAAAGGTGAAACATGAGTTTCATTCGAGCAAAAGAAATACCGCCACATTCAGGCAACTGGTACGACTACCTAGTAAAAACCGTTCACATTGACGGTAAAGTCATTCAACAACATATCGCATACATTGGGAAATCAGGGAGTTCTACCCATTCATCGGGTGGTGGTTCAAGTTCTCACGCTATCACTACTCCCCACGCTCCGGTATCGGTTAAGCCTTCAACAAGCGAAATTAGAATCCCGAAGATGAAAACCCCTGCTAGACAAATAGCTTCGGCGATGGGGATGTACTATGGTGGTATGTCCCTTGACGCTATTCAGCAGCAATTCAAACAGGATTACGACCTTGAGATGAGCGAGAGCAACTATTGGAACTGGGTAAAACGGTTTACCAAAGAGGCTATCAAACAGGCAAAGGATTTTAAGCCTGACGTTGGGGATCGTTGGGTTGCCGATGAAACCTATATGAAGCTAAAGAATAGGACAGTTTATTTCTGGGATATTATTGATACCAAGAGTAAGTATCTTTTGGCTTCTCACGTTTCATTTAGCAGGGGCGCAAGAGAGGCTGAGATTTTAATGAAACTAGCAGAGGAACGAGCGGGTAAGACTCCAAAGGTAGTTATAACCGATAAGCTCAAATCCTATATCAGTGCGGTAGAGGATGCTTACGGAGCGGATACAAAGCATATTCAAGGTGGCCCCTTTAAGTTCCTAGACACTGGTGAATCTACAGCCGAGATTGAGAGATTCCATAAGACCTTAGAGCAGAGAACGAAGGTTTTTGAGAAGTTCAAGGATATGGCAAGTATCAGACTCCTAACGGATGGATGGTTAGTCAATTACAATTTCTTCAAGCAGAATGAAGCTTGCGGGAATATCCCGCCAGCACAGGCTATGAGTAAGGTTGTCCCGTTCAAAGACTGGAATGATATAGTCCGAAGCAAGAAACTACCCGACATAGACTATGAAGTGCGCTTACATCGCAGGCCATCTGTTAAGAAGGGTTATCCAGTTCTTGACGCTACGTTAACCCCAATAATACCGAATGAAAAGAGTGCCTAAAGGAAATGGGAAGATTGTACTTTGCCAGGGTAATTCGAGATGCATTAGAAATATTCGAGGATTTTGCCTCATTTTAATGCATTTTACGCGCAGCCATCTATGGTTTAGAGGAAACAGAGGCCGGTTTGAACACCGGAGAAACTTGTGGATGCTTACCCTGTTTTTAGAGCGCGAATCGGCTGGACAATCCGTACTCTATTCATCGCTTACTCGCAGTACGGGCTTGATGGTATCGCCGCGCCTGGCATCGGCGATACCCCGGTTGATCTCGCTGAAGCCATAGAATTTCACCAGGCGGTCAAAAGGGAAAAGGCCTTCCCGGTAAAGTGAAATGAGTTTGGGAATAAAGAGCTGCGGCACGGCATCTCCCTCGACTACGCTGACGGTTTTCCGGCCTTCTGGCAGAGCATCCGGGCCGCTTTCACCGGTAAAGAGCGCCACGGTACCATTCGGATTCAGCACATCAATAGCCTGTTGGAGCATGTCCGGGTTGCCGGTGATTTCGAGCACGTAATCTACACCGTTACCGATGATATCAGAGATGCCGGAGACGACGGCAGCATGACGGTTGTCGATCACATGAGTAGCGCCCAACTCCAAAGCGAGTTCGAGCCGCATGGGGCTACGGTCGACACCTATAATCGGGTCGGCACCAACGATGTGAGCAGCCATGACTGCCGCCAGGCCGACAGCTCCTGTACCGAAGATAGCGATGCCTGACCCTTTCGAGACCTGCAACGTGTTCATCACCGTGCCAGCCCCGGTTTGTATGCCGCAACCCAGCGGAGATAGCATATCCAGACGCAGGTCTTCAGGAACTTTGACCAGATTACGCTCGGTCGCCAGCGAGTGGGTAGCGAATGAAGATTGACCAAAGAAATGCCCATGTACACCACTGCGCCACAATGCATTGCTGCCGTCCAGACGTTTGAAACCGAAGTTAGCTTCGTAGAAACGCCGACAAGCTGTAGGCCGTCCTCTCAGGCATTGCCAGCACCGACCGCAAGACTGATAGGAAAGTACGACGTGGTCACCGCGCTTGACACTCTTCACCAGCTTGCCAACCTGCTCCACCACGCCCCCACCCTCATGACCCAGCACTACGGGTTCGTCCGCCTCGTCCCAGTCATCGCAGAAGTCTATATCGGTATGGCAGATACCGGTGGCGACGATGCGTACCAGCACTTCGTCGTCGCGCGGGCCTTCCAGCTCAAGAGATTCTATCTTCAACGGGCCGCCCTTGTTGCGCAGCACGGCTGCCTGAATCTTCTGCACGGGCACGCCGGAGCGGTGAGTCAATGTTCAACTCCTTTCTTAATGCGGTCACCCGGTGAAAAGGACTGGCAGAAGCATGAATCACTCCTGCACTCCACTGTTCATACCTGAGCTACAGACCTTGCGCTTTATATTGCTTTGCCAGCTCAGATAAGCTTGGGTCAGGCCCCTTCTCGGATGTTGGCTGGTAGTACTTGTCAACCATTTCCCGGTGGATGTTCTCTATCTCATCCGATGAGAACTCGGCTTTGATTTTCGCGGGAATACCCACAACAAACGACCTATCCGGTATCTTCTGGGCTGCTCTGACCATTGAGTTGGCGCCAATGATACAGAAATCGCCAATCTCGGTATCATCCAGTACCGTGGCATTGTTCCCCACAAGTACATTATTTCCAATTCTCAGGCAGTGTACAACAGCACTGTGCCCTACCGTCACATTGTCCCCGATTATCAGAGATTTCCAGGCATGTAACACCGCATTATCCTCAATGTGAGAGTTCTTGCCAATCCGAATCGAGCCGAAGTCCCCTCTAATCACAGCGCCCGGCCATACTCCCGATCCTTCGCCGATCTCGACATCACCGATTACATAAGAAAATTCGCTGACAAAGGCAGTATCCGCAATCCTAGGCGTCTTGCCGTTGAATGACCTGATCATTCGTTGTCCTCCACTTCTTAGTTGATGATTATCAAAAGGCACATGATATCTGTATAGGTACAAGACATCTAAGCATAGATGAATTGCTGAGGCAGTTCAACTGACTAATAGCTGCGGGACCTGCGTCTTTGATTGCAAGCTTGGTTTAACCATTCCTCAGATGGCAGGCTTGCAGCCAATATAATAAACGCCCGATAGTGAAAAAGTCATAAAATTATGGGAGGAAAAGTTAAAAATTTGTGACGTAGATAAAGCAAAATATGTTATAGTTTTGTTATATCTCATTTCTTAATTTTATAACTTGTTTATACTCATTGTGTATAGTATATTAGGTGACTATTAAGTCACGGCAGTAATAAACAGGGAGGTAGCTATGGAAGACGTGGAGAAACTGCTCAAGACTGCGATGGGCGAGATAGAGAGACTATTGAGCGCCAAGACTGTAGTTGGGGAGCCGATTACGACTGAAGGCAACACTATTATTCCTCTCATTAGCATCGGCTTCGGATTCGGCGCCGGTGGCGGTACCGTTAAAAGTGATAAAGGCGTTGGCACTGGCAGCGGCGGCGGCGGCGGTATCAAGCCCGTGGCTATCATCATCGTCAATAAGGATGGTGTTACCGTAGAAGCTATTAAAGGAGGTACTGCCAGCGCTCTGGAGAAGGTGGGAGAAGTCATTGTAAAGGCTATTGAGCATCGTGGCGAGAAAAAGAAGGAAGAATAGAGGGGCGTGTGGATCCTTGCTACAGTCTTAGGGGTATTCATTTTCATCATTCTGCTGCTGACCGTACCCGTTGATCTGGCTTTCAATGTTGACAGGGATGTAGCTACTCACTCAAGGGTGCGTGTGAGGTGGATGTTCAACCTGATTGGCAAGGATATAAAAAGGGAGAAAAAGCCAGAGAAAGAAAAACCCGGGAAGAAGAAAAGAAGAATAAAGCCCTTCATAGCCATGCTCAGGGCCAGAGGCTTCCTGCGCAGGCTACTGAGGTTTGTCAGAGATGTCTTTCGAATCGCGCGGGTACGTGAGTTTAAATTAGACCTTCGAATCGGTTTGAGTGATCCGGCAGAAACCGGTATGCTTTTTGGCGTTATCGCCCCTGTATTAGTCCAATCCAGAATATTTACACCGCTGGATATTCAGATTCTACCGGACTTTGAACAGACAGGGCTTCAAGGTTATGTCAAGGGCGATGTCAGAATATTCCCTATTCAACTTATCTTCATAGGAACGCTGTTTGCCTTCTCGCCGGCAACAATAAGGGCAATAAAGAGCATGGTGTTAGCTTGGCGCAAATGAAAAAAATGCAAGCTGGTAATCCAATCACCGTGGGCGATGTGAAGCTAATCCCATTGGAACGAGTATTCGTGCATGGCGATAATAGTAAGAAGGGTCTTTTCCTCTACGTGACTAAGGAACCCATTGGAGTTGTGATTGTTTCTCCACAGGGTCGATCCGCCACTGATATAAACGGCAATTCGGTACCACTGGAGACATATCTCCAGCAAGTCAGTGGTTTACAGGAAATATTAAACAATCTATAACAGTGATAGTTCACAGGCTTCATCTGTTCACATAGAATTTGACAACCCAGTTCCGATTAGTTACCATCTCCTCAGAGTCCAAATCGCAAAAACACCTGGAAGGAGATTCACTCTTAGTGGCTGAAACAGTGGAAGTTCCGGTTTCCCTGCTAAAAAAGCTCGCCGAAGCTGCCAGAACCTTTGATGAACTGGAAGACGAGTTGGAAGACTATCTTCTCGCCAAAGACAGCAAGCTCATAGCCAGAATGCGCCAGGCGAGAACTGAGCATCTCGCCGGCAATGTGCTCCCACTGTCCGACCTGAAGGCTAAGCATTGTATCGAATAGTAACCACGCGGCAGTTCGACGAAGATTTCAGAAAGCTAGAGCACGATTCGGCTGTTCGTGTAATTTCTAAGCTCGAGCGGCTCAGTGAACACCCCGAAGCTTTAAGATTCCCCCTGAAGCACATGCCTCGTGACCTCAAAGGATTGCACAAATATAGAATCGGCGACTATCGCTTGCTCCTCTGGATAGACAACAAGGTAAAAGTATTAACCCTGTACGCCATTAGACATCGCAGTTCCATATATAAAAGCCTTTAATGGAGCCCTCAGCCGTTCCCCAACCCCACCAAACACCCATGTTCGCGCAGAAAGAATTGTGGGATGATAACATCACGCAGGGAGATTATGCAATCAGCTCACTACCTTGAATTGTAATAAGTGGAAGGAGCCAGAAGAAGGGGGGATAGCGGCGATCTCTTAGATATGGTGGGCGATGGAGGTCTCGAACCTCCGACCTTCTGTGTGTAAAACAGACGCTCTAACCGCTGAGCTAATCGCCCACATGGCGCGCTTGGCGGGACTCGAACCCGCGACCTTAGCCTCCGCAGGGCTACGCTCTATCCAATTGAGCTACAAGCGCATTTTCTCCTTTATGGGTAGGTTGGAGCACCTGCTCCAACCGCTAATCCCCCTTCACCCCCTTTAGAAAAGGGGGAAGAAAGATTAGGCACTTTCCAAAGAAGCCGTTAAAGAAACTCTGTTTTCAACCCTTCTGTTTGCCCAATCTTATAGGGAATTTAAATTTGTCCATAATTTCGGATTTAGAGTTTAATATTTGCTTCTATGGTGCCGAGGGTGAGATTTGAACTCACATGCCCTTTCGGACACTACGCCCTGAACGTAGCGCGTCTGCCATTCCGCCACCTCGGCTTTTACACGCAATTATATCTTGTCAGTAATGCAGGGTCAAACCACAGTCGGTTGGGTTGGGGCATCCGCTCCAACCATGCCTGGGGCAGATGCTCCACGCGACCTCTCACGGCTAGCCGTGCCGCTCCACAAATCGCCCCATGCGCCTCAGCGCCTCCTCTATATCAGAAAGCGCCGTGGCATAGCAGCAGCGCACATATCCCTCACCACACTCCCCAAATGCAGGCCCCGGAACTACAGCCACCTTCTCCTCGACAAGAAGCTGCTCGGCAAACTCCTCAGAGGATAGCCCCGTCACCTTCACCGAGGGGAAGCAATAGAACGCACCCTTCGGCTCGAAGCAGGCAAGCCCGATATCATTTAAACCCTTCAGCATCACCCGCCGGCGGCGGTCATAGTCGGCAACCATTTCCTTGACCACGGCATCACCCGCCCTGAGAGCTTCGGTGGCTGCCATCTGCGCTACTATCGGGGCACACAGCATAGTATATTGATGCACCTTGGTCATCGCCTCTATAATCTCAGGTCTGGCAGCAGCGTAACCTACCCGCCAGCCAGTCATAGCATAGGCTTTGGAGAATCCGCCGAGAAGAATAGTGCGCTCCTTCATCCCGGGAATAGAAGCAAAACACGTATGCTTAACCCCATATACCAGCCGGTCGTATATCTCGTCCGAGACCACCAGCAGGTCATGTCTTCGGGCAACCTCTCCCACCTCTGCCAATTCATCTCTCTCCATCACTGCTCCAGTGGGGTTATTGGGATAACCCAGAAGGACAGCTCTAGTCCTGGGCGTGATACGCTTCTCCATATCAACTGCTTTAACTTTGAAATCATTATCCACCGTGGTGGGTACTGGAACGAATACGCCTTCTGCCAGCACGGTGCACGGGCCATAGGAAACATATGTGGGGTCCGGAGAGAGGACCTCGTCTTTAGGGTTGATAATAGACCTCATCGCCAGGTCCAGGCCTTCACTGACCCCCACAGTGACCAGGAGCTCAGTTTCGGGGTCATATTCCACCCCGTAACGTGAGGTCAAGTATCGTGCCAGTTCCTGCCTCAACTCCAGCAACCCCTTGTTGGAGGTATACATCGTATAGCCCTTCTCAATGCTATAGATGCCAGCCTCGCTGACATGCCAGGGGGTAACGAAGTCGGGCTCACCAACACCCAGGGATATGGCATCTTCCATCGTCGATAGAATGTCGAAGAATTTCCTGATGCCGGAAGGGGAAATGCCTTCAACCCGCTTCGAGATTATGCTGCGGGCACGCTTAGAGCGAACCCCAGGCCTGGGAGACATGTTGTAACCTCCTCTCCTACAGGGTCAGCGGCTGCCGCCGCCCCTTTTCTCCGCCGCCGTCCAGAATCTCCCCATCCTCCTTGTATCTCTTGAGCAAGAAATGGGTCACCGTACCCTGGACCGAATCCAACGGGGCCAGCTTCTGCCAGACAAAGGCGGCTGCCTCCTGCATGGTCTTGCCCACCACGAACACAGCCAGGTCATAGGTCCCCGAGACCAGATAGACCGACCTTACCTCCGGGAAACGATAGATACGCTCAGCGATAGAATCGAAGCCCACATTCCGCTGCGGCTGGATTTTGACCTCGATAAGAGCCTGTACCTGCTCTTCGCCCAGCCTCTCCCAGTTGACTATCGTTTTGTATTTGACGATAACGCGGTCTCTTTCCGCCTTCTCTATGGTTTTCTCGACCTCTTCCACAGATATACCAGTCTGGGTGGCTATCTGCTCCGGTGTTGCTCTGGCGTCCTTTTCTAGTGCTTTGAGAACTTCTTTATTCATGTTATTCACCTCACCCCTGCCCCCTCTCCTTCAGGAGAAGGGAAGATTAAAAGTTGAGAGACACTCTCGAGTCTCAGGCACCCTCCTATGGCAGACTGTCTTCTGTAATCCCCCTTCACCCCATCTATAGAAGGGGGTTAAAGGAAGAATTGCATATTTTTAACCTCCACCGGTCAGTTTACTGGTAGGGGCACAGCGTGCTGTGCCCTGGTTTAAATCTATGCTCTATCTACTCTTTACCAACTCGAATGCTGTCCATTCATCGCCACGCTCATTATAACTCAGAACAAAGAATCTGCCATCCTCCGTGCGTACCTTAAATAGCTTTGCACCCGGCTCCTGCCACTCTTTTTCAATTTCTTTTATTTTGTGTTCAATGCCTTCCCATATGAGAGATTCTGGACGTTCGGCATACGTATGGCCCGAATAACAGGTAACCTGGACAGGCTTTTCTGCCATCTATAGCTTCGGCCTCCTCTTCTGCCAGCCTGTCGCCTGTTCATAGGCATAGGCAACTCTAAACAGCGTCTCCTCGGAGAACGGCTTGCCCAGAATCTGCACGCCTACAGGAAGGCCATCCGCAAACCCTGCGGGCACGGATATTCCCGGGATGCCTGCGATGTTTACAGGCAAAGTGCAGACATCGCTCAGATACATCTGAAGCGGGTCATCTGCCTTCTCACCGATACGAAACGGCACGGTGGGCGAGGTAGGTGTTACCAGCGCATCGTACTTGGTGAAAGCCTCAGCGAACTCGCGGCTGATAAGGGTGCGCACCTTCTGCGCCTTGAGATAGTAAGCCTCGTAATAACCGGCGGACAGGGCATAAGTACCCAGCATGATGCGTCTCTTCACCTCAGGGCCAAACCCGTACTGGCGGGTCTTCTCCATAGCGTCCCACATATTCTCAGCTTCCCTGGCAGAGAAGCCATACTTGACACCATCGTAACGTGCCAGGTTGGCCATGGCCTCCGAGGGGGCAATGATATAGTAACAGGCAAGCGCATACCGGGTATGGGGCAGCGAAACCTCCCGCTCGACCTCAGCCCCTAGCTCCTCAAGCCTGGCGATAGCCTGCCTTACCACCTGCTCCACGCCGCTCTCCATACCCTTGACGAAATACTCTTGGGGCACACCGATGCGCAGCCCCTTAAGGTCTGGGACGAGCGACTTCGTGTAATCAGGCACTGGCCGGTCAACAGAAGTAGAATCACAGGCGTCATGCCCGGCGATAGCATTCATCACCAGCGCGCAATCGGTCACATCCCTGGTCAAAGGCCCTATCTGGTCAAGGGAGCTGGCGAAGGCAACCAGACCATATCTGGAAACAAGCCCATAGGTAGGCTTGAGCCCCACCACACTGCAAAAGCCCGCAGGCTGGCGGATGCTGCCGCCAGTATCCGAGCCTAGAGCATAGATAGCCTCACCGGCAGCTACCGAGGCCGCTGAACCGCCGCTGCTCCCACCGGGGACACGATCTAAATCCCAGGGGTTGTGCGTAGTGAAGAAGGCAGAGTTCTCCGTAGAGGAGCCCATAGCGAACTCGTCCAAATTTCCCTTGCCCACCATTACTATGCCCGCAGCCTTCAATCTCTCCACCACTGTCGCATCATAAGGCGGTACGAAGTTACCCAGCATCTTCGAGGAGCAGGTGGTCTTCACACCCCTGGTGCACATGTTATCCTTAATCAGCGCTGGAATTCCCGTCAAAGGCGAGAAATTGCCAGCCTTGATATGCTCATCAGCCTGCCGAGCTTGAGCAAGAGCTATGTCCTCGGTGACAGTGACGAAGGAATGTACCCTGTCCTCAACCTGATGTATACGCTCGAGCACCGCTTTGGTCAACTCCAAAGATGATAACTCACGCTTTTTAAGCAAGTCGTGCGCTTCGTGAATTGTCAAGTCGTACTCGGAAACCATCAATTTTCCTCTAAAACCCTATATACTTGCTGTACCTCACCAGACAGGCCAGCACCTTGGCCAACATCTCCGGGGTGGAGCAGAAATATCTCGCTCCGTTAGACGCCCGATTACCGCTACAGACCGTGGATTGAATAGATAATCCAGGTGCTGTTTTAGATTCATGTTCTCGCTCCCGCTTTAAGGGGTAATTACTCCAGAACCGCCCGCACCCGGAAGCAGCCATCCTCTTCCTGAGGTGCGTTAGCCAGGATTTCCTTAGGGGAGAAAGATGGTCTCACCTCGTCATCTCTAAGCACATTTCTCAGAGCAACAGGGTGAGAGGTGGGAGGAACCCCTGAAGTATCCACCTGCTTCAAAATCTCGAAGTTCTCCAGTATATTGGAAAGTTGCTCCCTGAACTTTTCTACATCAGCCTCAGTAAGCCCCAGGCGGGCGAGCAGAGCGATGTGCTTAACTTCTTCCCGACTCAGTTTCAATCTGGTACTCCGAAAGTAAAATCTATAATAAATAATATAGTTATGGGGAATTATATCACCCGGCTTAAATATGGGCAACAGTTTGCTTTGGTGGTATGGGCATACTATAATGATAAATTGCAGTTTTTGACTTTCTCCACCAAAAGAGAACTGAAAGGGATACTCCGATGGAAGAATTAGAAACCAGTGTGAAAGCTCAGAAAACAGAGCTTGGCCAGACTGAAGTTTTTCAAAAACATGGCGAGGCTGGCTTCCGAAAAAGGCAGTGTGAACAGTGGATAGGTTCCCCATAGAAGAGCTAAAGATAGAGTCATGCCCACGAGGAGGTGGGGGTTGGGTCAAACTCATCGCGATGACATAAGAAATATAGCCATAGTCGCCCATGTTGACCACGGCAAAACCAGCCTGGTGGATGCCATGCTCAAGCAGAGCAAGGTATTCCGCGATAACCAGCAGGTGGGCCAGTTCATCATGGACCAGAACGTGCTGGAGCGGGAAAAGGGCATCACCATCCTGGCTAAGAATACTGCCGTAATCTACAAGGCTGTCAAAATCAACATCATAGATACCCCGGGGCATGCTGATTTCAGTGGAGAGGTGGAGCGTGTGGTAAATATGGCTGATGGCTGCCTGCTCCTGGTGGACTCTGTGGAGGGACCCATGCCTCAGACCAAGTTCGTGCTGCGCCAGGCCCTGATGAAAGGCTTAAAACCCATCGTGGTTATCAACAAGATAGACAGGAGTAGTTCGCGCATAGACGAGGTAGTCAGGGCAACCCAGGACCTCTTCCTGGAACTGGTAACCAACGCCGACCAGCTCGATTTCCCCGTGCTCTACGCTAGCGCCAGGGACGGCACAGCCGTAACCGAGCCAGGCGCTGAGGGCAAAGACCTGGTTCCCCTCTTCGAATGCATTCTGCAACAGGTGCCGCCGCCTACAATCGAGGAGGGGCCGTTTCAGATGCTGGTATGCAGCCTGGACTACGACAGCTACAAGGGCAAGATCGCCATCGGCAGGATTTCCCGGGGCAAGGTGTCCCCTCATGACGTTGTGGTCACAATTAATAGAGACGGAAACATAACCCAACACGAGGTCGGCCAAGTATTCACCTACCTGGGACTCAACCGTCTGGAGGTGGAGGAGGCGCAGGCGGGTGACATCGTGGCTATCACCGGGCTGAAAAAGGTCAGCATCGGGGAAACCATCGCCAGCCCGGAGCGGCCTGAAGCCTTGCCAGGCATATATATCAGCGAGCCGACCGTAAAGATGACCCTGGGTGTAAACAATTCTCCGTTTGCCGGACGGGAAGGGCGCTTCTGCACCTCTCGCCAGTTAAGGGAGCGGCTCTACCATGAGCTGGAGACCAACATCGCCCTTCAGGTGCACGACACGGAGAGCGCCGATGTCTTCCTGGTAGCGGGCAGAGGTGAGCTGCACCTGGCTATCCTCATCGAGACCATGCGCCGCGAGGGCTACGAATTCCAGGTCTCCAAGCCAGAGGCTATTACGA
Source organism: Dehalococcoidia bacterium (assembly GCA_014874385.1). Classification (GTDB taxonomy): domain Bacteria; phylum Chloroflexota; class Dehalococcoidia; order SZUA-161; family SZUA-161; genus JACWAE01. The sequence goes on along the minus strand of JACWAE010000112.1, from coordinate 40,240 downwards.
AGGTGGTGGACGGCAAACTAATGGAGCCTGTAGAAGCGCTTACCATCGATACCCGCGAGGAATACATAGGTGTATTATCGGAGATTCTGAGCAATCGGCAGGCCCAGCTCACCAATATGCACAACGATGGGAAAGGCAACGTGCGCATGGAGTTCCGCATCCCCACCCGAGGGCTTATCGGTTTCACCAGCGCCTTTCTCACCGCCACCAGAGGTGAGAGCATCATGAACACCCTGTTTCTGGGCTACGAACCCTGGTACGGCGACATGGAATCCGACCGCAACGGAGCGCTGGTCTCAGCCGCAGACGGCGTAGCCGTTACATACGGACTGAACCACGCTCAGGGGCGAGGCATCACCTTCATCGAGCCAGGGACGCATGTCTACGAAGGCATGATAGTGGGGCTGAACTCCCGCGTCCAGGACATGGCAGTCAATGTATGTAAGGAAAAGAAACAGACCAACGTCCGTTCCTCCACTTCCGACATCGCCGTAAAGCTGACCCCAGCCGTGAAGCTGAGCCTGGAGCAAGCCCTGGACTTCATCAAAGAGGATGAACTGGTCGAGATAACCCCCAAGAGCATCAGGCTGCGTAAGAAGCTGCTTACCCAATCGGAGCGCCTGAAAGCCCGCCACCTAGCACAAGTAGCAGAGGAAGAATAGGGTAGCCTGGAGCATCTGCTCCAGCTAACCCCCAAATGTGATAACTTTTTAACCTTTTCTCAGCTCATTTTATGACTTCTTCATCATCCAATGATTATCATGTGACCGCCTCTTTGAAGACGTGGTTTATAATATATAACCACTACTGATGAAGGAGGTGGCGGATGGCTGGCAAGCGACCCGGCATCACAGAAAAGGACTTTAAACCCCGTGTGGCGCTGGGGGCGGACCACGGCGGATACTTGCTCAAAAACGAGCTGCTGGCACGTTTGCCAGGACAATACGACATATTAGACCTGGGCGCTCACAAGTACGACCCGGATGACGATTATCCCGATTTCGCGGAAGCAGTGGCCCAGGCTGTAGCTTCGAGCAGGGCACAGCGCGGTATTCTGGTCTGCGGCAGCGGCGTGGGAGCCTGTATCACAGCCAACAAGGTGCCTGGCGTGCGCTCTTGCCTTTGCCACGATACCTACTCAGCGCACCAAGGTGTAGAGCACGATGATATGAATGTGCTGTGCCTGGGCGCACGTGTCATCGGCGTAGAGCTTGCTATGGAGTTAGTGATAGCATTCTTAAATGCGCACTTCTCTAAAGAGGAGCGGTACCACTGCCGTCTCAAGAAGATGCTGGCCATCGAGAAGCGGGCCCTTAGAAGGCAATCCGATGATTCCAATTAATTCACAAAATCTAGAACAATTTGGAGGCGCTCTTGAACAAACATACATCTGATATGATGGTACATCCACCTACAGTTGCTTACTTCTCCATGGAAGTCGGGCTAGACCCGGCTGTGCCCACCTACAGCGGTGGACTAGGTATGCTGGCCGGCGATACGTTGCGCTCTGCCTCCGATCTGGCCATACCTATGGTGGGCGTGACACTCCTGTATCGCAAAGGTTATTTCCGCCAGCACTTGGATGCACAGGGAAATCAAACCGAAAGTCCCGCTGTCTGGTCTCCCGAGAAACTGCTGGAACCCATGCAGCCACGCGTTTCGGTAAGCATAGAGGGCCGAAAGGTGCAAGTCCGAGCCTGGCGCTATGTTGTGCATGGCGTGGCAGGAGACAACGTACCTGTATTTCTCCTGGACACAGCGTTACCTGAGAACAGCCCCTGGGACCAGACTCTTACCGATTACCTGTACGGCGGCGACGACCACTACCGTCTATGTCAGGAGGTCGTGCTGGGCTTGGGCGGGGCAGCGATGCTGCTTGCCCTGGGATACATGAGGGTGCAGACCTACCACATGAACGAGGGGCATTCCGCCCTCCTCACCCTGGCGCTTCTTGAAGAACACCACGAAAGGAAGGGCCTCCACAACGTTACCAAAGCAGACAGAGAGGCAGTACATCATCGGTGTGTCTTCACTACCCACACGCCCGTCCCCGCCGGCATGGATAAATTCCCGATGGACATGGTCAGGAAGGTGCTGGGAGATGAGCCGACTAACGCGTTGCAAGCAGTGGGAGCCTTTCAGGACGGGGTATTGAACATGACGCATCTTGCCTTGATATTCTCGCGCTATATAAACGGGGTGTCCATGAGGCACGAGGAAATATCCCGAAGTATGTTTCCCAACTATCCTATCAATTCCATCACCAACGGCGTGCACGCTGTTACCTGGACATCAATGCCATTTCAACGGCTCTATGACCACCACTTCCCAGAATGGCGTCACGACAGCCTCTACCTGCGCTACGTTATAAGCTGCTCGCTCGACCTGATCCGAGAAGCGCATATTGAGGCCAAGCGAGACCTGCTCGCGGAGGTAGAAAAGCGTGCCGGTATGAAACTTGACCCCAAGTTGATGACCATCGGCTTTGCCCGACGCGCCACCGCCTATAAACGGGCAGACCTGCTGTTCTCCGACCTGGAACGCCTGAAGAGGATAGCGCGCCAGGTTGGCCCTTTTCAGGTCATCTATGGAGGTAAGGCTCATCCCAGGGACGAAGGCGGCAAGGCCCTGATCAGGCGTATCTTTCAAGTTGCAAACACTCTGCGAGACACCATAAAAGTCGTCTATCTTGAGGAGTATGACATGGCGTTGGCAAAGTATCTATGCTCAGGTGTCGATTTATGGCTGAACACCCCGCAGAAACCTGATGAGGCCTCCGGCACCAGCGGCATGAAGGCGGCGCTTAACGGAGTGCCCAGCCTGAGCATACTTGACGGCTGGTGGGTTGAGGGACATGTAGAAGGTGTTACCGGCTGGTCTATCGGCGAGTCCGACAAACCAGAGAGCGATCCCTCCAAGGATATAGCTTCACTTTATGACAAGCTGGAGAAAGTAATTGTGCCTATGTTCTATCAACAACCGGATGCGTATACCAGCGTAATGCGCTTGGCTATCGCCCTCAATGCCTCGTTTTACAACTCACAGCGCATGACATTCCAGTACATGGAAAACGCCTACCTGCACACCGACCAGGCCAAGGCATAAGATAGACACAATTCCTGATTACTACGCTTGCAGGAATAACATCTCGATAACGCATCACCCTCACCTAGCCTCTCCCCTCAAGGGATAGGAATTCAGAACCCTCCCTCCCCTTGAGGGAGGGATTAGAGGGAGGGGTACTCATCTTTCGTGTTTCAGTATGGAATGACCTACCACATCAAGGGAGAGGCAGTAGCAGCCAACTTAGCATCCTACTCAACTTCAGGATATAATAGGCTTAAGGAAAGATAAGGTTATCTAAATATGTCTCCAGCAACCAGGACAGGTGTAGCCAATCTCCCCCTCCACTATGGTAAAGCGCCCCGCTGGCTGTTCGAGCGCATGACCAAGCTAAGCCGGGAGATATCCATAGCCATTGTGGAGGAGTTTGGGACTGAGGAAATGCTGCGCCGTTTGTCTGACCCTTTCTGGTTCCAGGCACTGGGCTGCGTGCTGGGCTGGGATTGGCATTCCAGCGGCGTCACCACCACTGTCTGCGGTGCTCTCAAGGAAGGGACGAAGGGTTTGGAAAAAGACCTGGGCTTCTATATCGCCGGAGGCAAGGGCAAGACCTCAAGGCAAACTCCTGCCCAGATCGCACAGCACTGCGAACTACTCTCCAGAGACCCCGAACCTCTGGTATACGCCAGCAGGATGACTGCAAAGGTGGACTCAGTTGCGCTGCAAGATGGCTACCAGCTCTATCACCACACTTTTGTCTTCACCGCCGGGGGCGACTGGGCTGTGATCCAGCAGGGCATGAACGAGAAGACCCGCTATGCCCGCAGGTATCACTGGCTCAGCGAGGGAGTTAAGGACTACGTCTGCGAGCCCCATGCCGCTATCTGCTCGCAGGGCTTCGGCGCCGTGCTAAACATGGTTGCTGCCGAAAGCGAGGGGGCGCGCAATGTGGTGACCCAGGTCGCCGCAGAAGAGAAACCTGAAAAGCTGATTGACGAGCTGAAGAAGCTGAAGGCGTTGACGCTTCCTGCCCATCATTACCTCAACGTGTCAGACCTGCACCCCGAGCGCCTGGAAAAGATATTCCTGCATACCTATGAACGCAAGCCTGAGAATTTTGAGAACTTGCTGGGGCTGGAAGGCGTAGGACCTGCGACTATCCGTTCCCTCAGCCTCATCTCGGAGTTGGTCTACGGCGTTTCTCCCAGCTTTCGCGACCCCGCCCGTTACAGCTTCGCCCACGGCGGCAAGGACGGCATCCCTTACCCTGTAGACCGCAAGACATACGATAAGAGCATCGAAGTCCTGGCCCGCGCAGTGCGCCAGGCCAGGCTGGGCTATAGAGAGGAGATAGAGGCTCTAAGGCGCCTCCACAGCGTATTCCCTTGACGAAAAAAGTGCTTTTCATAGACTACGACGGCACGCTCCACGACTCAGATGCCAAGTATGCACGCAGGCTGGACGGTATACTTGGTTTAGACGGCATGCAGATTTGGAAGGCGTATTTACACGTGCACCGGGGCATAGTCCATGTGCGATACCCGGAGAAGCACGATGACTTCTTCTTTCACCAGAGGCTTCTCTTCGACTACCTCAATAAACCATACGATGATAAGATTGCCCGTACGCTGGCGGGAAGGTTCAGGCAGGCGCAGCAGGAGACCTGGACAAATCCCACCTTCTATCCCGATGCCCTGCCCTTCCTGAATAAGGTCAAGGAGAACCATGCCCTCTGCCTGACCACCGGCGACTATGCACCGGAGAAGGCTAAAGCTCTGGAGAAAGCAGGGGGCGTAAGCTATTTCAGCTATACCTTTGACAAAGACCACCTGGGACTGAAAGGCCACGGCAGCAGCTATTACAATAATGCTGTTATGTCAACTAAGTCCCGCCCCGAAGACGTGCTGGTCATCGGCGATAGCCTGGAACACGATATAGCTGCGGCCAAGGGTGCTGGATTGGCCACCGTGTGGGTCAACCGCAGAGGCACCGTTTTGACGGAGAACTTGCCCGGACCTGACTTCCAGGCTAAAGACCTGATGGAAGCGCTGAGCTACATCCAGAACTTGTAAGGGCAAAGAGAAGCCTGCCCACCAAAGGAGGCAATAATGGAAATCAATCCTTCGGGTTTCTATGAGATTCTCTCGCCGCGATGCGCCGTGCTTATCTCCACGGTGGACAAAGAAGGCAGAGCCAACGCTGCACCCTTCAGCTTTGTGACGCCAGTATCGTCAAACCCGCCGCTGTTGCTTTACGCCTCCGCGCCCCACAGGCATACACTGGCGAACACCAGGGAGACAGGCGACTTTGTGCTCAACATCGTGCCCGAAGGGCTTCTGGACAAGCTCTGGGCCTGCTCCCAGGCGTTACCCAAAGGCGTGAGCGAGATCGAGAAGGCAGGCCTGACCGAGAGGAAGTCGCAGAAGGTGAAATCGCCCTCTATAGAAGACTGCGTGGGCTGGATAGAGTGCCAGCTTGAGTTCGAAAAAGAGGCCGGAGACCACATCCTGGTCGTGGGCAGAGTAGTTCATGCCGAGTGCAAAGACGAGTTCATGGTGAAAGGCGAGTTCGATGTCTCCAGGGCGAAGCCGGTGATGCACATCAGGGGCAGACGGTTTGTGGTGGCGGAGAGGGTTGTGACGGCGACTGTGGATTAGGCTATGCTTCAGCCTTTAGAGACCAGGCCTTGATCCCCGCAGCTCGCGGCCGCAGTTCATACAGAATCGCGAGCCTCTAGGATTGTCTCGACCACAACTGGGGCAGATCAGGCTTGGAGAGGCGGCTTGAAATTCGTTTCGGGACTTCGCTATCAATATCAGTGCCGGTAAGCCCAGTGGCCATATTCCCAGCAGAGCGCTGACACCACCTATGACTGACAGAGTAAAATTTCTCCGGGCAACCGCGAAACTTGAGCCCAAAATGGCTAAAACCCCGAGGATGACCAGGGCTATTCCGATACCCACTTCTGACCAGTCAACTGACTCCCAGGGGTAAGCAACTGTAGTGCCACCAGCAATAAAAATAATACCAAGAAAAACGCCTACCACACCAGCGATTATGCCCAAAACCCCGCCTGCAATCGGCTTTCCTGTGTGCTTGCTCCTCGCTATATCTAAACCGCCAGTGGCGCATATGGGACAATAGGTCCTTCCGCCTACCATAGTACGGCATGCTGAGCAGACAGCCCTGCCACAGTTAGAGCAGACTCCCACAGCGTCCACATCGGGGTGAGTTGCACACTTCATAGCGCCTCCCAAAACGGTACAACGGTTGCCCAGTTTTACACTGCCAGGATTCAAGCCATTGCCGAGCATTGTATACCAGACGTCGGTGCCAGTCAATGACCTTACCCTTACTGGAGGAGCGCGAAGCAAGTGACATAATAGGGACAGCGGAGCCCTCTCGCTAAGGCTTGACCCCGCTAACCTTTATGCTCAGTACCGAGCTTAGGGATTCTTTGACCTTATCCAGCGACAAGTTCACGTCCTTGAGGATTGCGACAGCAGTCGGGTCGTTTGCTATGTAATCTATGGGGAAAGAGGTCTCCTCAACTATCTTGACCTTACGGAAGCCTACTGCTTTTATCGACTTCAGGTAGTCGTCCTTCATCATCGCCCCGGCAAGACAGCCCACATACGCTTGAACGGAGTTCTGCAGGACTTCAGGAAGTTCCATCAGCAGGACTATGTCCGAGACCATGAGCCTGCCTCCCGGTTTCAATGCCCTGAACGCCTCTTTGAAAACCCTCTTTTTATCGGGCGACAGGTTGATGACGCAGTTCGAGATGACTACATTGACCGAGTTATCGGCCACAGGCAGGTTTTCAATCTCGCCCAGCCTGAACTCCACGTTCTTGTATTCACCCTTACTAGCGTTCTCCCTAGCTTTCTCGAGCATCTCCGGGGTCATGTCCACGCCGATGACCTTTCCCCTCTTGCCCACCCTGTCAGCAGCCAGAAAGCAATCGAAACCAGCGCCGGAGCCGAGATCCAGTACAGTTTCGCCTTTCTTGAGAGAGGCCAGCGCCACGGGGTTGCCGCAGCCGAGACCCAGATTGGCACCTTCGGGGACCGATTTGAGCTCTTCCTCAGAGTAGCCTATCGCCCTGCTGATGTTCTGAGCTAAATCAGCGCCGCTACAGCAGGGGCTGGCGGTGGCGCAACATGGGTTCGACTGCTTAGCGACTTTGGCATAGCCTTCTCGTACATTCTTCTTTATTTCGTCGTCCTTCATTTTGAATACCTCCATTAATCCCGAATTATCTCCTTCATCATGGGGCCAAGCATGTCTTTTACCATAATGGTGATAGCATCGGTTTTAACCAGTGATATACAGCACACTTCACCATCTTTTTCCCAGGCTACCACAGCAAGCTTATCGCCGGCTCGTATCTTCGCCTTTTCCCTTATCTCCTTGGGGAGCACCATCTGCCCCCGTTCATCCACGCTTATCAGCGATTCAACTTTGCAGCAGCCCATCCCTTCACCCATAGCTACACAGCAGGATTCACTTACCTTTTTTCTGACCATTTCACCACCTCCCTTCAAATAATATATCAGTGTATTCTGATAAATCAGAATACACTGATAATATATACGACAAAATTGAGTTTGTCAACTGCCCGATTAAACGGAGGTTACAACCGCTTCTTATCTCACCTTTCCAGCATCTCTTTCATAGGCTTCCAGTAATAGTCACGCCAGCCCTGGCTTATGGACTCGTACTGGTCCTCAGGTACACCAGTCTGAGTGAAGGTGAGACGTGTGCCACCTTCGACTCGCCGCAGAGAGAAAGTAGCTTTCGAGTAGTGACCCTCCGGCCAGTCGCTGCCACGCCATGATTGGACAATTTTTTCGTCCGGCACCAGTTCCAGATTGACTCCCTCGATATAGCCATCGTAAGCGGTGAATTTACCACCTATTCTGCGACTGACGCTGGCTTTGGCATCTGTGAATTTAGCATGCTTGCGTGAATCCATCAGCACTTCATAGACCTCATGGGGACTGGCCTTGAACGTTGCAGATTGCCTGATAGTTTTTGTCTTCATCCTTTTACCCCCCTTCGTTCTAATACAGCCAAAATTTATCGTTCCGTGGCTCGCAAACGAGACAAAAGTCACATCAAAACCACCTTAGTTAATTTAAAATGATTATGTATTAAAGTTAGAATATTCAGCGCACGAGTTCAATAAGCAGCCAGCATATCCCCGCAAGGTTGGTAAGCTATTGGAGGCACAGTGTATACACCGCTAACGAAGAAGAACGCGCGAGAGCGCTTGAATGAACCGAGCAGTATGCTTAGAACTGGAGAAGCTTGTAGAATTCTTTGCATACATAGCAACACGCTGCGAAGATGGAGTAAGCAGGGAATAGTAAAGGCATATCGCGTTGGCCCTCGCGGAGACCGAAGGTTCATACGTGAGGACATAGCTGCTTTGTTGAAACAAAAGACCGAAGACGGCACAGTTAGAATCAAACTGAGCCACCAATAGACAGAAGCCCGTTTTGCGTTTATGCCTGCTTCGTGCAAAGCAAAGGGCTATTGCTAATCCCCAAGCCGGAACGGTGGGTAGCGGTCCGTCATTAGGCTTGAATATGCAGCTACCCGGTAAGTCCAGCGGTCAATGCCCATTATGAAGTCGAAGATACCCCTGGGATATCTGCCCGTGAATAGCAGCACCACTGCCCCAAAGAAAACCAGCGCCCACACCAAACCAGGCCATCGGCCACCAGTGCCCAAGAAAAGGGCAATGATGATGTAGTGAGGGATGGCTAACAGCCACCACTTCACCAGCGCTAGCCCCGGGGTGAGCGTAGACGGGTATGCGACCTCCAAATCGGCAGGGTAGCCACCGGCTTCCAAAGTGAACGGCGGATACTTATCGGTTCCCAGCGCCTGATAGCTGTAGAAGCCCACACGCCACGTCCAGCGCAGTACACCCACATTGAAATCGAAAAAGCTGCGAGGATATTTGGCCGTAATCAAGATTGCGAAGAGGGATATTATCCAAACAACCACGAACGCCACCCAAAGGAACAAGAGCACAATCAAGTGAGGAATGATCAGGAGCCACTTAACCAGCCACAACCACTGAGATAGCGGCTCGGTCAGCTCACCCTTAAAGTGGAACGGGTAAGTTTCCTGTCCTCCGGTGCCACCTGCAACTCCGGGTCCTGCTCCTTCAGTCCCTGCGCCTGCCTCGCCGCCTGTCCTCCGTCGGCGAGTTCCCAGAAGAATCAGTCCGACACCTATTATGAGTAAAACTATGCCCCCAACGAGAAACCCTATCCCAACCCAGAATATCCAGGGGGCCTGTACGCCGATAGAGCCGCTAACATCGACACCGGCGGAGCCATCGGCGTTCATCAGCACCAGCACCCAGTTCCCCGTCTCCAGTTGCCACTTCAGAGTCTGCGTCCCTGGTCCGGACTCCGAGACAACCCAGAATGTTTGGGTAGTAGGTGCCGCAGGTGCGGAATTGCCCGGGTGATTTGTATAGTCTACTCTAAACGGGTGAACCCTGAATTCACTGATCTCATCATAATCGACACCGCTGAGGTAAGTTTGCACATCTGCCTCATTGGCTATTCCTATGAATATCTGTTTTGAAGGGTCTTCACTTGAGCCTTGCACCTTAATGGTGGCTATGTGATGTCCGTCCCCGAACCACCCTGACTCTAAATCTATATCAGCAGGCTTGGTGGTTATTGCATAAGAACCTCTCTCAAGGTGGATTGTATTTGTGGTGATAAACCCTTCGCTGTCCGAGTGACCTTTGTCCAACCAGACCAGAGCCCCTCCGCCTGCAATCAGAGCAAGCGATATCAGCAGAATGATGGCCCCAAAAACCAGAAGCACAATCTTGCCTGCACTCATGGCTACACCTCCACTTTGGCGCATTCTACCATCCCATACAGGGTACGTCAACATCTGCAACAGGTGCGAGCTTTGCCTACCCCTTCAGCAGGCTAGCGTTTCAGTACAGGATAGAGCAAATGAGAAGAGGTTACCCAATGTTCCTGATACTGAGGCTGCTACTGGAAGGGCCACCCTCACAGTCACAGGGCCGGGCGGTTCAAATGCGTTAACCAAACCCAAGTACATCGATGTCAGCGGATGCGGCTGAGGAAGCTGATAGACGGGTGCCAGTGCGGCGCCAAAGAAAGTGACACCCTTTAAATATTAGCTCCATTACCACCTGAGGATTCTAAGCGCAATCAGGCCGCTTCGAGGTTCTCAAATGTCCTAAGTATCAGCTCAGACATAGCCGGATGTATGTGCATGCCATCGTTGATGCTGTGTACACCTCCGCCGGTTGCCATGGCATTGACAACTTCCTGGATAAGCTCGGGGGCATAGGGACCTATGATGTGAAAGCCCAGTATCCTTCCGCTGTGTCCGTCAACTATGGCCTTGGCAAAGCCTTCCTCTTCCATCATCGCCTCACCCTTTGCGGTATCGAAGTACTTCGCCCTCCCCACCAGTATGTGGTAATCTTTTTTGGCATTCTCCTCGGTCAGTCCCACAGAGGCAATCTGAGGGTGAGAGTAGACTGCGTGCGGCGCTGCACTGTAGTCCATTTTTATTCTGTTTTTATGCGCTGAGTTATGCCAGGCCAGTGATGCCTCCCTGTTTGCCACATGCGTGAACATCTGCTGCCCATCAGCATCGCCCAGAGCGAATATGTCTTTTTTCGTAGTCTCAAGATACTCATCGACCTTCATAAAACCCCGCTTGTCCAGTTCAACACCTGTATTCTCTACCTTAAGCAAATCAGCGTTCGACCTTCTACCCACTGCGATCATGATTCTCTGGGCGGGGAACTCCATTTGCTTACCGGTAGCCTTATCCCTGGCCACAGCAATGATTCCCTTCCCATTCTTCTTTATCTCCTCCACCTGTGTATTGGTATAAATATCCATACGCTTCTTCATCTCTTTTTCCAGAAGTTCAGATATCTCGAGTTCCTCCGACTGAGCAATCCTGCTGAGCATCTCTATAATCGTTACTTTAGTGCCCATTGCCGCAAAGAAGTGGGCATATTCAACAGCGACATATCCGCCTCCGATTATTACCAGGCTTTCCGGATGCTGCGTAAGCTCCAATGCATTTTCATTTGTTAAATAGTCAATGCTATCCAAGCCCTTGATAGGAGGAACCACAGGTCGCGACCCAGAGGCAAGGAAAATCTTCTTACCTTTTATCTTCTCTCCATCGACCTCCATTGCGTAGTCCTCGACAAAATAGCCTTCCCGCTCGTAGAAATCCAAATTTTCAGGCTCCTTAATCCCTTTCCTTATGTAGGCCTGGCTTTCAAATCTGCTTTCCCTCATCCGCTCCATTATCGAAGCAAAATCTATGCTCTTTATCTCGGCAGCTATGCCCAGCTTTTTAGCTTCCTGTATTTCAACAATCCTATCTGCTGTATATATCAACATTTTCGAAGGTACGCACCCCAAATTCAGACAGGTGCCTCCGAGAGGCCCCTTATCCACTAAGGCAACCTTAAGACCTTTTGCTAAAGCCTCGTCTACAATAAGCGCCCCTGCGCCGGAGCCAATCACAATTACATCGTACTGCTTCATCTTCAACCCCCTATCGTCAAGGTATCAACGCAAATATGATAAACATACGTGATGAACAAGTCATAAAATGCAGAGGGAAAAAGTTAAAAAGTTATCACATTTTTAAGAGAAATCGGAGTTCGTCCAGGTACAATGCGGAACGAAGGCCTAGATTATCCTGTTAAGCGACCGAGTGTTAAGGTCGTGGGTAAAGCTTTACCTGATGGTTATGTCGCCATTTGATGTGCGGGTGTAAAGGTCTGCCTCCCCGTTACCGATTTTGCCCACGAGACGGTCTTTCTTGGTCACCGTAGCCACTATAGGCAGTTCGCTGTTGACCTCGCCATTACTGGTCTCCGCGTCCAAGACAACGCTGGGTTCACCCTGAAGTTCCACCACAACATCCCCGTTGCTAGTGACTAGTCGGTTGCTTCCCCCTGCAGTCGTATTCCCGCTAAAGAAAACACTGCCATTGCTGCTCTCAACATCGAACTCACCACTAACATCGCGCAAATTTATCCTTCCGTTGCTGGTCTTCAAAATCACAGACCCTTCCACAGCATTGACCTCGATCAGACCGTTGCTGGTTCCTCCATCAAAATTGCCTGTCATATTGTACAGGGCAATCTTGCCATTAGATGACTTCAGAGAGCCTGACCCTTCGAGCCCGTGCAGCTCAATGAAGCCATTGCTCGTGTTAAGCACCACATCGGTCTTAGCCGGCGCGGTGATGGAAACATCAACCCCGGCACTGCCGAAGATTCCCCATTGCTTGCTAGTTTGCACACCGACAGTTACCGTATTACCTATCTGGTTTACATCATAGTTGACTCTGGGAGCATCTCTCAACGTAGCCTGCACCAGCACCTCGTTCCCAGGGCCAGCGCTGACTACGATATTCCCGTTCACGCTGTTTACTACAACTCTGGACGAACCAGTAACGGTGAAACTATTCTCGCGAGTTTCGGTGGGCCCGGGAGAGCACGCCGTTGTCACTGAAAGCAGGATGACAATAGCCAGAGTAACACCCACCAGCGAACCCAGTCTAAAACGAGAGCGATGCGAAATATTCAAGGCTGAGAATTTGCCGAACAGCTTCGGCCTCATCTCACACTCCCTTCATCTTCAGACTAAATCCAACCAAGAACCCCCCAAGGCTAGCAGAAGCATGAATGGTCTGAGAGCAAGATCTCTTAACCCGTTATCAGACACTCTACACCATCTGAAGCCACTATACAACTCCTACAAGCTGCACATCAAAGGTCAGGTCTTTTCCTGCCAGAGGATGGTTGGCATCTAACGTCACGCTCGTTGCGGAGACCTCGCTCACCGTCACAAAAAACATTTGGCCGTCGTCCCGGCGGAGCTGCAATTGCTGGCCAACCTCCGGTTGAAACTCCGGCGGGAATTTGTCTCGACCTGCAACCAGCACCATTTCCTCACGATGTGGGCCATATGCCCTCTGATGCGGGATTTTTAAGGTTTTCGATTCCCCAGGATTCATCCCTACCACAGCCTGTTCAAAATCCGGGATCACTTCAGAGCCGCCTATTGTGAACTGCAGGGGTTCGCGCCCAACTGAGGTATCGAATACTGTGCCATCTTCCAATTTACCGGTATAGTGGACATTAACGGTATCACCTTGTTTCGCCTGAGTCACCGTTTTCTCCTTTAGTTTTATGATTACAAAAAATACGAGCAAAAAGAAAAAACTTAAACTGGAAACCGGACTTGTGTAAGGGCAATCTAAGGCCGGATTACGAGACGGTGGGCAAGGTAAAGCTATGCTTATTTCGTTTATCGGAGGTCAACTTGTCCTTAATACAAGTCACAAACCGGTCCACGATCCACCAATAGTAATCGGTCGGAATACAGTTCTTAGTAATATCAGGTACTTCGTTAAAAGCATCGATGACCCAGGGCTGGCCCTGCTCATCCACGCACCATTCCACAACATTTATGTCCATATCCAGACATGAATTCATGCGTATGGTCTGTTCTGTCAATTTATTTTTTATGTCGTTGATCTCCTGCAAGTCACTGCACAGGTATTCCCCCATGGCGGATGGTTTGGGTATCCATCTGATAAACAGCACATCCTTCTGGTCAATACAAAAAACCCTGTAGTAGTACTTATAGTTTATCTTGCGCTGCACCAGCCAGACCTTCCCCGCACCGTGGGAGGCATAGCACTCCTTCAATTCTTCCGGCGTGTTCACTACATAGACATCATCCCAACCATAGCCATCTACAGGCTTAAAAACGCAGGGTAACCCCACTTCATCGGCAATCCGGCCCCAGGAGGGTTCGACGACCATGCCCCCGAGCTCCTCCTTTAGCTCCGGGCCAGGCAGAACAATAGATTTGGGGGAAGGTATCTCCAGAAGCTGAAATATTAACTCATCCACCAATTTATTGCTGGCTGAAGCAGCGAAGGGATTATTGATCACATAACTCCCCCTCAGGGACATGTTCTTAGCTACTTCCTGCAAAAAAGGAAAACGAAAGCTCAGCCGGTCTACAATAACCCCGTACTCGCCGGTTATAGGGACGGTCTGCTCAGCAAAGGAAAGGAACTCTATGGGAAGATCACCCAATTTAGACACAACATCGATAATAAAGGGGTCATCTCTCAGTTCGAGTATCCCTATCTTGCTCCCTTTCATATCCAGTTACAGCCACACTTGAATTTTCTCAAGTATAGCACAACAGCCAGCATTTGGACACTACCGTTAGTCGAGGGATAGTCCTTTCCTCCTATTACCATCAACTAGCCAAATTAACCCTTTCGGGTTATTGTGTGGCTGAACAACACAGGCTTATAGTAATAACAGAATAGCTTTGATATGAATGAGGACAGATATGATGAAAAATAACTTAACAGACAACATGCTCACGGTAAGAGAGGTAAGCCAGATTCTCCATGTCCATAGCAACACCCTCAGGCGATGGAGCGATCTGGGGATAATAAAAGCATACCGCATTGGACCTCGAGGTGACCGAAGGTTCAGACAGGAGGATATAGACCTGTTGCTACTGGAGGAAAGTAAAGGCCTCCCAACAAATGCAAACGAATCAACGAAAATAGATAAAATAAATCAGTACGTGATGTCGAGGTAATCGATGCGCAAAATAGTTGTGATGATAATCGATGGTGAGCCATTCTTCCGGGCCGGGTTACGCCAGGCGCTATCTCAACAAGACGGCCTGGAGATACTCGAGTGCGATCCGGAAGAGGAAGGGAAAACGGCAATCGCACAAGTTACGACAAGCTCACCCGGTGTGGCGTTACTGGACATCAGCTATCCAACCCTGATAGGGCTTGACCTGGGCAAAAGGATAGCTCGCAGCTTTCCAGCCACCAAGGTAGTGATGCTAAGCTCCAACCCCAACGAGGATGACGACGAACTCTTCGAGGTCATAAAGAGCGGGGCAGTAGCTTATTTGAGAAGCAAAGACTGCACCCCGACCAAGCTGATAGAGACGATTAGAAGGGCCTCAAACGGCGAATATCCCATAAACGACAGCGTAAGCAGCAGGCCCAAGGTCGCCTGGCGCGTATTAAGGCAATTTCAAGACATAGCAGCAATGGGGATGACTATAGAGGATATAACTACGCCACTTACCTCTAAAGAGGTGCAAATTCTGACTCATATTGCTGAAGGCAATACGAACAAACGAATCGCCTCTCTTCTTGGCATCAGCGAGCAGACCATTAAAAACCATGTCAGCGCTATACTGCGGAAGCTAAATGCAAATGATAGAGCGCACGCTGTGTTCCTGGCGTTACGCAACGGCTGGATAGTCGTTGAAGCTGACAACAACGGGAAACACCGAGGGGAGGGTATCTCCCTGGGGTCCCGTCCTGATTCATCCTCTTTAGGATAGCATTCAACTATCAGCTGTTTACCAGATGCCGCCACCAAAGTGCCACTAAAATACAGTAATCAAAAAACGAGTGGTCCATACCCCATTTCTGCCTTGAGATTCCACTTCCCCAGCGGACATTCCATAAGCTGTTCCTGCCTTACCTTCAACACCCACTCGCCATCAGGCAAGTGACAATACTCAATGATACTTTCCTCACCGGTTTCCACTTGAAAGTATTGACAGGACCTGGGGCAAAGATTCGTTCTCGGGAGAATCAAAATCATCGGCCTCTCCTCTCCAACCCATGATACCATATCGTCAGGATTACTGAAACAGTCTCAAGCTAAACTGAGTCCCCGAGGCCTGGAGAATCGCTCCGACTGCGAAGCAACCAAAGCAGAGGAAATTTGAGGCTTCTTAAGAAAACAAGAGGTATTTCTAAGGCCTGCTGCTGGATGCGAGCAAATATAAACGGGTTAAAAGACCTCCTGACTTATTTCACCCTATTTGGCGACAAATACATCACAAGCCTGCGAGTCCACCCTCACCTGCATCCCATACTTAAGGCCACCATGTTTAGCACTGGTGCAATTGAAGAATTTCTTATCCTTTTCCAGCTTGAAGTTCTGGCAATTACCGCATACACTCTGCTTCACCTGTTGCGCCATGTGTCCCCCCTTCTGTAAAAATAGAGGGCTGCCTCCCCTTCTCCGTAAGAGTAATGAGTGTAAACATTATACCATCAAATTTCTACTCAGACCAGTGCTTGTACACAAAGCTAGGCGGGTTTTCCTCCGTTGCGGTTGATTGGGCAACATTTAACTTTTCCTCCTTTTGACAAGCTTCGAGCCTTTAGGCAGAAATCGTGAGATAAGAGTCCCACCAATAGAGGTTTGGGTGTAATATTGACCTCCATGCTTTTCGCTAGTCATGGTGATAGGACGTTTCGTTTTTCTGGTGGCCTGTCTCGGCGGTTTAAGCAAGTTAGGAGAGGGTAGCCGAGACTTCATGGACTCGGTTATCACATGGAGAGGCACGCTAACTTCCCTGACGCATAAAGCGGGCTGAGGATGACATACAATCGCCTTCCAGTCCTTGAAGGGGAAGTTTATCTCGGCTTTTTCGGCGGGTGTCTCTTTCAATGTATCATGCGGTCTGAAAAAGTTGTAGTGTACAAGCCATCCCTCAGTGAATAGCTTGGCAGTATCTAGGTGCTTTAAGCCTCGCATAATCTTGGTACGGCTCTTTAATGTTCCCTGAAATCTCTCTATTATGTTTGTAGACTTATCCTTTGTGGTAAACGGCTTGCTTTGAATGTGTTTGGTATTCGAGCCAAAGGTCTGCTCTATACCATCAGGATAAGCCGCTAGTTTGTCTGTGAGAATGTATTTAGGTGCTTTGCCAGCTTTCTCAGCGGCTTTCTCCATAACTGCTTTAACTTCGGCTAGACCACGATTGCGAGATAGGTATGAAGCTAACAAAAACCGAGTCTTTGAGTCTATGACATCAAAGAACCATAGCTTCTTACCTTCAATCCGCAATACAGTCTCATCTGCAACCCAAACATCACCCACCTTCGGCTTGTATTTGCCAGCTTCTTTGACTGCATCTTTGGTAAATCTCACAATCCAACTATAGATGTTGGAATCAGAGATGGAGCTATTATATTCTTGCTGCAAATGCCTTCGTATTGCCTGTAAGGATGAGCCGTCATAGTACATGCCCAGAGCCGATGATACCTGCTCAGTAGGCGTTTTCATGCCCGAAAGAGCGTCATTATCGGCGAATTTGTGATGGCAGTCCTTACACCACCATCGTTGCACGCCTCGGAGCTTGCCGTACCTCACGATGTTGTGAGAACCGCATAGCTTACAGGTAAAGTCCTCGTAGAGCACTTTCATTAGTCTAGGCAACCTCCACGTTTTGTTCCATACCCACCATATCGCTCGTTTCATATTCACCTTCGCCTTAGTTATCTAAGACGAAAGCGAATCAAGAAAGTTCCCTCACTTTGTATTGATTAAACTGTTTGGGTTGACACCTTTCTTGATACCTCGTATATTACTAAACAAATGTCTGCCCAACATAAGAACATTCTAGTAGCTCTTGCAACTATCGTAATAGGCTTGTTCGTATTACTCGCATTTCCTCCGCTTGGCTTCATCTTCATCGGCATCGGCCTTGTCGTATTGATTGCTAGTTGCTGGCATAAAATTTGGCCAAGCATGGTTTGGTTCTTTACTGTTGTCCTGCCCTTCATTGGTAAAAGTTGCAAGCAAATCTGTGTCTGGATTGGCAAGCTTTGCAAGGTAATTTACTTGGGCATCATTAGGGCTTTCAGATATATTCGAGGGCGCACTAAGAGACAAAAGATGTAAAGAGACCTTAATGATTCGGATAGGCAAAAATGATAATAATAACATTATGGGACAGACTATTGCTCCCATCAGCAAACCATAGGGTTTTCCCGATAACATCACTGCTATTGATGCTCCCCATGCGGTAGCCACTAGCCAAGTGATAAGAAAACAGCGCATCACCATACGGAAACAACTCTGCGGCCACTGACGGGTGTCCTGTTTAATGTATTCTGACTCAGACAGATGCTCATCTGTAGAACTAAGTTGGGCAAAAGACCTTACTAAATGCCCATGAATTTTGGAGGTGCGCTCTGTCTTATCCATTAGTGCACCTCCAAAAATCGTACCAACCGCAACAGAGGAAAACCGCTAGGCGAAGGAACTTGACAGGCATACAGGGACGTAACATAATGGAAGTTTAGGGGGAATTGCAGACATATCAGACATATAGGGGGTAACAAACAAATGTGGTTACAAGTTAGATTATACCTTTTGGTCGCTTTGATGTTCGGGCTTCTCTACGGCCTTATTGTAGGAGTGTCTGCCGCGCTCGGCTACTCGAACTTCATCTTCTATGTCATCCTATCACTCGTCCTGGTGGGCATCCAATACCTGCTCGGCCCGACAATAGTGGGCTGGGTAATGAAGGTAAGATATGTGTCTGACCAAGAAGAACCAGCGTTGCACCAAATGGTTGCCGAGCTTGCCAGAACTGCTGGGATACCCAAGCCTAGGGTCGGCATATCCAAGTTATCCATACCCAACGCCTTCGCTTTCGGCAGATGGCAGGGAGACGGCAGGGTTTGCGTTACTGAGGGCATCCTCCGCCTGCTCAACAAGGATGAATTGAGAGCAGTGTTGGGCCACGAAATATCCCACCTCAAGCATCGGGATATGGCCTTGATCACACTCTTGAGCGTTATCCCCATGATTTGCTGGTATATAGCCTGGGGTCTGATGTGGAGCAGGGGCGGCCGAAGCCGGAGTGGAGGATACGCGGCACTCATCGGGATCGGCGCTTTCCTGCTCTACTTTATAACCAACCTTCTCGTTCTATACGGCTCTCGGATCAGGGAGTATTATGCAGATTTAGGCAGCGTGCAGGTTGGAAATGCACCATCCCAGCTTGCCAACGCCTTATACAAGCTGGTCTACAGCAACACACGAATGCCCAAAGAAGCACTGAATCAGGGGGGAGGCTTCAAGGCATTCTTCGTTAACGACCCGTCCAGTGCCTGGAATGAGATCAAGAACCTCAGACAAATTGACCAGGATAAGAATGGCGTTATAGACAGCTCGGATCTCATGGCACTCAGGTCAAAGAAAATCCGTGTGGGTTTTGGGGGTACGCTGAAGGAAATATTTAGCACTCATCCCAATATGCTGAAGCGGATCAAACACCTTTCAATGCTGGCAGCCAGTTAAAGAGGGAACCGCAAAGCACACAGAGAGCACAGAGATAGACAATTTAAACCAAGGCATCCGCCAGAGGCGGATGCCTTGCTAATTATTTGCCGAACAGACGAAAGAACCTATCTTCGTATTCCTGAAATAGACCCCATCTATCCAGTTCTGTTTTCAGAGCAGACGGGTCTAGCTCACCATTTTTGACTGAGGCGAATAGTTGCTCGATCGATTGTCTGGCCTCCAGGGGGACTCCCTTACGGTCCACATCCAGGAGACCCCTCCTCCCCAATTCCAACATATTGTTACCCACTGAGTACCGGGTCATATCGAAGATAAATTTTAACAAGGAGACATCCCATAGCTCATCTATGCCTTTGATAATTGTAGCGAGCTGGTTCCCCTCTTTGTCTATTGTCTCCCCGAGTTTGCGCACTACAGAATTCATATCTGAGGATACGATGTTCAGTTCCCTGGGTTCATTTTTATAGCCATAGAAAAGCCCTGCAGTATGCGTCCCATATTCTTTGGCTATCATCTCAAGATACCTCTTAGCATGTTCGCTGAATCCCTCCACGTTAATCAGATATGATGGAGTCACCACCTTGGGCCTCTCGGCACGCACCCTGCCTTCCCTCACCACTGTTTCCTCTTCGCCTTGCATAAGCTCTTTATACGATGGCTCGGTAAGCAGATAGTAATAAATGTTGGTGGTGCCGAAAGTAGACAGAGTTTGCCTCGGAGGACGCAAAACCTCGGTGTGGCTTATGGCATATTCGATTCTCTCGTCATCGGTACTCATTTTATTTAAACTCTATCCTATCATTCCTAGATATGGAACTCTATTACATCACCGTCCTCCAGGACATACCCCCTGCTGACCCTCTGCCCGTCAAATTTACCTGAGCCCCATATCTGAGCATATTTCAAGTTTCTAAGGAAGTCCTTATGGACAGAACCGGCCGCGTCTTCGACCGTGCTACCTGTTTTTAGTATAACGGGCTCGCTAAGGTCAGCTTTCGCGCCCGGGGACTTGGTATATACTCTGATTATGTCAAGCATATTGTAGATAGTCCGTTTCATCCCCTCCAGACCCATCCCCTTCTGGACAGAAATGGAAACCACCGGCAACCTATCGCCATAGGACGACTCTAACCGCCTGTAGTTCTCAACTGCGTTGCTCAGATCATTCTTATTCCCTGCAATCAGCGCCTTCTTTAGAGCCACGCCAATCAGAAGTTCATCTTTCGCTTCCAGCCCCACGAGTTTAACTTTCATCCCATTTAACTCGGACAATATAGCGCCCATCTGCATCAAAGGGTCTTCACCAAGGTCAATCATAACCAGCAAAACGTCCGCATTCCGCAGTAAGTGAGAAAGCCACGGCTTAGCTTCACGGTCGGTTAATGGAGGCATGTCCACAAGTTGTATCTTGATATTCTCAAACTCCATCATCCCTGGGGTAGGGACTTTAGTGGTAAAGGGATAGTCTGCCACCTCAATGGCTGCCTCGGTAAGAGTAGATACCAGTTGGGATTTGCCTGCATTGGGGAGCCCCACTAATGCAATCTGACCGGCCCCTTCCCTCCTGATGTTATAGGAGCTTCCTTTCTTGCCAGCGGAAGGCCTCCTCTGCGCTTCCTCCTGGTGCTTGGCTATCCTCCTTCTCAGCTCTGCGCGAAGATGGTCCGTCCCTTTGTGCTTGGGCATAATGGCGAGCATGGCTTCCAGGGCTTCCACTTTCTCCTCGGGAGTCTTGGCAGACCTGTAAATCTTCTCAGCCTCGTGGTATTGTGGCGGCAGATTTGCCGGCATCTCACCACCTCCAAAGCCGCTTCTATGCCCGCGCTAACGTACGTTTAATATCTCCTTCTTATACTCATCGAGCAATCTGAGGTACTGCGAATCGAGTTGAGCCAGAACCCGGCGCCATTCCTGCTGAAATTGCGGATGACTCTCGACATTTACCTTGGGCGGAGGAGATGTCCCAAGCTGTTGTTGGGCTGCCTGCATGAGCTTAGCTTCGAAATCCCTTTTCACAGCTTCGTAGGTCTGCCTCCTCTGTTGCTCGCCCTCCTTCTCGTAATGGCTGAAAACGCGTCTGAGCTTGGTATACACGTTTTCGATGCCCACCTTGTCCTGTTTCAACTCCTTGATTGCTTCCATTACCTTCTTATTTCTCTTTTTGGCGAAGTCATTTCTGGGCAGGTCTATGTTCCTGATGAAGATTTCCTGAGCACCTTCAACCACATACTTCCTCACCTTATCATCGTACTTGCCGAGCTCGGCTGAGATTTCATATTCCTCTTTAAGATACCTGGCAGCCAGTTTTTCTCCTTCGGGTAGATACTTCCATTTTTGTAAATCTTCCTCTGAGGCTTTACCCAGGCTCTCAGCCCTTTCCATCGCCCGCTCGTAGGCGCTCTTCATCTCGTCCATGCGTAACCCTCCATCCTTTTCCTCTATCTCAAAATCCTGTTTTACTTTCTCAAAAGGAGCATTGAAGCTATTTTACCATCTTCACTCTGGATAAACAACGCGCCCAGGTCAAGCTAACACAGGTTGACAGCACATATTGGGGCATGTTAGGCTAAAACAAATGTGTGATGTTCGACCGTTTCGCGGCCTGCGTTACAACCTGCAGCGAGTCCCCGATCCCTCCTCAGTTATCTCTCCACCCTACGATGTGATATCGCTTTCGGAGCGTCTTTCATATTATCGCAACAGCCCCTATAACATCATCAGGCTGGAGTATGGCGAGGAGCAGCCCGGCGATTCGGCCGACAATAACAAATACACGCGCGCTGCCGCCATATTAGATGCCTGGCTAAAAGAAGAGATACTGGTTCGTGAAAAACGGCCCTCCTTATATATCGTCGAGCACAACTTCCCTTATCAGGGCACGACCAGGAGCCGGCTCGGTCTTCTCGCCAGGGTGCGGCTGGAGGAACTCGATAATAAGGGACACATTCGCCCTCACGAAAAAACAGCAAAAGAGCCTGCCGTAGACCGCCTCAGCCTGCTCAGGGCGTGCCGCGCTAACCTGAGCCCGATAATGGGGTTGCTTCGCACCGAGAGAGGCGAGATGGTATCGCTCTTGCGCAGATTCACTAAAAAAGAGCCTGCTCTTAGCGCCACGGATAACCAGGGGGTGAGCTACCGCCTCCGGGTGATAACTGATAGGGCAGCCATAGATAGAATCGCCAAGCTCTTCGCCGACAAAGTCATCTACATAGCGGACGGGCACCACAGATACGAGACAGCCCTGCGCTATAAAAAGGAGCAATGTGCTGCCCACCGCCGTTGCACCGGAGACGAGGCATTCAACTTCGTGATGATGAGCCTGATGGATTCGCAGGACCCCGGCCTGGTTATGCTGCCCACACATCGCCTCGTCAAAGGTATGAAACCTCAGAAGATAACACGGCTTGAGGAAAAGCTGTCACCATATTTCAGCGTGGACGGCTTGCTGCCCCCACTGCCAACCTCATCGGATAGCATTCACAGTTGGCTTCATACCCTCGAGACCAAAGCGAAACGGGGCACAGTTCTGGGACTCTACGGGGTGCACGGGAATAGCTTCTGCATGTTCAGGCTTAAACGAGATGCCAACCTCCAGAGTTTAATGTCTCCCGAGGAGCTAAGCCTGTGGAAGAGGCTGGACGTGGTTTTATTACAGAGAATCGTATTTCGAGAGGCTCTGGGCATTAATACTCTGGAGAAAGAGGTCAAGCACCTGGAATATACCCGGGACGGTCTGGAAGCTGTCTCTCAGGTAAACTCCGGGGCATGTCAGATGGCTTTCTTCCTCAACCCCACCCGCATCTCCGCCGTTCTCGACGCCGCCGATGCCGGCAAGAGGTTGCCCCAGAAATCCACCTACTTCTACCCCAAGACACCAGCGGGACTGGTGATAAACCCGGTTTGGGACAGCGTCTAATCTGAGGTCAGGCTCTCTTAACCTTCCCGGTTAAGCCGAAGAACCTCAGTGCATTCTCAGTAGTCTTATTAGCAATGGTTTCCTCTGCCATCCCCCTTAGCTGCGCGACAGCCCTCAGAGTCCTGATAACATCAGAAGGGCGAGACTGATATTTTATCTCCCTGCCGTAAGTAACCGGACAATCAGTCTCTAGGAGTAAGTTCTCCAGCGGTGTCTCCCTGACCGCTCTCCTGTGCTCATCGTGATATTCCGTGGCAGGGGTGGCGGAGATGAAGTACCTTTCGGCAATTATCTCGCGCAGCACGCTGGAGAACCCTGTGTACCAGTGGAAAACAGCTCTTTTCACACCTGATTCTTTAACCAGGTCGAAGCTATCTTTCCAGGAGTACCTGGCATGCACGCTGACCGGCTTGTCGTATCTTCTCGCGAGCTCCAATACAGCCTTGAAAGCTTCTTTCTGCCGCTCCTTGTCCGCCGCAGCTACCACCCTTTTATCGTAGTCAAGTCCGATCTCACCGATTCCAACCGCCTTCTCGATATTATCCACGATGAACTGCAGAGTGAGTTCTACTTTCGCAGCATCCATATTGCCCAGGCTCCAGGGATGCAAGCCCAGCGCAGGATAGACAAAGTCCTTATACTTCTCTGAGAACTCCATTATCTTGCTATTGGACTCGTAGTCCTGGCCCACAGCGATCACGGCGACAAGGCCCACCTGCTTCGCTTCCTCGATAGCTTGATCGAGGTCTTCTACCTCATCGAGGTGAGCGTGGGTGTCAATCAGCCTGTAAATCTGCGTGCTCATCCTCTACCCCCAATTGGGCATACACATTGGTCTGCCCCTAAAACCAGTAGGGGCGTTCAATTGAACGCCCCTGCAAAGATACGACCAATAAAATCAATCTCGAACACTTATTCGGCTATCAGCCCAAATTTCTCGATATTTCGGTCTGCGATTTTCTGGATCTCCGCAATCTCCTCTTTCTTACCCGCTCCTTCGAAAAGATGCCTGAACCTAACCTGCCCCTTCAAGTATTCCTCTACCGGAGCCCGCCTGGGAATTCTCAGAGCTTTTGTCATGCCGTCTTCCACCTCGTACAAAGGGTAAAGTCCGGTATTCACGGCCAGTCTGGCGTAATCGATAGTTCGAGAGGGGTCAGTCCCCCAGCCCAGAGGGCAGGGGACATGAATCTGCACATATTTAGGTCCTCGTATCGAGAGCGCCTTCCTCACTTTTCCATCCAGGTCCATCGGGTAGCCCACAGAAGCAACAGCCACATAAGGTATCCCGTGGGCTGCAGCAATCTGTGGCAAGTCCTTTTTCGGCCTGAGGTTGCCCAGGGAGACCCTGCCCGGAGGGCTGGTAGTAGTACGGGCGTAGGTAGGGGTAGAACCACTGCGCTGGATGCCTGTGTTCATATAAGCTTCATTGTCATAGCAGACATACAGTATATCATGGCCACGCTCAAACATACCCGAGATAGCGCCAAACCCAATATCGAACGTGGAACCATCGCCACCCTGGGCAATCACCCTCACCTTGTCCAGACGTCCCAGGGCGCTCAACGCTGCCTCCACTCCCGAAGCCACCGCAGCCGTATTCTGAAACAGGGAGTGGAGCCAGGGCACTTCCCAGGCAGATTCGGGATACTTAGAGCTGAAAATCTCCAGGCACCCGGTGGAATTAACTATTATTATATTACGTCCGGCTGCCCTTACCACCAAGCGCGCTGCCAGCGATTGGCCGCAACCGGGGCAGGCAGTATGTCCTGAACATAATAAATGGTCAGCGTATTTATCTCTCTCTTTAACTAACTCAGGCATTTATACCCTCCAGTTCCAGGTCCGTCCGTATACCGATGAATTCCATATCTATAAGCTGCTGCTGGGCTTTAGCTATCGTGGCCCTCACATCGTCCACGGTAACATCCCTCCCACCAAGGCCAATGACGAACCCGGCGATCTTGGGGGAAGCTGGGCGGCCATAGAAAACGGACCTTAGCTCGGTAGCGACCGGGGCGCTGCCACCCAGTGAGAGCGCCTTTTCCATAACGACGATATTTTGAGCGCCTTTCAGCGCCTCATACAGGGCTTCTTTGGGGAAAGGACGATAGGTTATTAGCCGCAGCACCCCCACCTTCTCCCCCTTATTCCTTAGTCCATCCACTACATCCTTAATGGTACCAGCCATCGAACCTAAAGCCACCACCACCGTAGAGGCATCATCGACGCGGTATTTTTCAAAGAGGCCGCCTGAGGGACGGCCAAAGGCGCGCTTGAACTCGCTGGCTACCTCCTCGATTATGGGAATAGATGCCTCCATAGTACGCTGAATCATGTACCGGGTTTCCATGTATTTGTCGGGCTCGGCAAAGGCGCCCATGGTATACGGATTGTCAGGGTCGAGACGATACAAAGGCTGGTAAGGAGGCAAAAAGGCATCTGCGTCTTGCTGAGTGGGGAGGTCTACTACCTCGAAGGCATGGGGCAACACGAAACCATCCACACAAACCATCACCGGCAGCATCACCCTGTGGTCTTCAGCGATTTTATAAGCCTGCAAAATAAGGTCACAAGCTTCCTGATTGTTCTCAGCATATAGTTGAAGCCACCCACTATCCCTCATGCTCATTGAGTCCTGCTGGTCAGTCCAGATATTGAGCGGTGCCGATACTGAGCGATTGGCATTGACCATCACCACCGGAAGCCGCATACCCGCGATATTGAAGACCACCTCACTCATGTAAAGAAGCCCCTGTGAGGATGTTGCGGTAAAAACTCTAACGCCCGTAGCGCTGGCACCCAGAACCAGGGAGGCTGCTGAATGCTCGCCCTCCACATTGATAAACTCTGTGCTCAGCTCCCCCTCAGCTACCATCGAGGCCAGCTCCTCCACGATGAGTGTCTGTGGAGTTATAGGGTAGGCCGAGATTACTACGGGACGGCATAGCGTCACCGCCTCAGCTATAGCACGGCAACCCTGTATCATTCTTCCTTTAATCATCTTCCGCCTCCTCGGGTTTCATCTCTATATCGTGAACCGGGCAAACATTGGCGCAGATGCCACAGCCCTTGCAGAAGTCTTCGTTAGCATAATAGGTTTTCTGCCCGGTGCCGAAGATACATCCTTCCGGACAGCTCAAGGTGCATAAATCGCAGCCTATGCAGTTCTTTTGCAGGAAATGCGGCTTGCCCGCTGTGCGCCAGGCCCCTGTCTTATTAACACGGCTTCCTCCCGGACGTGTTACTGTTCCCAGTGTAATCTTCATGCGCCATTCCCCCTGTTCTTGACCTCATTATAAGCCTCGATAAGCGCCTTCCAGTTACCCTCCGCTGCCTTCCCCGAGAAACGAGACTTAATCGCTCTCTCCAGCGACTCCAGGCTCAGCTCACCAGTGATGGCAATGAAGGCGCCAATTAGAGCAGTATTGACCCGGTCGGCGCGACCCATAATCTGCTTGGCAATCTTCGCTGCATTTATGGTCACAACCCTGGCCTCGGTCTTGAGCCCTAGTTCGGAAGGTTTCTTGCCGGTATTTATCACAGCAAGCCCATCAGGTTTCAGCCCGGCGACCACATCGTATCCTTTCATCAGAGTAGGGTCCTGCACCAGGACATAGTCCGGCTTGTAAATCTGGCTGCGCACACGGATCGGGGTGTTGCCAATACGCACAAAGGCATTCATAGGCGCTCCCATCCTCGCTGCTCCAAAGGTAGGAAATGACAGTGCGTACTTACCATCCTCGAAGGCTGCATTAGCCAGGATAGTGGCGGTAGTGATCGCTCCCTGCCCTGCCCGTGCATGAACACGAATCTCTTTCATCATAAACACAATCTCCAGTTTTAATACAATTCCAAGTACGATGGCAGACTTTATTTCACAACTATGTTTACCAATCGCCCCGGCACATAAATGATATCCCTTATATCCTTACTGCCAGTATGAGCCTTGACCCGCTCCCGGCTAAGCGCAAGTTCGCGAGCTTCAGTCTCCGCGATAGAAACCGGGACATCCACCCGGTCGCGAAGCTTGCCATTGACTTGAATTACCAGCGTGAACTGCTCATCGACCACCAGTTTCTCATCCCAGGATGGGAACGATCGGTTGTGGATACTATAGGTATGACCGGTCCGTTCCCATAGCTCCTCCGCCAGATGGGGAACCGAGGGAGCAAGAAGAAGCAACAACGTATCGATTGTCTCCTTCCAGGCACTGTGGGCAACCGAGCGCTCCTCCTTAACCTTAGCCAGATAGTTGGTAAACTCCATTAGAGCAGCAATCATAGTATTGAAACGGAACTTCTCCAGGTCCTCGCTAACCTTCTTTATCGTCTTGTGAGTCCGTCGGCGCAGTTCATTCTCAGTTGCCCCGTCAATCGGCGGCAAACTCCCACCTTTTTGCTCTTCCAGGACCAGATTCCAAACACGGTTGAGCCAGCGCCAAATCCCGCTGATGCCGCTGTCGTCCCAGCCACCGCCCTGGTCCCAGGGGCCAACGAACATGAGATAAGCACGAACCGTGTCCGAGCCCATTTTTGCCACGTACTCATCAGGAGTGACCACATTGCCGCGCGACTTGCTCATCTTGGACCCGCCAAAGACAACAGTCCCCTGGTTGAATAATCGAGTGAAGGGCTCATCGAATTTCACCAGGCCCAGGTCTCGAATTGCCTTGGTGAAGAAACGAGCGTAGAACAGATGCATGGTGGCATGTTCCGCTCCACCTGTGTACTGGTCTACAGGCATCCAATAAGCGAGTTTTTTGTCGTCGAAGGGGCCTTTATCATATCCGGGGCTGGTGTAACGCAGAAAGTACCAGTTGGAGCACATGAAGGTGTCCATGGTATCGGTCTCGCGGCTGGCCTCGCCGCCGCATTTAGGGCAAGTGGTATTTACAAAAGATTCACAATATTTAAGCGGTGATTCCCCTGTAGGCTTGAACTCAGCGTCCTCAGGCAGCAGCACCGGCAGGTCTTTCTCAGGCACAGGGACAGTGCCGCATTTCGAGCAATAAATTATGGGAATAGGCGCCCCCCAGTACCGCTGTCGGGAGATGAGCCAGTCGCGAAGTCGATAGCTTGTGGTGCGCTTGCCATAAGCTTTCGCTTCCATGAAATCTGAAATGGCCTCTTTCCCCTGTTCGCTGGGCATGCCATTGAACTCCCCGGAGTTCACCATAGTGCCCGCCTCAACATATGCCTCTTTCAAGTCTTGCCCTGACCACCCTGGAGGAGAGATAACCACCTTTATGGGCAGACCGAAATCCTGAGCGAATTCGAAATCGCGCTGGTCGTGGGCAGGGACACCCATCACAGCGCCCGTGCCATAGCTCAGGAGCACATAGTCGGCAATCCAGATAGGTATTCTCTCGCCATTAAGCTTATTGATAACATGGGTGCCGATAAAAACCCCCGTCTTCTCTCTCTCCGTGGACAGCCTCTCGATCTCCGTCTGGCCCCTGACCCATTCGATATAATCACGAACCTCATCTTTACATTCACTCGCAGTCAGCTTTGCCACCAGGGGGTGCTCTGGAGCAAGAACCATGAAAGTTACGCCAAATATAGTATCAGGGCGAGTGGTGAAGACTTTGATTTCATTTTCGCTGACGCCCTTCATATCAAGCCCAAAGGATATCTCTACTCCAACGCTTTTGCCGATCCAGTTGCGCTGCATTGTTTTCACGCGCTCCGGCCATTCAATCCCAGGGAACTCAAGCAACTCCTCAGCATACTTGGTTATCCGGAAAAACCACTGCTCCAGGTCCTTCCGTATTACCGGTGTGCCACAGCGTTCGCAAACTCCATCGCCTACAACTTGCTCATTCGCCAGCACAGTCTTGCATTGGGGGCACCAATTGGCCGGCGCTTTGGCTCGATAAGCCAACCCTGCCTCGTAGAGCTTAAGGAAGAACCATTGCGTCCACCTGTAATATTCGGGGAGACAGGTGATTACTTCCCGGCTCCAATCATACATCGCGCCTATGCTCCTCAACTGGCGACGCATGTTTTCGATATTACGCATAGTCCAGGTGTGAGGATGGATGCCATGTTTGATAGCAGCGTTCTCCGCTGGAAGCCCGAAGGCATCGAAACCAATGGGATGAAGAACGTTATAACCTCTCATCCGCTTAAAACGAGCGTGAACATCTGAGGGAGCCATTGCATACCAGTGGCCGATGTGCAGGTCTCCTGAGGTATAGGGGAACATGGTCAGCGCGTACCACTTGGGGCGCTCGGATGTCTCATGCGCCTCGTAAATATGGTCGGCTTCCCACCTTGCCTGCCACTTCTTCTCTATCTCTTGCGGGCTATACTTAGACACCATTGCTTCAATCCAGTTTAATGATAACACAAAAAATTTACCTCTGCTACTCTAATGGCGTTGGGAGCGTTGGGGAACTCTAGAAGCGCAATCTCGCTTCCGCTCATTGCGGGATGTTAACATCACGCAAACCAGCACATTTTTGTATAGCTGTGGATGATAATATCCACGGCGAGCGAAATATGGTAGGGGCACAGCGCGCTGTGCCCCTAGTCTACGTTCCATGCGCTTCACCCTCACTGCATCTGAATTGTAGTTGCCTGATAAATCAGGCTGATAGCCCAATGAACTGGGCAACTACATTGCTATCTGGCCCAAGTCGCTATTTGCAAGGTGGCTCAGGTATGATATGATAGATAGGTTATCAATTCAGGAACCCTTACGATGTTTACAGTAAGCATATTGACCATCAGCGATAAAGGTTCGCAGGGGAAACGTGAGGACAAGAGCGGCGACGCCATTAGAGAGATAGTATCTCAAATGGACGCTCGTGTTGTAGACTATGCCATCGTACCCGATGAAAGGGATATTATAGCGAAGAAGCTGACCGGATGGGCTGACAGCGGCAAGGTGGATATGGTCATCACCACAGGAGGGACTGGCCTGGCTCCACGCGATGTAACGCCCGAGGCCACGCTCGATGTAGTAGACAGGATTGCCCCGGGCTTCGCCGAGGTAATGAGAGCGGAGAGCCTTAAGAAGACTCCCCACGCTATGCTGAGCCGGGCGGTAGCTGGCATCCGCAAGAAGACACTTATCATCAACCTGCCCGGCAGCCCTAAAGCGGTGCGAGAATGTCTGGAGGTAATAATGCCGGCCCTGCCTCATGCTATGGAGACGCTTAAAGGTGAGGCATCAGAATGCGCCGATACCCAAAAGGTGGTTGAGGGGAAGACGAGGGGGAAATAGAAATGCGCATAGATATTCTGACCCTGTTCCCCAATATGTTCACCGGGCCCTTCGACGAGAGCATCATCAAACGCGCGATCGACAATAACATCGTGAGCATCGTAACTCACAACCTGCGTGACTGGGGACTGGGCAAACATAAGATGGTAGATGACTATCCCTTCGGTGGCGGCGCGGGGATGGTGA
Organism: Dehalococcoidia bacterium; assembly: GCA_014874385.1. Taxonomy (GTDB): domain Bacteria; phylum Chloroflexota; class Dehalococcoidia; order SZUA-161; family SZUA-161; genus JACWAE01. The sequence continues at coordinate 9,620 of JACWAE010000112.1, read as the reverse complement.
TGAAGACAGAACCTATATTTGAGGCTGTAGAGGCAATAAAAACCCAGGAGGGCAGCGATTCTTCTGCTCCGGTCATCCTGCTTACTCCTCAGGGAAGGGTCTTTAACCAGAATATCGCCGCTGAGCTGGCGAAGTTTGACCGCCTGATTCTCATCTGCGGGCACTATGAGGGAATCGACGAGAGAATCAGAGAACATCTCGCCACTGACGAGATCAGCATCGGGGACTATGTTCTGACAGGCGGCGAGTTGGCAGCGATGGTGCTTGTCGATGCCGTGGTCAGGCATTTACCGGGCGTTCTGGGTTCGGAGGAATCGGCTGAAGAGGACTCTCACACAACAGGGCTCCTGGAATATCCTCAATATACTCGTCCTCCGGCATATCGCGGCTGGGAGGTGCCCCAGGTGTTGCTTTCAGGCAATCATGCTCAGATCGCCAGGTGGCGCAGGGAGCAGTCGATTCTGCGCACCTTCCTGAGACGTCCCGACCTTTTCGAGAAAGCAAACCTCTCCGCCGAAGAGAGAAAACTGGTAGCAAATAAAGCGGTTACCCGCTTTGATTAGATAACGCCTTGAGCTAAGGCTAAATTTAGGAGAGTGGCGATGGACATCAAGAGTGTTGTTGAGACCAAAGTAAATGAGAATATCCCCAAGATCAATCCCGGCGATACCGTTAAAGTGAAGATGAAGATCATAGAGGGAGACCAGGAGCGGAGCCAGACTTTTGAAGGCGTGGCGATTCGAGTACGCAGGAGCGGTGCAGGAGCCAACTTCACCCTGAGAAAGGTATTCCATGGCGTGGGTGTGGAACGTACTTTCCCCTTCAATTCGCCCCGTCTGGAGAAGGTCGAAGTGTCGCGGTACGGCAAAGTTCGCCGGGCAAAGCTCTACTATCTGCGCCAACTCAGCGGTAAGATGGCCCGGCAAAAGGTAAAGTCGAAATCAAAGGATGAACTACGCTGAGGTCGCTGTCAATTTCCCTCTGGCGCAACCGAGAAGCTTCAGCTACTCTATACCGCCCAATATCTCCTTGAGCGTAGGGCATGCGGTCTGGGTACCTTTCGGGCCTCGGCTGGTGCAGGGCATTGTCCTGGCACTGAGCGAACAGGCCCAGGTGGAAGAGACAAAGGAAATAGCGGAGGTTATCGACCCTCATCCCACACTTTTCCCCCACCAGATCAAGCTTGCACAATGGATAGCTGAGCATTATCTATCCTCCTATTTCGATGCAGCAGCCCTGATGCTGCCACCCGGCTTCGAGCGCAGGGTGCTCACCTTCATTCAGCCTGCCCCCAACCCTTCGGAGCTTGCAGTATCGTCCCTGACAGCACCACAACAGAAGCTGCTGACCGTTCTTCGGAAGGAAGGAATACTTGAATTAAGGAAGCTCAAGAAGCTATTGAGGAAAGACAAAGTAGACACCATTGTAGAGCAGCTTTTGCGTAAGGGGCTCGTTATCAAGACTCATGAACTGGAGAGGATAAAGGTAAGGCCCCGTCTGGTGTCGTACTTAAAGCTTACGGTCACTGCCGATAAGGCTAATGAACTAATCACTGCTCTTGAACAAAAGAGAGCTACTCAGCAGGCGAAACTGCTCAGTCTTCTAGCTGCAGAGCCTGGTCCTATACCGCTTCCCGAAGCAAGACGGAGGCTAAATTTCACATCAACTGTGTTGAAGACCCTGAACCGCCAGGGTTTAATCACCATCGAAGAAGTCAGAGTGCAGCGAGACCCGTTGGCTTATCATACCTTCACCACAACAACCCCTCTTGCCCTGACCCGAGCCCAGGAGGAGTCGTGGCTTAAGATCAAAAATGAGATGGAGAAGTCCCATGCCACCTCAGTGTTCCTCCTCCATGGTGTCACCGGCAGTGGCAAAACCGAGATATACCTGAGAGCACTGGCTCAAGCCATCTCACTGGGCAAAAAAGCCATAGTACTTGTCCCTGAGATTGCGCTCACACCGCAAACCATCAACCGCTTCGCGTCGCGCTTCCCCAATAGAGTGGCCGTGCTTCACAGCAAGCTATCTCCAGGGGAGCAATTCGATGAATGGCAGCGAATCAAGAATGGCGAATTTGATGTCGCCATCGGCTCAAGGGGTGCACTTTTTGCGCCGCAACCCGACCTAGGTCTCATCATTATAGACGAAGAGCACGAATGGACTTATAAGCAGGAAGAGAAACAGCCCCGTTACCTTGCGAGAGATGTCGCTATCAAGCTAGCGGAGCTAACTAACTCGGTGGTAATCCTGGGAAGCGCCACCCCCGATGTCACCAGCTACTACCGAGCCCAAAGAGGCGAGTTTCAACTGCTCGAGCTTTCCGAGAGGATAAGCTCAGGAGAACCATCACCATTACCAAAAGTCGAGGTCGTAGACCTGCGCCGTGAGCTGAAGGAGGGAAACAGAAGCATCTTCAGCCGCTCTTTAGCCAAAGCCATTGCCGATGCCTTGAATATGAGGGAGCAGGTCATACTATTCCTCAACCGCAGAGGAACAGCGACCTTCGTACAGTGCCGTGATTGCGGCTTCGTAATGCGATGCAAACGCTGTGACGTAGCGCTGACCTATCACGCCATAGAAGACGAGTTGGTCTGCCACCATTGTAATTACAGGGCTAAGCCACCGGAGATGTGTCCTAACTGTCAAAGCAGGCGGATCAAATTCCTCGGTATCGGCACCCAGAAGGTTGAGGAGGAGGTTGCTAAAATGTTCCCCGAGGCACGGTTACTGCGCTGGGACCGCGATGTCACCAAGGGGAAAAACGCGCACGAAAAGATTATGAATCGGTTCCTGGCACATGAGGCAGATATACTCATCGGGACACAGATGATAGCCAAGGGACTTGATATGCCCCTGGTAACGCTGGTCGGTGTCATCAACGCCGATATTGGGCTTCACCTCCCCGATTTCCACTCCAGCGAGCGCACCTTCCAAATCCTGGCGCAGGTAGCGGGCAGAGCAGGAAGGGGAAAGATGGGGGGCAAGGTCATCGTTCAGAGCTATACGCCAGAGCACTATGCCATAGCTGCTGCAGCGAAGCACGACTATGCCAGATTCTACGAGCAGGAGATTGCCTTCCGCCGACAGCAAGGCGACCCTCCATTCAGCCGGCTGGCGCGTCTGGTCTATATCCATACCAATGCTGCTCGCTGCCAAAAAGAGGCAGAGAGGATATACCGGCTCCTCGAGCAGGAGCGAGATACACAGGGGCTGCCCAACGTTACTCTGATCGGGCCCTCCCCCGCCTTTACCCAGCGGGTGCGAGGTAGATTCCGCTACCAGATAATCATCCGCAGCCCCGATCCCCTCCCCCTCCTTTACAAGCTGACTTTACCTCAAGGATGGTCAATAGATATCGACCCCGTAAGCCTGATTTAGGCTTTACAACCCGACCTGGTTGGACTATAATTTGCCTAATTGCAAAAAATTTGCCATATAATCTATATAATCATGAGAGTCAGGGTTCATACATGGCGATTATGCCCGTAGTCAAAATGGATAACCCCGTGCTTCACCAGAAGGCGAAAAAGGTAAGGAAAATAGACGGCTCCATTCAAAAGCTCATCGATGATATGATCGATACTATGCACGACATTGAAGGAGTTGGACTGGCTGCACCACAGGTCGGAGTCCCGCTTCAGGTAGTTGTAATCCAAATGCCTGATGAAGAAGATGTGATCACGCTCATCAACCCCGAGATAGTGAAAACCTCGGAGGAAAGTGAAGAGATGACAGAAGGCTGCCTCAGCCTGCCCGGTTACAGAGGCGACGTGAAACGTTTCACCTCGATTACAGTGAAGGCGCGCGACCGTGAGGGCAAGCCGATCCGTATAAAGGGAGAGGGACTCATGGCCCAAGCGCTACAGCATGAGGTAGACCACGTCAATGGCATAGTGTTCGTTGACCATCTGGAGAGCATGGATAAGCTGGAAAAAACCGAGGCAGAGGATGAGGAAGAGTCAGGTAGTATCTAGAAGAAATACTTAATGACTAATCTTACTAAAGAGAGGCTGAAGATTTACGTCCCCGAGGAGGCAGCTTCGCTCCTGGAAAAGCTGGAAGAGTTCCTTCAGCAGCGCAACATCGATTGTTATGTTGTCGGCGGTTTTGTCCGCGACGGGCTAACGGGGCGAACCAATAGCGACATCGACCTCGCAGTGGCCGGTGACGCCATAGAAACCGCATCTGAAGTAGCCAAGGTTTTCAACGCCAGGATGGTGCCGCTGGATGAGGTAAATCAAGTAGCCAGGGTGGTTTTCCCCCAGGCTGGCTACCAGTGGCATCTCGACTTCGCCACTATACGAGGCAGCATCGAGGAAGACCTCAGACTCCGCGATTTCACCGTAAACGCTATCGCTGTAAGGCTATCCGAAGCTAAGGGAAACTGGTCTCGAGTTGAAACTATAGACCCTCTGGACGGATGCAGCGACCTGAGCCTAAGGATAGTTCGCGCAGTGAGCGATGCAAGTTTCCGGCAAGACCCGGCACGCCTTCTCAGAGCGGTTCGCCTTGCAGCTACGCTCGGCTTCTCCATTGACCCTGCTACCGAAGCTCTGATACAACGAGACAGTAGACTGGTCACTACCGTGGCCGGTGAGCGGCTGCGTGACGAACTAGGCTACATCCTTGAAACTCACAAAGCATATCACTCATTCTGTTATCTCGATCGTCTGGGACTGCTCGCTCTTCTGATGCCCGAGCTAACCAGCTCCAAAGGGGTAACACAGCCCAAGGAACATTTCTGGGATGTCTTCGACCACTCCCTGGAAACAGTTGCCTGTGTGGAACGGTTGCTCAGAGAGCAAGATAACAATAAGGAAGACGAGATTATCTCCCTCGCACCCTGGTCATCGGACATTGCTCAGTACTTCGACCAGCGTAGCGCAGGAGGACGAACCAGAAGGGCTCTATTGAAGCTGGCAGCGCTGCTCCACGATATCGGTAAACCTGCGGCCAAGACAATAGAGCAAAGTGGGCGGATGCGCTTTTTGGGCCATGCCAAAGAGGGAGCGTCGATGGCAGTTCAAATCATGGAGCGGCTAAGGTTCAGCAACCGTGAGATAAAGATGGTTCAACTTATGATCGAGCACCACCTGCGCCCCGGCTATCTACTATCCGAAGATGTGCCCTCACGCCGTGCGATTTATAAATATTTCAGAGACACTGTAGATGTAGGTATAGATACCCTATTCCTCGGCCTTGCAGACCACTTGGCAGCTCGAGGTCCTACGCTTGACCTCGACCAGTGGCGCAAACATGCAGAGGTAACACAATACATCCTCTCCAAATGGTTCGAGGAAAAAGCCACAGTTATGCCACCTAAGTTGATAGATGGACATATCCTGCTCGAGAAGCTAAGACTGAGCCCGGGCCCTCAAATCGGCCAACTGCTGGAGCTAGTGAAGGAAGCGCAGGCTGCAGGGGAGATAAATACCGCTGAAGAAGCGCTCGACCTTGTAAGAAAGCATCTGGAGAATAATTAGTGAAGCGCAGAAACCTTATTATACTTACTCTTATCATCATCCTGCTCGCATTGGGTCTTGCGGAAGTGCTGGTCAAAAATTCGCCAAGCATACAGGGTGGTAGTCCAGGAAACAACACTCTGGGGATGAGGCTGGGCTTGGATTTGAGCGGCGGCACTCGCCTTGTCTATCAGGGCAACCTATCCCAGATCGGCAACGAGTCCGTTGCATCAGCTATGCAGGGCGCTATAGCCATCATCACGAAGAGAGTCGATGCCTACGGCGTTACTGAGGCAACTATTCAGAAGATGGGCTCTAATGAAATCGTGGTGCAGCTCCCCGGGGTCAGGGATGTAGATGCGGCAATTGCGCTCATAGGCACGACCGCACAGCTTGAGTTCAAAAAAATAGAGTACGACAGCAGTGGCAATCCAGTATTGGATAGCAACGGCAACACCGTATGGATACCGGCCACAGCAGTTAACAGCAGCGGCCAGGAGGTTGCCCTGACAGGCAAATACCTCAAAAACAATGCCCAAGTCGTCTTCACAGCGAATACTAACGAGCCCGAGGTAGCCTTTAATTTCGACAGCGAGGGGGCAACATTATTCTCACAAATCACGGGGCTTCTCATCGGCAAGCCGCTGGGCATTTTCCTCGACAATCAACTGATCTCGAGCCCGACAGTCAAAGCCCAGATCGGTGCCAGCGGGGTTATTGACAATATTCCGCTGAATGAGGCGAAGACCCTGGTTATCCAGCTCAACGCAGGTGCTCTGCCCGTTCCCCTTATAGGACCCATCGAGCGGACATCCGTAGACCCCACCCTGGGCGCCGATTCGATAAGAAAGAGCCTTATCGCCGGAATGGTGGGGCTTATACTGGTCATACTATTTATGGTGCTTTACTACCGCCTCCCCGGTGTACTGGCCAGCGCAGCTTTAATTATCTACGGCATTCTGATGCTGGCATTGTTCAAACTGATACCGGTGACGCTTACACTACCTGGCATCGCGGGTTTCATCCTGTCCATCGGCATGGCAGTTGACGCCAATGTGCTCATTTTCGAGAGATTGAAAGAGGAGCTAAGGGCGGGACGAAACTTGGGCGTAGCTGTAGAAACCGGTTTCAACCGTGCCTGGCCTGCTATTCGTGATAGCAACATAACCACTATTATCGTCTGTATCATTCTATACTGGGTCGGAAGCGCGTTAGTAGAGCCCGAGATGCAGGGGTTTGCGCTCACCCTCGGCATTGGCGTAGCGCTCAGCATGTTCAGCGCCATAATTATCACCAGGACCTTCATCCGCCTTCTGCTGGGAACCAACGTAGCAGATAACCTCCCACTGTTTGGGGTGTCCAAGCCTGCGCAGACATCAAATCCCAAGGAGCAAGGATAGTTGTTAGACTTTGTAAGCAAAAGGAAATGGTTTTTCCTGTTATCGGGGATAATAATTCTCGCTGGTATCATCGCGCTGATAGTATCAGGGCTTAATCTGGGCCTGGAATTCAGCAGCGGTACTACCATGACTCTGCTCTTCGAAAAACATGTTGCCCAGGCAGATCTCAGAAGCGCCTTAGCCGATCTGGGGCATTCTAACGCCATAATCCAGAGCAGCTCGCAGGATACCTTCTTACTCCAGGGAGTGGCGCTGTCCCCCCAGCAAACTGAGAGAGACCAACAAGAGGCGCAATTAGCCGATAACCTCCAAACAAAATTTACTACGACTGTCAGGATTGTTGAATTCGCTCCGGCGGGAAATTCGATGGCAGGTAATACCACGTCGGGCAATAACGCCTTAGGGAACACTACACTTGCCCTTATATTCGGGAAGCCCGTAGCACCAAGCGATGTGAGTAGTGAACTTGTTACTCTGGGATATACAGGCGCAACTATACAAGAGACGACTCTCGATACATACTTTGTGAGAACAAGAACCACTTCTACGGCAGAACAGGCACAGATAAAGCAAGCTCTGGAGCAGAAATTCGGGCCTATGGATTTTCTGGATTTCACTACTATCTCTCCCGAGGTCTCAGGACAGCGCGTTAAATACAATATCTATGCCATAATAGCAGCTTCTGTGGCTATTCTGCTGTATATGGCCTGGGCCTTCCGCAAACTGGCCAGTCCTTTCCGCTATGGAACATGTGCTATTGTGGCTCTATTACACGATGTCTTCATAATGCTGGCAGTTTTCGCCGTTTTCAGAATAGAAGTTAACTCCATGTTTATCATTGCAGTATTGACCATAATCGGCTTTGGCGTGAACAATGTCATCGTCGTCTTCGACCGCCTTCGAGAGAGTAGCGTCGTGGCCAGCCGCTTCGATCTCGGCACCAGGGTCAATATGGGCATCACTGAGACTATAACCAGGTCGATGAACACCAGCTTGACCGTATTGTTTACTCTATTTGCCCTGTACGCCTTCGGCGGATCTACTATCCACAACTTCATGCTGGCATTAATCGTCGGCGTTATTGCCAGCACCTACAGCTCCCTGTTTATCGCAGGCCAACTGCTGGTATCATGGGAAAGCGGCGATTTCGGCAAGCTCTTTAGCTGGTTACCGATAAGGCGACAACAAAGCTAAGCAAGCCTTTTGCAGTCCAAAAGTACCCTGAAAATACCTCACAAAACCCCTTGACAACACCTAGATATTGTGTTACTTTGAGTCTGCACCACAATATGTTGGATAGGCGAGGTGTCTCTATGAAGTGCCCTCATTGTGGCTATATAGATTCCAAGGTGATTGATTCTCGCGATGTGAATGAGACCATCCGCCGCCGCCGGGAGTGTCTGGGCTGCGGGTTCAGGTTCACCACACACGAGAGGATACAAACCAGCAACCCGGTTATCATCAAAAAAGACCAGCGCCGTGAGGAGTTCAGCCGGGAGAAGCTGGCAACTGGAATTCGAAAGGCTTGTGAGAAACGCCCACTGCCTACAGGAGCCACAGAAAAGCTAGTGGATGAAATCGAAAGCGAGCTGCACAGCCTGGGCAAGGCCGAGATACCCAGCTCAGTGGTGGGGGAGATTGTGATGGAGAAGTTGAAGAAGCTGGACCATATCGCTTATATTCGCTTCGCCAGCGTGTACCGCGATTTCGCCGACATCACCAGCCTCAAGCGCGAAGTGGACACCCTCATCGCCGCCAAAGACATCGCCAGCCAGCTCCCTCTCCTGCCCAAAGAGGAAGTCAGCGTCCCAGGTAGAAAGAAAAGGCCTGCTTCCTCAAGACGTCCTCGGTAAATCTTTCCTGCAGATGATATTAGGAAAACGGGGTAAGAGCTATGAGCAGTGATAATGGAAAGAACAGTAAGGCAGAGCGACTTCTGCGCAACAGGATTGCTCGCACTATCTTCACCTACGCTGAATCCATGGGCATCTCAGACAGGGAGGTGATCGAGCAGCTCACCAACCAGGTTATCGACCGGTTAGAACCCGTCCCTACTTTTCAGGGATGGGAACATCTGGCACATACAACCAAGAGACCAGTACCGGATGCTGAGATTCAATCCATGGTTAGAAGTATCCTCGATGCACAGAAGACAGAAGGAACTCCACCAATCACAGTGCAACCAGAGAAAGAAAACGAAGAAAAGAAAAGACAGGTTAAAGCAGCTAGAAGGATTACGCCCGTGAAAGCAGTTGTAGAAAAGAGCAGAGAAACAATATCGCCAAACGCCAGGGCTGTTCTCGAGAGAAGGTACTTAATCAAAGATGAAAAAGGTCAGGTGGTCGAGAGCCCCGAGGATATGTTCCGCCGCGTGGCCCATCACATCGCCGCAGCGGATTTGCTTTACAATCCTGAAGCCGATATCACAGAAAGAGAAGAGCAGTTCTTTCAGGCGATGCTGAACATGGAGTTTCTGCCCAACTCGCCTACTCTGATGAACGCCGGACGCGAGCTGGGACAGCTTTCTGCGTGTTTCGTGCTGCCCATTGAGGACTCCATGAGCTCCATCTTTGATACCCTGAAATACACCGCACTCATCCACAAGAGCGGCGGCGGCACCGGCTTCTCCTTCTCCCGACTGCGCCCCGAAGGAGACCGGGTAGGCTCCACCGGAGGTGTGGCCAGCGGTCCTATTTCGTTCATGAAGGCTTTCGACGCTGCCACCGAGCAAATCAAGCAGGGAGGCAAACGGCGG